>NZ_CP150207.1:2540000-2840000 GCF_037969765.1 Paenibacillus sp. FSL W8-0186 | reverse complement strand
GAGCGTGCGCGTTACGACATTTACGAATCTGGATAGGAACAGCATTTTTTCGAAAATCACTCCCGAAAGCGGCTACGCCTGCGTGAGGGAGTGATTTTTGTTTAATCTAAATATCCTCTCTCATTTCACATGCTGCAAATTAATCGATCAACCAGATGTCTTCTTTGTTTTGCAATGAGATGTAATGCTCCCCTATTTTTATCAATTGCTCCAAAAT
This sequence comes from Paenibacillus sp. FSL W8-0186, assembly GCF_037969765.1. Taxonomy (NCBI): domain Bacteria; kingdom Bacillati; phylum Bacillota; class Bacilli; order Caryophanales; family Paenibacillaceae; genus Paenibacillus; species Paenibacillus sp. FSL W8-0186. Next base: position 2,839,783 of record NZ_CP150207.1, on the reverse strand, counting down.
GGGCTCTAAACTTCTCCCGAAATCAGTTAATGCATACTCAACCTTCGGCGGTATCGTATTATATACGGTTCGTTCAATGATTCCGCTCTTTTCATGTTCTTTCAGGTCATCGTCAGTACATGCCTCGATATGCCATTAATTCTTCGCTGAAGTTCACCAAAACGTAGGATTTGTTGAAGTAGTTCATAGAATATTTAAGCTTCCATTTTAGAGGAACTCCCTGTAGTAAATATAATTGCATCAATTCCTAACTGAATGAATCGATTGCACTGTTATTCGAATTGTTTAACGGAACCAAGCGCTTCGGGGAATTGCGCCGTAGGCTGCATCCGATTAGTCCGAAGACGCTGACAGACCGGTTGCAGCCGATTTTCGCCGCCATGTGGACGTGGACTCAGCAGTATGGTAGCTATTTGCGTAACGAGACGGACGAAGGGGAATATAGCGGGACATGGTTGAAATGTTAAAGAGCAAAGGGACCCATCCACATCGGACGGGCCCCTGCTTCGTGCGATGAATAACGATTCCAGGTACACCAGCACAGGCTGGATCAGTCCCAACTCAAGTTGCTTTGTAGTCAGGCAGCAACTTAAGTCCCCCAGCCTTCTGGCCGCCCGATTATAGTCAACTAATTGAACTAACGTTTCCCGTTAACCCCAAACAGAAAACAGCCATCTCCTCCCTAGCGGACGAAAATGGCTGTTATGACGGTACCGGGCGGACGTATTTTCCGTCAGTGCGGCCTCGCGAGTTGCGTGCCGCGAACCGATGCCGCAGCGTATACGACAAGCGCTGTCCAGATGAGCGCAAAGCCGATGAGAAGAACCGGCGAGACTGATTCCTTGAACACGAATATGCTCAATAACAGCATGATCGTCGGCCCAATGTATTGTACGAAACCGAGCGTGGACAGCGCCATACGGGCAGCCGCTCGCGCAAAGAAAAGAAGCGGTAGCGCTGTTACCACGCCGGAAAGAAGCAGTTCGACGAACGTGGACACAGGTAGCGTCCATGCCGTCGTCTTTCCTACTGCGGCTAAATAGATCCAGTAGCCGAGCGCAATAGGAAGGACTACAGCCGTCTCCGACAGCAAGCCTACAGAAGCGTCTTGTCCGATCTTCTTCTTCGCGAGGCCGTACAAGCCAAACGTCGCGGCCAGTGTGATTGAGATCCATGGGAACCGTCCGTAGTCGATGGCGATGATGAGCACCGCTGCGCCAGCGATGGCAATCGCGAGCCATTGGCCACGGTTTGGCTTCTCACGAAGGAAGACAACCGCAAGCAACACGTTCAGCAACGGGTTCAAATAATAGCCGAGACTTGTCTCGACGACATGGTCGTTGTTGACCGCCCAGATGAAGATGAGCCAATTAGCAGCGATCAGCAGTCCGCTAGCGGTGAGCGACAGCAGGAGCGAGCGGCTAGCCGCAATCCGCTTCAAGTCACTCCAGCGACGCTGGACTGCTACGAGAATACCCATAAAGACGAACGACCAAACAACCCGATGTGACAGAATCTCGCCTGCCGGCACATCGTTAAACAACTTCCAATAAAGCGGGAGAACCCCCCACATGATATACGCGATAATAGCATTGACCAACCCGTTGTTCATAATCAATTTCCCTCTTCCCACTCCGATGTCTTAACGGATTATACGCCTCGATCATCGTTTTAGTAAAGGGATTTATACTTCGGAGCTTCCATGATACCTAATTGTCATTTTTGTACATTTCTAGTTTCAATACATATATGCTCGACTCAAGGTTATAAATGCCGAGTATTTCAGGCGTGACATCAAATGAATTCATATCGTCCACGATATCTTTCCGTCCACCAGACGCCAAGAGAACACCCCAATTCGCATGAGACTTTCCATCGGCAGTGATATTAGCGTCACTCATATCGGTGGTTAATACGGTAACACTTGCGCCGGGATAACAGACAAAAACACTGTATTCCCATGGATTACCTCCGTCATCAATCATGCTTTCGGATCGAACTTCGAAGACATTTGTTACTTCAAGTTTGAGTCCACCATAAGTAAATGTTTTAGTTTCTCCGTTTTGTGTCGAATTTGGTATCTGAGAAGGTGTTTGAGGTAACGTTGAAGTCGGTGTTGAACTCGAATTACTGCTGGGGTTCATAGATTCAGCAGGTACACTAGAATTGCAGCCGACTAGCAACATCAACATAGTGATTGTCATGGGTATTACCATAGCACGTAGCATTTGTTTGGAGTTGTTCATTATAAATTTCACCTTCCACAAATGATTCTGGACTTCGTACACCCATACAGATAAGCATTCTTATCTTAATAGACTTGCCTATCAGAGCCCCTTTGCATTTATATAAATCTTCAAATCGGCTGCCTGCTACTTTTGAAACATAGTCTTTTCATATTTCTCCAAATAATCAATTGGAATAGCAAGACCTACAGGGATAGATTGGTCCCCCTGTGATGTAATTGTTGTGGCATACACAACTGCAATAACATTCCCCTTATTGTTAATAACAGGGCTGCCGCTGTTTCCGTTATGAATTGGCGCCTGTATCATGAGCATGGGAAGCTTGCGACTCTCTAATGGGGTTAATCCTAGCACTGTGCCTTCAGTGGCGATTCGGTAGAATGCTAGCGGATTTCCGATGACATGAATAGGATCGCCCTCTTGATAGGCTATCTCTGTTTCCAATTGAAGTGTAGGCAGGTTGTTCGCATTGTCTCTAATTTTAAGTATGGAGATATCTATCTCGCTGTCACTTACGATAACATCTGCCGGATATGTTTTTCCATTTAAAAATTGGATAATGCCAGCCTTGTCGTCATCCATGACATGTTGATTCGTAATAATGAGTCCGTTTGGAGCGATATTAAACCCTGTACCTTTCCGACCGCCGGAACTAACATTAACAACGGCTTGCTTATATTGCTGGATCTGTTCATCTTGTGATAACTGTGCATCCTTTTTCAAAAACCGTATTGTCAGTAGATTATAAATCTGTGGTATAAAAGCAATTAGATTACCGAGCAGCAGAATGGCCAGCATAACAATAATTGTTTTTTTGATCCATGTTCTTTTAGGTCGGTGATTCAACTCATCCTCTTCAATGTCATCCTCCGGGTTCCAAAATTCTTCTCCCCATTCAAACGGGACATCGGTATCATTTACTGGATCGGCGGATGTTTTGGGATCATTCAGCTCATCGTTACGGATGGAAAACACCTCCCCTGCTAATGAGAAAGAGAATAAAAACAATGATTCAACATGATTATACCAAACCTTGACAGACTGTGATCGGAAACAAAAGGATATGCCACTCGTAGTAGTATGGTTTTATTTACAGTGTATTTAATTAAACATAAAATTAGAGCAGACCGTTTTAACCTCGGTCTGCTCTATTCAAGAGCTTATATTTTGATTTGACGTTGTTCTTTAACTGGCGGATGAAATTCCAGTTTTCCACTTTATTAACTCCTATATCCTCTTTTACTTATCCGATTTCCGGAATGGAATCGAACTCTTGAACTCATTAAAGTGTGACAATGATAGGACCATTTTTTGTAAGGATAATCGTATGTTCCATTTGAGCTACATAGCTTTTCTTTGTAGCAAAGGTCCATCCGTCTCCTTTTTGGAACACTTCTTCTTCAAAGGTAGAGATAAATGGTTCAAATGCGATAACCATCCCTTCCTTTAATAACTCATCATCCGTCACGATATCCCCTTCACGAATAACCCGATCTCCTGGAATTCCATGTGCCACTTCTTCATTAACACTAATACAAGTATAGCCAGGGAAATTATATTCACCTTTTGGAGCTGAAACTGCGCCTTCTTTCTTAAAAAGTTCTTCAGCTATATCGTCAAGCTCTTTTGTCGTTATGCCGGGAACTGTTCGTTGTACCCATTTATCTCGAATAGAGGCAACAATTCTGCCAATCTCCTTCAAACCATTAAAGTCTTCTTCTGTTTTTGCAATCATTTCGCTTATCTCACTTTCCTTTATTATTACCTATATAAGTGTTATTTTTTTGAGTTTAAATGTTCATTTTCTATTTGGCACAATAATTATCGCTAAAGGGGCGAGTCTTAGCAACTTTTTTTATAATCATCGCTAAATTTGCGGAACATAAGCAACTGATCATTCCAATGCAGTAGTACAATTAGTCCTTCCTGAAATAGTTTAATCGCGTATATTTGATTCATATATGGGGGGAATTGGAACAGTATTATGAGAAAGACAGGTTGCTAAACCTCTTCACTCATGAGATAATTTTAGTTTTCCTAATAAGAATATGATAGTGTCGGAGGCGTAAGCGTGGAGCGATATCCTTTCCCCTATGATCCCTCAGAACCGTTCGTCAAGCAGGTCGGCGATTGGGTTGCGGATGTTTTTTATGATGTGTTACCTGAACATGGATTTGATGTCCGTGATGAACAAATATTTATGGCTTACCAATTGGAAAGAGCCTATGCTGATAAGAAAACTATTTTTGCAGAAGCTGGGGTAGGCACGGGAAAAACACTCGTGTATCTGCTTTATGCAGTTAATTATGCAAGATATACACGTATGCCTGCAGTGATTGCCTGTGCAGATGAGTCGCTCATTGAGCAGCTTGTGAAACAGGAAGGAGATATAGCTAAGCTTGCCCGTTATTTGGATTTACAGATTGATGCGCGGCTCGGTAAATCCCCTGATCAATATCTATGTCTCAAAAAAATAGACGACGTTCGTCTTCAGGATGAAGATGCGGCGGTAATTGAAGACGTGTATGAAAATCTTCCTGATTTTGTTCATTCTCCAGGAACGATGCAATCTTTTTACCCTTACGGCGATCGTAAGGAATACCCACATCTGAATGATGAACAGTGGAATAAGATCAACTGGGATTCATTTCAGGATTGTTTTGTATGTGATAAAAGACATCGCTGCGGCATGACCTTATCTCGGGATCATTATCGAAAATCTACCGACCTTATTATCTGTTCCCATGATTACTACATGGAGCATGTGTGGACCTATGAGGGAAGAAAAAGAGAGGGTCAGCTTCCCCTGCTCCCTGAACATAGTTCAGTCGTCTTTGACGAAGGACATTTACTCGAATCGGCCGCACAACATGCCCTCAGTTATAAGCTGAAGCATAGTGCATATGAAGAGATTATTACTCGTCTTCTGGATGGAGAGATCAGAGAAACGCTAGCCGAACGAATTGAAGATTCCATTGATCAGAGTCAGCTTGTGTTTTCTCTGGTAGCGGAGCAAAGTACAGCGATACCCGGTTCTGATCGAAAACGAATCCACATGGATGAGAAGCTTCTAAAAGAACTGAATCGCTGGAAAAATACGATTGAAGCTATTGATGAAGAACTGGTCTTTGAGAGTGGCTTATATACGCTTGATGAATATAAGCTGCGTATCGTTGAAGAGCATCTGGAGATGATCCAAACTGCGCTTCATCTCTTCCGTGAGCCAGGTACCTACATTTGCTGGGCGGAAGAAAATAAGGACGGTACTGCTACACTTGCCATTATGCCGCAAACGGTCAAGGAAGTGCTGGAGGAACGGGTATTCGGACTTCAGATTCCGATTGTATTCTCTTCAGCAACCCTATCGGTAGATGGATCTTTTGATTACGTAGCGGGAAGTCTCGGTATCAGTGAATTTTTATCATTTTCCGTGGACTCTCCGTATGATTACGAGAAGCAGATGAAGCTATTAGCACCGAGTGAACTTCTACAATATAGAGAAATTAGTAGTGAGGTTGCTGCAGCGAAGAAGCTGGCTCTGGCGGCCAAGCTGATCAAACGTACCGAAGGACGAGCTCTATTGTTATTTAGAACAATGAATGAGCTGCGCGAGTTTAAGCAAGCCGCTTCGCACCAGCCATACTTTGAATCCTATACCATTCTGTATGAAGGTGACCGTGAGATTAGCAGTCTCATAAATGAGTTCCAAAATACAGAGGAAAGCGTGCTCTGTGCGGCAAGCCTATGGGAGGGTCTGGATGTACCGGGACCTTCATTATCCAATGTTATTATTTGGTCACTGCCTTATCCACCGGAAGATCCTGTATTTATGGCTAAACGGGAAGCGGCTGATTCAGCATATGAAGAAGTAGACCTGCCCTATATGCTGCTTCGCTTACGGCAAGGATTAGGTAGACTCATTCGCTCATCGACGGATCAAGGGAGTGCAGCCATCTTGGATGCAGAAGTTTTGCTCAATCAGCATGTCAAAGATAGAGTGGTAGCAGTATTACCGGCGGGAGCTAAACTTGAAGTAGAATCGTTGTAGTTAATGTGTGGTGCGCCTTTTTTGTCTTCCGACACGTTCCATTGTTTAGAACTTGCCAGTGAGGGTATGGAGGCCAAATTAGCGGCCGCATACGGAAAGAAGCCGCGGGGGTGATTCCCTCGCAGCTATCTCGTCAAACCAGTTTGTATCCACCTTTCCTCCTTGGGATTGAGGGATAATTCGTTCTTTTTCAGATGATCGAGATAATCGGATTGACGGTCAAAACGTTTTTCCCACTTACCACGAAGTGTTTCTAGCCAATCATCCGATGATCGTTATAATGGGTTGGAGGCCTGTTTTAGAAGCCCCGATAGCATGGTTAGATCCGGGTTGTCGCCTTCCCGCAGTTTAATCCACTTTCGTTCGGCAGGTCCTTCAAATCCCTTCGGAAAATCAATCCCGTTTGCATTCATGATCATGAATGCAATGGCGTCCTTTGAAGGCGAAATGACAGCTGCATAATGTCCATTTTTCAGAAAATGAGGTTTTTTGTATTGAATACGTTCTTCAGCCTCCGGAATCGTTTCATGAACCATGTTCCGCAGGATCGAACTGACCTCACCTTGCCACTTCGGCAGATTTTCAATGTAGGCAGTAACTTCCTGATTCACTTTATTATCCCTCCCATTTGGATATTGCGTTTCTCATGGACTGAATGTACCATCACAGGAATATTCTGGTCAATAAATAAGATAAAATTATTTTCGGGAATTCCCGGTAAGCATGGAGTTACTTTATTTTAATGACCACCTTTCCTTTAGCACTTCCTCCTTGCAGGTATGAGAATGCTTGAGCAGTCTCTTCCAAATGATACACCTTATCAATAACGGGCTTAATGTGGCCTACTTCAATGAATTCTTTTAAAACCTTTAATTGTGTTCCACTCGGTTTCATAAAAAGGAAATGATATCTTGTATGGTACTTCTTCTCAAGCGCTGTGATCTTACGGCTCGCGATGGACAAAATGGCTGTTTTCATCCATCCCAACTTTGCTTCTTTTCCGAATCTTGCGTTAGGCAAGCCAGAGATGGATACGATTTGTCCACCTGGCTTCAGGACACGGAACGACTTTTCCAAAGCCGCTCTTCCTAGAGTATCAAATACAGCGTCATACCCAGAAAGCATTTCTTCAAAATTTTCTTTTTTATAATTAATGATCAGATCGGCGCCCATCGATTTGACCAGCTCATATCCTTTATCGCTTGCTGTTGTTGCAACAAAAGCCCCCATCAATTTGGCTAATTGAATGGCGAACGTCCCCACGCCTCCTGAACCTGCGTGAATCAGAATTTTTTGGCCCTTTTGGAGATGCAAAATATCGGTAAAGGCCTGGTAAGTCGTAAGTCCGACCAGTGGAATAGAAGCAGCTTCTTCAAAGTTCAGATTCTGCGGCTTTAACCAAATATCTTCCTCGTGTACAGCAATGTATTCCGCCAATGTGCCGATACGGCTCTTGCGTGGTCTGCCATAAACTTCATCACCAGGTTTAAATGCACTCACCCGTTCGCCAACCTTAACTATAACGCCAGAGAAATCATTCCCTAAGATAAGAGGGAACTTGTAACTCAACAGGAGTTTTACTTTCCCTTCCTTAATTTTATAGTCGATAGGATTTAAACTGGCTGCATGAATTTCCACTAATACATCATGTTCACCGATATGTGGTACTGGTTGTTCTGTCATAACAAAGGGAACATTTTTACCGTATTTCTCAATGGTTATAGCCTTCATTCAATATCACTCCCGTTAAATGATTATTGGTTTAAACAAATAAACCAGTGACTTACTCGGATCAGGATTGAGTAGTCAATTATAATCGAACTATGAGTAATGAAAATGAAGCAGCTGCCAACCGGCAAACTGCTCCATCTAATCCCTTCAACTAACGCACCTTATTAGTTCAAATAAGTTAAATCCAAATCACATTAGACTAATTGTTAACCGCTATTAAATCGAATGTTGTCGGTGGACGCAGAGCTGTAAAATAGTAGTCCTCAGCCGGGTTCCATCTAAGATGCCAATCCAAATCGTCGGTCCCCTCTCTGATATTATGCCTGTGACGGCGAAGTGTTGGTGGTACATCCACTAGAACTGTAAGATGATTAATACCGGTTAGTTCAAGGAGGGAGCTATAATACCATCAAGGATAATTACCTTTGAAGGCTCAATCGTCACTAAGCGCGATTCCAAGCCCTTGTCAGATGAAAGAGAATAATAAGGATAATATTGGGCTTTCTTACCTTCTAGCAATGGCAATAATGCTTCATTACGCATACGTTGCCAGTCAATGCAACGACGGCATTTTTGCTCCAATGAGTATGTATCCCAATCGTTGTCTGGGAGAGTTGCATCAAAAAAGTCGTCGCAATGAATCACTGCTGCGCCCAACTGCGAAGCGACCTCAGCAGCAAGCGTAGATTTGCCTGCCCCACTTCCTCCGTCCAAAGAAACTACTAAAAGGATATTTGTCATTCAGACGGTGACTAATTGCAGAAACAATGGATTGAATAGCTTTCAATGAATTCTCAGACAAATGGTTCTTTTCAATCGTTAACATTCCCAAACTTTAAAAGAAATATTGAGCTAAGTATAACTGCATATCGGTGACGTCAACAAGGTAAAACTTCTTTATAATGAATCTCGTCGGTTGGTATGTTAAGCATTACTTTCATTATCGTTCGGAATTAATTCATACAAGGCACGAACATCACAACCGATGGAATCGGCGATCGATATGGCAATTTTGAGTGGCATCACTCTTTTGTTTTCTATAAAGTCGTAAATTCGTTCCGGTTTAAAAAGCAAGTCTTTTGCCAGCCATTCCGCTGACTTTCCGGATTCCATCAATCGTTCATTCAGTAAGCAACGTCCTAGTTCAAATTTCAAGAAGCGATGACCTCCCGCATAAGATAATACTTAACTTTAAGCGTTGTCCATTGCCAGCATGAATATACTTCAAACGGGGGCAAACAACGATGAAGCACCCCATGGGTCTGCCCAATTTATTCGGCGAATTCCATCGCCGGGCGTCGCTTTTTCAAGCCACGGAAGTAACTCTTTATCATTCATGGGGGCCCCTCCTGAACGTGTTACAACTATTAATTCGCTCGCATGGGGAAAAAGGTTCAGTAAGAGAATATACTTTTTCACAGAACTAATTTTTCTATATAGTAAATTATGTTTGCAACAAAAAGCCTCTCCCAAGTTCAACAAACTTAGAAGAGGCCATATTGCGGCTATCTCGTTCGATTGATTTTCAGTCAGCATTCCGTAAAAAATTCCAGTGGCTCCAGCGGTTTCAATCTTGTCGCTCGAAATAAACCGTTTGCCAGCAGAGGCGCGAACCGGGCCGCACTTGGCAGAAGCTGCTGAACGGCAGGCTCGCTCATGAGCCATTGCAGCAGGCTCCCCCATCTTAAAGGACTGGCGAATTCTTGCCGGATCGCTTGCGTATAGCTTTGTTTCCATTCCAGTAAAGAAATGCTTCCCCGCAAAAAACCGTCGGCGAGCGGAGCGCATAATGCGGCCGAGCGCAGCGCCATGGACATTCCGTCACCGCACAGCGGAGCGATCATCGCGGCAGCATCGCCTATGCGAGGAAGCCCGTCCCATGGCGAGGGCTTACGCTGAAGATAGACGGGAGCGATGGCAGCTTGCGTATCGTGGACGGGCACAGCCGTTGCAAGCCGCTCAGCAAGTCTCCGGTTGCGCTGAATCGCCGCTTCCAGAATGGACAACACCGATTTGCCCGTCTTTATAAATTCACTACGGTTAAGCAGCGCCGCAGCATTCACGCTGCCATCCTCAACCGGACATAATCCTAAGTATCCACCTTGGAAGAAATACATCTCAATCACCGGTTCCATCTTTAAACCGGCATAATGTGTTTTAACGCCAATGTAGGCTTGACGGCACGAAGCGGCTGCATCCGGACGTTGTCCTGCCTTCGCCATCCGCGAATTCGCACCCCAGGCCGTAATGACAGCCCTGGCATGGAACAGGTTCGTATCCGTGCCCTGCTTTGTACGAACGGTATAACCTTTTCCGTGCTGCTCAATTCCCGTAACCGTTGTAGATAAGTGCAGCTGTGCTCCAACCTGCACCGCGGATGCATGCAGCGCCTCGTCCATCATATATCGGCTAAGTCCCCAGGCAGCGCCAGGGATCGGAAGCTCGATTTCACGGCCCTGCTCGAAAATGAGCTTAGCCCGTTCAATCCGCGTCGGATGAAGAGACACGACCGTCTCGGTTAATCCAAGAGCATGCAGCGTGCTTTGGGCTTCTGGCGAAAGAAACTCCCCGCACACCTTATGACGCGGGAAGTGCCGCCGGTCGATCAAGGCCGTCTCCCACTGCTTTTCCGCGAGCGCCTTAGCGATACAGCTTCCCGAGATGCCTGCCCCGAGAACGACGACATCCACATCATGCTTCAATTCGATCAGCTCCGTCCGCTTAAATATGAATCTGGCTTACCGATCACCACTGCATAACGGAACAACGGTCTCCAGGAATACATGAGCTGATGGATTCCCAACGCCTGCTTTAGGCGCTTCCAATCCTGCGAGCGGAAGCCTTTGGCCACGGACAGAGGGCCGTCATTCAAGATATACCTGTTCGATGAAATCGCCCGGGTCGCAAGCCATACCGCCGTCCAAGCGATCCAATGCCGATGGATATCATTCACGACAACGCCAAGCCGGGCCGCCCGCAGCATACTTGCAACGGCATGGGGCAGCTCTTCCTCTGAAAAATGATGCAAAAGCTGTGTGCTTGTCACGATATCCGCTCTCGCCTCCGGGAGCGTAAATAAATTGCCGCGTATGACCTGAACGCGCGGCTCATCAATATACAATTGGTGTGCTTCGGCGCAGGCCTCTTCCGTCACATCGACTAGCGTAATCATCAAGGCAACGCCTTGCCGGGACGCCCACTGCAGAACGCGCCGATTCACATCACCGGAGCCTGCTCCGACATCTGTAATGGACAGCTGCTTCGGTTTGCCCGCCGCATGCCACAGCTGCTTAATTCCATATAGCGTTGGCGAGCTTGCCGCGAACAGCCGATTCAAGCGGCGAAGCTCCCGCAGTGCCTCGCGAAGCTCCTCCCCGCCACTTGTGAAATCATCCATGAGCTCAGCCGCCGACGCCCGACGATGCAGTTTAGGAAACATAATGCGCATTCTCCGTACGGCGCTTGGATGGTACGCTGGAAGCAACATAAGTAATTTTGATCATCTCCGCCGTTAACCCTGGGCCGAAGGCTAACGCAAGTCCGGATGCCCGCTCCGTACCTTGTTCCTGCAGCTGTTCCCTCATCTTCTTCATGACGAACAAAATCGTGGCGGAGGACACATTTCCAATGTCCCGCAGGACACCGAGACTTGGCGCAACCTGTTCATCCCTCAGACCATATTTCGATTGCAGCGCTTCGACAATGCCTTTGCCTCCCGGATGAATCGCCCATAATTCGGGAGGCTCGTCACCACCGAGGTGCGCTACTTCGGCTGGAACATGATCGCCAATCAATCTCGGAATATTCGGGGACAGATATAGGTCAAACCCATCATTGCCGACCTCCCAAATCATTTCATCTGCACACCCAGGCAGCAGTACCGAACGATCATCGCCAAGCTGGTAAACATGCTGATGCTGTGAAGATGCCACGCCGATTACGCAAGCCGAAGCTCCATCGCCGAAGAAAGAAGCGCCAAACAAAGCTTCCCGATCCCCGGTAGGCTGTATATGGAGAGTGCACAATTCCACACACACAATCAATACGTTCGCGTTCCGGTCCCCGGACACGAGCTGCTTCGACAAACATATCGCCTTCATCCCCGCAGCGCATCCGATGAACGTGAGCGGGATTCGCATAACCGAAGGCGTAAGCCCTAGCTCTCGAATCAATACTGCATCGATGCCGGGAAGGAATTGGCCGGTACAGCTAACCGTGATCAGATGCGTGATCTGCTCGGCAGCCATCTTCGAATCCGCTAAGGCCGCTCTCGCCGCAGATAAAGCGAGGGGGACGGATTCCCGCTTATAGACCGCCATCCGTTCTGCCGTCGAGGGCACTTTCGAACGATCTTCTTGTGGCATGTAACGGCATGCCGAAGCTTCTTGCAGCAGTTCCGGCTCGCATGTATACCGGCTCTCGACACCGCATTGCTTAAATATTCTTCTGGCCCAACGGGCTGAGTCCGGGTTACTGCTCAGCGCGTCAACAATCCGTCGTGCCGTGTCAGCCTGGTCCATGCGATAAGGCGGCAACGCGGTACCGATACCTGTGATAGCAATCATTGGTCTTACAGCTGCCATTGCATCATTGCCTCCTTAATATATGTTTACGGCTCCAACTCTACAGTGCTTGAAGTTCTTTCCAAAGCCGTTCTCATCAGCTTACCCATCTTATGAACGTGACAAAACCCAGCCCGGTTCGGACTGGGTTTTGTCTAAAGTAGATGCTAGGGGTTTCCCAGGTGGATTAGACTTCTCTCCCCGCCTTATTTCATATTGTCCGCGGACTCTGGTGCCACAGCCGCCAAAGACGTGAAATAAGCCTGAAACTTCCGGTTCAACCATAGGGAAGCTGCAATAAACAACGCCACGCCAATAAACTCGACAGGCTGGTGGATAAAATCGGACAGATGCGTTCCGATATAGGAAATGCAGAATACCATAACTCCTTTGCCTAGAATGATGGCTGCCGCAAAAGGAACCGTCCGCATTCGCGTTAATCCCGCTGCCATGTTAATGACGACGAACGGTCCTATCGGGAGCAGGCTTAAGAGAAAAACGAAGCTAAATCCGTTCCTCTGCGCCCACAGCATTGCCTTCTGTACTTTCGGTTTGGCCGCCCAGCGCCGAATAAAGGGGGTATCCGACGCTTTGCGAATCAGCCAAAACGTAAGCAAGCTGCCTGTTACGAGGCCGATCCACGAGTATAAAAAACCCAGCCACAACCCATAGATGGCTGCATTAGCGCCAACGATCACGATGGTAGGCAGTGGCGGAACGAAAGATTTCAGAAAAGTTAACAGTATACCGGGCAGGGGTCCCAGCGAGCGGAAGCGTTCCAAAAAGAGTTCGATGTTTTGCTCCGTAAAATATTCCATTATGCTGATATCCGCGCCAAACATTAAATGTGATCCCTCCTATAACTCCACGTGATTTACATTATACTATAGGATCACTTTTTTTCCGGGCGTATATATTCGTTAATTCAAAAGGACAGGTTTGAGAATGCTTATATCTTAGTATCAGTCCTTTTATTCGCTGAATACTCCATCGTCACAGTGTTTTTTGAATACCTTTTCTAGGTTGCTCAAAATGATGTCTTTCCCCCTCTCCGATAATCTCAGGTGAGATTGTCTTTGGTGAGTCGAATATGCAGCCTTAAATGACTTTTTAGGTGTCGGATATAAGTCAGCATAATAATTGCGACAAAGCTCCTTTAAGGAAACACCGTGTTTGATTGGAGCCATTACGAAGCAGGTTTCTTGGAGCTTTATGTAGTATGGGTACTTTCCTTTGGTTCGAATGTAAAAAGGGTCATCCGGGCCAATAGTATGAATTTTTCCTTCTGCTCTTCCATATCCCACGATAATCGGTGTTTCTTCTTTTCCGTTATCGCTGTGAACGGCAATAAAAACAAGGTCGCCTTTCTTTATACCCTTCGGTTTATTTCCGAAAAAGGTAACGTCTTTGTCTGGGTATAGCTTGTTTTTTCTTACTAAGTAGACATCGCTAGATGAAACTCTTTCATTCCCATTACCTTCAAACTTGATCCAAATACCGGTCTGATTCATGTTAGAACCGTTTTCATTAAACCACTCTTCCACGAAATCTATTTTTTCTTGGCCAAATGGTGGTTTGGCGGGAGCTTCCTGGTCTATTTCTGCCCCCCACTTATAGTCGTTAAACGTTTCTTTCTTTTGTACTGTCTTTTTGGATTGTTTTATGGCCTGAATTTCATTCTCCAGCTGAGTTAAAGTGATTAACCAATCGCCACTTCCTGAATTTTTCATACTGGATAACAAACCATCAAAGTAACTCTTACATTCTTGTGTGAAGTCTGGTTCGTCCTCCATGAAAATACCAAATTCGTGATTCTTGTAAAAACCATTAAAGGTAAAGTTAAAAGATCCTGTAATCACAGAATGAGTATCAAAAACGTACAATTTAGAGTGCAAATCCTGGAGTGCATATATCTCTGCGCCTGCAGTAATTAATCTTTTTAGGCCTGAAATGCTGCTAGCTCCCCTTATAAAGTCCTCGCGATAAAATCGTGTGATAACAGTGCATTTAAGTCCTTTAGTGGTTTCAATATGCTGAGCAAGAGCTATTGCAACCTTATTTCCAATGTACGGGGAAACAATAAGGAGTTGCTCAGATGATCGTTTGAGAAGAGTACGAAATTTATTTCCGAAGCCATTGTCTGCTATTTTTACGCTCATATATGATCTTACTCCCAAATAATTATATTTAAAATAAATTATACCATGGGGTAAAATCCATCAGTTTTTCCTCACGATCCACGAACGTAACCGCCCCTTGTACGAACTCGATTAGCGCTTGAAGCCCGGCATGGCTACCTCCGATGACGATACATCTCAAGTCGTTCATCATTCATCAGCTCCTTTACATTTTGCACATAAAACAATGTAAAGGCTTGATTTGTCACATCGGAATCCTTCATAATAGTTTTTTTGTATCCTCTGGTATCCTCATCGTATCAAATCCTTTCAACACCCATGAGATACTGGACTTTAGTCGAGGTCAACTACCTCCCAGGGTCTATTCCGAATCACTGATATTTTCATTAAAATATAGTCAAGTTTTCTTAGAGGAGCGATGGATGATGAATTACGAACATAAAATAAGGAGGGAACTGGCCGACTGGGAACAAAAAATGTTCAAAGCGCCGGGATGGCTGGAAAAAACATCAAAAACTATCGGAAATCGAATAAATCACTTCATTCCACCGAAAGTGCATGACATCATTACGACGACCATCCGGTCGATTGTACGCACAGCCCTATTCGGCGCGGAATATACGCCTAGCCGTTCGGTAAAATACTCTCCTGACCTCGAGTCTGCCGATCAAGAAGCAAAGGAGTTGTTTGCGCTGTACCAAAAAATCGCAGTTGCCGAAGGTGCCGGCACTGGAGCAGGCGGCATTGTGCTTAGTATGGTAGACTTTCCGGCATTAATAGCGATCAAGATGAAATTTTTATTCGAGCTAGCGCATGTTTATGGCTATGACACCAAACACTTTTCCGAGCGGGTGTTCATTCTTAAGGTATTTCAAATGACGTTTTCAGGGCCTGAAAATCGTGCCAGGCTGCTCTCTTCCATCAAGAATTGGCATGTTGAAAAAGAACAATGGCTCTCCGACGCCGATTACTCCCGCAATATGGACTGGGAGACATTTCAGATTGAATATCGCGACGCGATGGACTTCCGGAAAATGCTGCAGATGCTGCCCGGGATCGGCGCTTTCGCGGGAGCATGGGCAAATTACACCATTCTCGAGGAGCTGCGCGAATTCGCCATGAACGCGTACCGGCTTCGCAGGTTGCATGATGATTTCGCGGTTTTGTGATGATAAGCTCCCTCCTCTCTACCGCGAAGGATTTCCGGTTCTTAAGTATGAAGCAAAATTTCGATTCTTGTTCCGCTACGCAGCTCGCTTTCTACATGGATTTCCCCTCCATGCGCTTTCACGATATCGTGCGCGATGGCCATGCCGAGGCCGGATCCTTTATGCAGCTCTCCCGTGTTCGTTCCACGATAATAACGGTCGAAAATCCGTTCCAGCTCTTCTTTCTTGATTCCTTTGCCGTGGTCCTCGACAATGATGCGAACGAAATCCCTTTCCTTCTCGACACTGACTTCAACGGCCACATTCTCATCGTTATGAACGACTGCATTGTAGATCAAATTGGCGACCACACGGCGAATCAGAATTTCATCGGCCTCGACGAGGATCACTTCGTCGCTGTACTGGAAATTGATATTCCGGTTGCCATACCGGGCATCGTTTAACGTATCGATGACGGCATTCCGGACGAGGCTGACAATGTTTACGCTTTTCGAATTGAGCGTCAGTTCCTTGTTTCTCAGACGGGTGGAAAGGTTCAGATCCTCGATCACATCTTTCAAATAAAGCGACTTCCGTTCAATGATTTCTGCGTAATCCCGCATTTCCTCGACCGTAAAATCATAATCCTTGTCCCGCATCATTTCGGCGTACCCCTGAATCGAAGCAAGCGGCGTTTTGATATCATGCGAAATGTTCGCGATCCACTCCTCTTTCATCCGGTCCAGCTTTTTCCGTTCCAATTCGCTTGCCCGCAGTTCCTCGGTCAGCACGTTGACATTGTAAAACACGTCCTTGTAGACACCTTTCGTTTCGTAGTGCACTCGGTAGTTTTTATGGGCCAGCTGTTTAATCCCGTCAATGAGTGAGGAAAGCGGCTTGGTTAACCTTTTACTGAACAGATAAGCGATGCAGAGCGCGATGAAGCCGTCGACGCAAAGCAGAGTGAGGATTCCAATTTGAAGCAAGCGTCCGACCTTCCGGATATCATAGGTGAGAATATTCCGCTCCAGATAAGGGTCCTGAAAGCCGATCAAATAGCTGTAGCGTACCCCGCGTTCCTGCTTTTCCCCGATAAAAACGGTCGACATCAGTTCTTTCTCCATATACTTATAGGTCTGGACGATATCCAGCGGCGTATATTTGGTTTTGGCTTCAGTCGGCACACGATATCCATAGACTTGATTGCCATTTCCGTCCAGAATTTGAACCCAGGCGTGATTGCGCTCCAGCGTTTCTTGCCCTTGCACGGTAATGGCCATCCCCGATTCTGACATAACGATTTCTTTACTGAATGAACGGGTGATTGATTCGGCTGAGGCCTCATCTTGATAAAACGGGTGCTGGGGAGATACTTGCTGGTATATAAAAAGCCCGGTTACCACTATAATGTTAATGAAAATGACGACGACAACAATCAGGACGACGGATGCCAGATATCTGCCGGTCAGCCGCCATTTCATTGCGCCGATTCCTTCAATGCAAGCTTATATCCCAGTCCCTTTATGGTCACCAAATATTGCGGGTTTGAAGGATCCTCCTCGATCTTTTCCCTCAGCCGCCGAATATGAACCATGACGGTATTGTCATAACCGAAGGATTCCTCTCCCCACACCTGATCGTACAGGCTTTCCTTGCTTATAATCCGGTTCGGGTGCTTCAGCAAATAGCTAATGAGACCAAGCTCTTTCGGTTTGAGCTCGATGACTTCGCCGTTTTTCTTCAGTTCGAATTTGTGTTCGTCAAGCTCAAATGGTCCGGCTTTCAAGGTGTGCTCGTTCAATCCCTCTTCCGGGATGCTCTCGGCTCTTCGGAAACGTGCTTTGATTCGAAAAGCCACTTCCTTCGGACTAAACGGTTTGGTGATATAATCGTCGCCACCGATAGCAAATCCGAGTATTCTATCGATTTCCTCGTTTTTGGCCGACAAAAAGAAAATTGGCACGTTCGAAACGCTGCGGATTTGTTTGCATACGTCATACCCCTCGCCATCCGGAAGCATAATGTCCAATATGACGAGGTCAGGCTGCTTGTCCTGAAACTGAAGCCAGCCTTCGTTCGCCGTAGCGGCGGTATATACGTGCTCGAACCCTTCCTTGATCAGCACCGTTTTAAGGAGCTTCAAAATATCTTCTTCATCGTCCACGATCAATATTTTCTGACTTAGCGGCAATTGGTTCGAACTCCTTTCTACAAGCAGGGAAAAAGACCGGCAGCTAAAACCTGCCGAGTCTTCAGTAATCATCTTCCCCGCCCTGCCATTACTATAACCATATATTGAAATGGGTGTTTTGACCAGCGGCTTTCTTTTTATTATTATTCGCCGAAAAATTTCGCTATCGGGTTAGCGATCTTTTTATCTGTTGCGACTTGGCCTGTTTTGTTCAAAACGTAATATTGATAAAAGTCGCCGCTAAAACCGAGCGATTCTAGCATCTGCTCCGCAAACGGCTCAACCGCGTTGTCGCTCAAGGCGTCACCGTTCCAGAATAAATGCAGCAGCAGGCGGTTTTGATTGTAAGGATGCTTAATGATATATGCGCCCGAAGATGCTTTCTGGTTCATCTTGGTTTTCCAGTCGAAGCCGATGGCCTTCGATTTCTGTATGATTCCGGGTTTAAGCGCCTGGATGAGTCCGTTCGTTTTCGCGCTGCCGATGGCAATAATATTGCTGTTTGGCAGCTCCTTTTTCAGCTTATTTTTGAGTGTTTGCCGATCGGAAATCACCTCATGCGGAATGCCCAACACCTCCAGAAATCCTTCGAGCTGTTCCAAGATTGTCTGCTGCTGCTTTTTCGCTATGCCGCTGGCCTGATCACTCACCACGATCGTCAACGGTTCGCCTTGTAGCGCCTTATCCACGATGCGGCTCATCGTTTCCGCCGGAAGATTCGGAATTTGGGACAGGGTCAAATGGTACGCGTCTTTAAACTGTTCACGCAAATAAGTGGCTTTTTCTGTCTCAGACAATTGGTATTCGGGCTTTAGAGCAAACTGCGGATCATGCAGCGCCTTGTCCATTTCCTTTCGCGCTTCTTCTCCTAGCGTATCCTGGATGGTTTGCAGCAACCCGCTGATCGTCGCGTTTTTGTACTGGTACCGCTTGAAATATTCCTGCATGAACGCATCGAATTTGTCCTCGCCCACCATGCGGTACAGCTGGTAGATGGCCTGGCGTCCTTTTTTATAAAAGACCGGGTTGGCCTCGCCCCCCGCTTCCGTATTGTTTGAGGCGATCGGCTTGTCTATAAAAGACACATCATCGATTTGGATCGATTTGAACCCGTTCAGCTCATCGCCTTGTTTTTCCGCAAAATACACCATCGAAAAATCGGCAAACCCTTCGTCCAAAAACGACTCTTTCTCCGAATTGTTGCCGATTAAAGCATGAAACCATTGATGGGCAATCTCGTGCACGAATGTGGTATCATGTGCCGGATCGCTATTCGGCCGGATTTGCCCCATTTGGATGACCCGGGCAAACTCGACCGCCACACCCTCTACGTACGACTCTGCGATCCGGAACTCAGAGTATGGATATTTCCCGTATTTTTCACTGAAAAATTGAAAAGCCTTAAAAGCGGTGTCGATGTATTCATCGACGATTTTTTTCTTGTTTGGCATATTGTCGAAATAAAAATATTCAATCGTCAAGCCGTCACGCGTTACGCTCTCCACCTTATAATTCGGGCTGGCAAAAAAGACATGCTCCCGGGTGTTATCGGCAACAGCGGTAACAACTTTCCGGCCGGGCTCTTTCGGGTCCGCCTGCGTGGTGATCGTCCCTGGCATCAGCACTTGATAGGCTTCCGGCACGTTAATATGAACTTCGAAATCCGATGAATCGTAATAATCGGTTTCGAAGGTCTTGCTGTACGGCTTGTTGTCCCACTCCTGTTTGTTCTCGTCGTAGACCGACATGACCGGGAACCAATGTGCGCCATTGATAATGTCTTTGTAGTAGGACAGGCGCTGCATGCCGAAAGGAATTTTCACCTCAAAACCGATTTCAACCGTCACCGCTTCCCCAGGCTTTAGCTCCTGCTTCAATTCAACGGTCAGAGCCTGATTGCTGTTTGAAAAAGCCAAAGATTGTCCGTCAGCCGCCGCGCTGCGAATGTAGATGCCGCCAAGAAAATCTTCCGGCTTCTTCTGCGGATTTTCCTTCTGGATCTCCTCGTTGTTTTGCTCAAACATCGAAGTTTGGGTCGTTTTGGACCGGTTGGCATCGGCATACGTATGGAAGACGATCTTCCGCAGCGTATGGTTGGACGTGTTCCGGTAAGTGACGGTCTCGTTTCCATGGATGCGCATATTCTTCTCGTCTAGCCTTGCGTTGATCCGGTATTGGACCTGGGCATGCGCTTGCGTCATTTCTATGGATTCAGTGGATGCGACGGCGGCTGGTTTTGCAAGCGCTTGGCCAGCGCCGACGACCGGACAGGCCGCAAGCGTAAAAGCCAGCGAGTAAGTCAGCGTTTTTTGTGATACAGATTTAAAGTTTTTTCGATACATCGGATTCTCTCCCTCGTACACATTTTTAGTAGACTATATCCAGATTCCCCGTATAAAGAGCTTATTTCCCGGCACCAACCAGCTTTTGCTTCACTTGTTCGGGTAGCTCGGTTGCCTGCACTTCCTGGTAGGAGCTTACATCATTCCCCTTCACATAGACTCTCAGGTACGCATCTTGACGCAGTTCTTTACCTGCTGTAAAGGTCAGCACCTTTTCCTTTCCGTTAGAATCAAAGCCCTCCAGGGTGTATTCGTAAGAAACATACTTCTGTCCGCTGTCCGACTTATCTTCGATTTTCTTTCCGTCTTGGTTAATCTGCACGTAATATTGCTCCGCACCGATTCGGTTTAAATTCACGTTTTGAATGAATACGACGAATCCGACCAGAACGATCACAACAACCGCTATAGCGATAAATCCCTTTTTCATTTACGTTCACTCCTTATTTTGTATTGGTAACGATTTTGCAGTACGCATGTACAGTCAAGAAATAATAGATCAGGTAAATACAAACATAGACACCCATACAACTTACGACAGGAACGACCAGATTCGTCATCATCAGCTTCGACAATGCCGACAGGGCGACAGCACAGTGGGCGATGCCGAAAGCCAGCGGCAGGGCAAAAATGAATAGCACCTGTTTGGCGACGGTTTTGCGGATTTCCCGTTTTTTGACGCCGATTTTATGCAAAATCACATAACGGGCTTTGTCGCTGCCGGCTTCCGTCAGCTGCTTGAAGTAAATGATGCTGCCAGTCGCCGCCAGGAACACGAGTCCGAGGAATCCGCCCATAAACATCAAAAGGCCGGTAGATTCCATTCCCCGTGAATAATCACTGTAAAAGCTTGAAAGCTCCGCTTTCTCCGGTAAAATCTCTTCCAACTGCATTGTCAGCTCTTTAGCCTTGTCCTGATGCGTGATGCTATAGGCTTCGACAGCCAAAGCCTTGGCATTCGGCTTAAGCTCCGCAAAAAGTTCATCGCTGACGACAATGGTGGAGTAGACCGTTCCAAAATTCAGCACATTGTATTTTTTTAATGTTTTGAATTGGATGGTTTCATTGATCCCTTCACCCTTCAGCTTGATCGACGAACCGACATACTCCGGCGAAATGCCTTCCAGATAGGCGGGTTCGAGCACTGCGGCTTCGCTGCCTTCAAGGCTTATGGCATCATCCCGCCCCTGCAGCTTGGCCAACCGGTTAAAATCGCGGCTGGATATGACGGTAAACGACTGCTCTTCTGATCCTTGAGCATGATTCAGGCCGGAGGTGTCCGCATCTAACTCAAGGAGAGGCATGGACTCATGGTAAAGCACTTTATGCTCCGCAGCCTGCTCAATCGCCTTATCGGCTTTTCCTGTGACCGTACTGTCCACCCCGATAAACATATAGCTGTTCGGATTCGCAAGCACCGCGTTCGTCCGGGTGTTGTAATACGTGCTGTACGCTGTTCCAACCGCCGTCAGCGTCGTTGCGCTTAACACAGCGATGATCGTGAGTGTCCGCGCGTTGCCTTTCATCCGGTACAGCAGCTGGGAAGTCCCGATCAGGTTCAGTCCACGCCAGTAGCTTTTTTTGTGTTTGCGGGCCAGCTTCAGCAGCGTAACCGTCAACGTGTTAAACAGCAGGTATGTGCCCAGGATGACGGATATCAAAATAACGAGCGGAGTCAGCATGAAGCCGATCGTCGCCCATGCCTTGGATGTAAGCATATTTTGCAGCGCAAGCCAGTAGCCGAACCCGATGAGCGCTACGGACAATAACGCAATGATCAGGGAAGACTTTGGCTCTTTCTCACGCTCTTGATCTGCCTTGAACAGCTCGATCAGCTTGAATCGATAAATCAAGCGATAGCCTTGGAGCGAAGTGATCAGCGTGATGATCATGAACACCAGAAACGTATTCAGTATCGCAGCCGGAGAAATGGAGAAATCCGCTATGGCGGCGTAACCCATCACCTTCATCAGAATCATCACAAAAAACCGGCTAAGCACCGCTCCAAGCGCGATTCCTACGATCAGGGCCAGAATGCCCATCAGGAAATTTTCATAAAACAGCATCCGTCCGATCTGTTTTTTACGGACGCCAAGCAGCGAGTACAACCCTACCTCTTTTTTGCGCTTGCGCGTGAAAAACGAATTCGAATACCAGATGAACACCGCCACGAAAACGATCAGCACGACCGCCGCCCCGCTGAAAGCCGAGCTGATCTTTTGCGATCCTTCCGATGCGGAAGCGATAGTGCTGTCGTATTTCAAGGACACGAACGTAAAATAGATGACGATGCTGAATATCATCGAAGCGAAGTAAAGAAAATAATTCGTGAAGTTCTTTCGGATGTTCTTCCCGGCGATCTTAAATAGCGTCATGATGACCACCTCCGAGCGTCGCCAAAACTTCAATAATCTGTCCGAAAAATGCTTGTCTCGTTAAGCCTTCCTTATGGAGCTCTTTGAACAGCCGGCCGTCATTGATAAAAATGACCCTCTTGCAGAAGCTCGCCGCATAGGCGTCGTGGGTAACCATCAGGATGGTCGCTTGATTGTGCTGGTTTAGCTTGCTCAAGCTTTCCAGCAGACTGGTCGCTGATTTCGAATCGAGCGCGCCGGTCGGCTCGTCCGCCAAAATCAAGCTCGGATTCGACACGATCGCCCGAGATGCCGCCGCACGCTGCTTTTGTCCCCCCGATATGTGGTATGGGTACTTATCGAGAATCTCGCGAATGCCAAACGTATCGGCGATTGCCTCAACCCGCTTTTCGATTTCGGCTGCCGGGACTTTGGATAAGGCCAGCGGGAGCAGGATGTTTTCCTTGACCGTCAATGTATCAAGTAGATTGTAGTCCTGAAAAATAAACCCGAGCTTATTCCGACGGAAATCGGACAGCTTCTCCTCGTTCATAGCGACGATGTTTTGCCCGACGATCGTAATTTCACCGGAGGTCGGCGTATCGATCGTCGAAAAGATGTTCAGCAGCGTCGACTTCCCCGCACCGGATGGGCCCATAATGCCGACATACTCCCCTTCTTCAATGCTCAGATTGATGTTTTGCAGCGCCGTATATAGGTTTCCTTTTGTGCCAAAGGTTTTGTTTACGTTGTTTGCTTGCAGTATGGTTTTCATGGTTACACTCCTTAAGCGTTGAATTTCTCGAATGTAAATCCAATCTTAATGGTCGAAGCTTACACCATGTTAATCGCAACCTTACAGCAACCTTAAAATTATGCAAAAACCCTCAAGGCGCGCCTTTACAGCGTTCCTGAGGGTTATTTATTCGTAACCATCCAAATTATAATGAACTCTAATAGTTCTTATACAGTATTTAATAAGTCCACTGTCAAGTGAAGTGATTATTTCTTTGGACAGCTACAGCTAATCACTACTGAGCACCAACGCTTCTTTAACACTGAGTGGATAATTTTAGTGGATTTGTTCATGGGAAAATGGTACATTAATGTGGATTAATCAGCACAGGTGTTCGCTTTTGCAAATCGGAATATACGTTTAGGCATTATATTTGGGGAGGACGTCGGCATGGACAAGAATTCTGTGAACAGAACAAACATTATAGGCGCTGGCGAGGTTGGCAGCGCCATCTCGGTCGACATGAATAAGGCTTCTATACATAAGACAAACAGCATCTTTTGGGACACAAAGGGAAATGACATCTTAGGAGCAACCTCGCTTCCTCTATATGGAGCATTTGTCTCAGAAGAAAAGTGCCAGCTTTTTGGCGATGTCTCAGGGAAAAAGATGCTGGAGATCGGCTGTGGCAGCGGTCAATCCTTGCAATATCATGGGGAACGCAAAGCATCTGAACTATGGGGATTGGATATGTCAGAAAACCAAATCGAAAAGACAAGGCAGCATTTGGCGGCGTGCGGCCTTACAGCCCAATTGATCTGTTCTCCCATGGAAGAAGAATGCGGCATACCCGAGGATTATTTTGACTTTGTTTATTCGATTTATGCCATCGGCTGGACCACCGACCTTGAAGGTACTTTCGGCCGAATTGCTTCTTACCTAAAAAAAGACGGCGTATTTATTTTCAGTTGGTCCCACCCTATACACAAATGTGTAGCTTCAGAAAATAGTATGCTTATTTTTAAAAAAAGTTATTTCGATGAATCTTGGTATTCGGTTTCTCTTGAAGAAAGTACGCTAACCTTATCGGATCGTAAACTATCAACTTATGTGAATGCGCTCTCAAAAGCGGGGTTTGTCATTGAGCAACTAATTGAGGAGTCGGATAATGAAATTATGCAATTACGGGACAGCGATTTTGCCCAGAAAGCAAAGATGCTTCCTGTAACCTTTGTAATCAAAGCAAGAAAACTATAGTATCCGATAGTTTAATCATGACTAGCAAATTTCTAATACATCGCCATTCAAATTCAATCCTTGAATCACATTTCAGCAATGGAACCGCATGTTGGTAGAGCTCGGTGCTTGTCAGTGCAGTAAATCACTTACTAAATGCTATTTATGGTGTATATACAATTTATGGTACTTATACAGTTTATGAATAATATGAAAAGGGGGCGAATAATTCAATGAGAAAACTATTGTTCTTTATTAGTATTGTCTCAATTATTGTATTAAGTGGATGTGTAAGCCAACAGTCAGAAAATAACAATGGGATCATAAAAAGTGACGTAGATATTAAACAGTTAGTAAGTGATTATAGCAGTGGTAATATAGAGGACCAGTCTGCCTCAATTAATTCCATGCAATTAATAGTTACAAACCAGGATAACAGCCAGTTAACCTATGCATTGCCGGAAGACGAGTTCTTTGTTTCTATTGCACCATACGTTGAACAAACACATCCTTGTGCAACCCATAGCCTGACTGGTTGCCGAGGAGAATTGGTAAATAAAGAGTTTGAGGTATATATTGAAGATAGCGAAGGAAACGTTATACGAGATGAAAAATTAACGTCAAATTCCCATGGATTTATTGATTTATGGCTGCCGAGAGACAAAGAATATCGTATCTCAATTACCCAAAACGAGAAAAAAGTGGAATCTACATTTTCAACGTTTGAAAGTGACGATACATGCATTACAACCATGCAATTGACATAAAAGACTGATCATCCTCTTCAACATATAAAGGAGCAGCTGCCATCGGCAGTTCTGCTCCTTTCTTCCGAATACGAAAGCTTAAAGCCGCGCACAAGGGAATTATAAATGTCTATCAGTGAGTAATCCGTCGACCGCAGCATGATTTTAAGGCCTGAATAAAAGGTCGCGGATCCTTGATCCCCTGCGTCATAGAACATGGTATTGAATTTAAATTGCCATTTGCGGATAACGGTCCATTGTTTAAAGCTATCGCAATAAGGAGGCTCTCCGACGGCCGTTAATCGCCTTTTGATGGTTTTTCTCCCTCGCCCTTTTCAGCAGCCATTTGTAGCTCAGCTTGTCGTTGTCAACCCAGTTCGTAATTTGCGAGAAACCGGTATATGTATCGTATTTATCAGGGTAAGTTGCCGCAAGCGACAGTCCAATATCAGTGTGGAGCCCCTCTTCTTTTCAAGAGATTCACTTATGGATTGGCAACTGAACTTTTTATAGGGGAGGACTTGATTTGGGGGAATGTATATGTGGGGACACAAACACAAATAATAACCCTGATTAAGTACCATTTTTGAAAAGGAGAACCTTCATCATGCACTCAGGTTTCGAAAGTCCATTTTCACGCATTCACCTGTTGTATCATGCAAATATAAATGCAATTACACCGGAAGAGATCCAACCTGAAATCAACAGCCACGGCTATCATTTAAGTCCGCAGCAAGTTAAGCAAGAGCTGGATCATCTGACGAGCGAAGGTTATTTAATTAACAAAGGCTCCCAATACGATATTACATTAAGAGGAAAAGATGAACTGCGAAGTGTCCAGCAACATCTTGAGGAATTATATCAAGAAATCGTAAAGAATAAATAATAATCAGCTGCCTATGCCACAAAAATCAACCTCCTGTACGGTTTATAAAACGCATAGGAGGCTGATTTTGAATCCATTATTTCTGAGTTAATTGATCTCAAGAACAATATTATTTTCGCAAAATTTTCTCCATTGCTTTTCCCTTTGCAAGCTCATCAATCAGCTTATCCAAATAGCGAATTTCCTGCATCGTGGGCTCTTCGATGTCTTCCACTCGAACACCGCAGACCACGCCTTTGATTAAAGTACGGGAAGGATTTATTTGAGTAGCCTCCGCAAAAAATGTCTCAAAGTCTGTTTTTTTCTCCAGATGCGCTTCTAACTCTTCCTGGCTATACCCTGTCAACCAACGGATGATTTCATCGACTTCTGTTTTCGTACGGCCTTTTTTCTCCGCCTTTGTAACATAATGGGGATAGACGCTTGCGACACTTGTTGTATAAATCCGATGTTTGGTCATGATCGCCCTCGCTTATATGGTTTTGTTTATTTTTATTATAGTAAAAATAAAGTCGGGTTTAAACTTTAATGTAATTATAGTTTCAGGTGGAGATGATAAGCCGTCCAATTCGATTACACTCTTCGGCAAACCAAATTTCCCCCTTTTCACCCATCGCTAAACCGTGGGGCTCTGCGTGTTTCGTAGGGATTGGATACTCTGTAACCATTCCCTGAACCGTAATTCGTCCGATCTTGTTACCGCCCCATTCCGTAAACCAGAGATCTTCATTTTCCCCGGAAATGATAGCATGGGGCCTGGCATTCGATGTCGGTATCATAAACTCCTCTACTTCGCCGGAAGTTGTCATTCTTCCGATTTTATTGCCCATAATTTGAACAAACCATAATGCCCCGTCAGGACCGCCCGTAATGCCTACAGGTCCGGAGTTCGGCGTTGGAATGGGAAGTTCTGTGACATCACCTTCGGTGGTGATTCTACCGATCGAATTCCCTTGATTCTGTGTAAACCATAATGCTCCGTCTGATCCGGGAACAATAAATGAAGGAAATGTATCTGAGCTGGGCAATTCGAATTCGGTGATCTCTCCCGATGCGGTTAACCTCCCTATATTTCCGCCATTCATTTCCGTAAACCAAATCGCACCTTCCCTATCTTCCGTGATGCCGAAAGGGGCTGAATTTGCGGAAGGAAGTTCATATTCTGTAAAATATCCACTTAACGACATCCTCCCGATCTTATTGGCTTGATACTCCGTAAACCACAAGTCTCCGGTTCGATCCGATATAATCGACATCACGCCGGCATTCTCTGTAGGTAGGGAGAACGAAATGATCTCGCCTGCGGCATTGATTCGCCCGATTCGATTGCCCGTTGTTCCGTAAACCACATGGCTCCGTCTTTACCCCTCGTTATTCCGTATGGCCCTGAGTCTTGCGTTCTGATTATATATTCATGGATCATGACCGTCATACACACTACCTCCCAAAAGAAATCATTTAAGGACGCTGCTTCATTTTTTTGAGCGTGTCTATATCTCCGCTTACAATGGCGTCAATATAGGGATGAATGAGCTCGATATCGAAGTCCCACCATTTTATCTCCAAAAATGCTTGAATAACTTCTTGCGAAAACCGTTGTTTTATTTCCCTAGCAGGATTCCCACCGACAACGGTATAGGGTGCAACATCCTTGACGACCACAGCTTCCGCACTAATAATAGACCCGTCGCCAATTCGCACCCCCGGCATAATCGTGGCGCGTCTGCCGATCCAGACGTCGTTACCGACAACCGTGTCTCCTTTGATCGACAATTGATTTAGAGATGGGGTGTGTCTTTCCCATCCATGCCCGAAAATATTAAACGGATAGGTAGACCCATCCATCCTGTGGTTGCCGCCATCCATAAGAAATCGGACTTCGGGGGCGATCGAACAGAACTTCCCGATGATCAGCTTTGTCCCGATGACCTCATAATGGTACAATACTTGATCTTCAAACGGTTCTCCGTCCAATGCATCGTAATAAGAATAGTCCCCTACTATAATGTTAGGCTTGGTAATGGTGTTCTTTATAAACTGTAAATTACGATTCCCCGGTATCGGATACTTTTCCTTAGGATTTGGACCTAACATAAGCATGCACTCCTTCACGATTATTGTTATTCCTTGATCCGCCGAATTCCTTGCGCGATGCGCTCCCTCTCGTACTCTTTCAGCGAATATAATACAGGTGCCATAGGAATGTCGAACTTCAGATGCGAATGAGGGATTTCCGTCAATAAAGTTCCTAGGGGATGTTGACTATTCTTACTGCGTAACACATTCCAAAAAATTCGGGACCTACGATCCTCGGTTCCCCATTTTTCAAGCGAGTTGCGAAATAGCAGACAGCTCCCGATCACGAAATCATTCTCTTTGAGCGCCTCATTTGCTTCGAACCCGGCGTCTACAAGGCTTTCAAATAGTGCGGGCATCAACCGGTCCAAATAGCGGCCATAGGCAGCATCCCCGATTTCATGAAAAGCGATCGTTAGCTCACCTAGCATCGAATCGTATAATATCTTCCATACCGATTGGATATACTGATTACCTGCCTCGCAAATCTCCTCAATGTTCATGTCGTAACGGAATAATGGTTTTAGTGTCATGCTTACTCCTCCTTAATGTGGATTATCTCCATCATACGACATGTAAGCCAATTGGAAGGTTTAGAAAATATTTATGAAGGAATTCAATAAAAAAACCAGAATAACATTACAATGATTTTAATGTTGGCGCATATTTTCTTACTAAGGTGGGTTCGCATGGACTTTGGACCAAAAAAACTGGCAGAAAAATACGGTTTAAGCGCCAGTACCTTACGGAACTACGAAGCAAAGGGGTTAATGCCTCCTGCGGTCCGATCCGCAAATGGGTACCGTATGTATACGGAACGGCATGAGGCTTATCTGGCATGTATTCAAGCCATGGCTTCCGCATTCGGAATGGAAGTAACAAGCGAGGTGATGCATTGTCTTGGGCGACATGACTTGGACGACGCATTGTGGATCGTCAGGGATAAGGAGGTTATGCTCCATCGGGAAAAAGCAAGTCTAGATCAACTGGTACAGGAGTTGAAATCGTATTCTGAAGGCAGTCAAACCTACGACTTTAGCCGACACTTCAGCATCCACGAGGTTTCCAGATTGACGGGGGCTCCTAAATCCGCAATCCGTTACTGGGAGAAAAGCGGCCTATTCACTGCTGAGCGAGATCCTGATAACAAATATCGTCTTTATAATGAAGCACATCTCTTTAAAATTAGGATGATTCAAGTACTCCAGAGCTCCGTTTATTCTGAGGAAACCGTGAACTTAAAAAAATCCATAGCTATCTTGGAACTAGAGAATATCGAGCATGCGATGAGAATTTCTGAAAGTATCCGTGCTCACTTGCATCAAACGATCAAGCTTCAGATGCGAGCACTCTATTTTCTTTACCGCTTAATTCAAACATTAGAATTCAAACAATAGGAATTGCGGAAACTACCGAGGCTCGTTCGGACAGTCTTACCGTAAAGCTAAAGTTGTGAATGGCACGAAGTTCGCAGCACCCAGATTACTGTGACACTGCACCCTTTCACTGGAGAATGCGCTTTTTTGCAATAGCTCCGGTATATTTTCACAACCGGCGAAGCTATTCCAAAATTCTAACGGTTGCCACGGCCGTTAATCCGTTGAAATTAGCTACCTCGATGTTCTAACGGTTGTTATCCACGTTATGTGAACCGAATCGATCGCAAAATAGTTTAAAACGTTAGAGTAGCAACATATACAACCGTTAGATTCTCAGAAATTTACAAACCTGCGGATTAGCGGTAATGGCAACCGTGAGCACTAAGGGGGCCTTGTCCGCGTTGCTATTTTCCGCGCAATTCTCCCTCGAAGGTCATCGTCATAAACGAACTGCGGCCGCAGCAATGAGCATGTAGAAGAAGTAGATTTTCCTGAGGCAGATATAAAATCACATCCATACTACGTTAATTCAATCGAGCTTCCGTATAATATAATCGAAAAATCATCTACAATTCCCCTTCAAACGTTTGATGCTATGATTTCTATCTGAAAAACCATGCACAATTACTCATATATAGAAAATAACAACGATTCTGTATGAATTTTTGAACATAAGCGTTATGACTCAAAATTTGTATTGATGGTGTTCGTAGAGCAATGACTATTATCATTACCTATACTATTACGGCTTACCATACAGAGGATGGTGTGCAGGAACTAAAAAGTGCCTATGGAACTTTGAAGTATCTATATCACTTAAAAGTGCGTACTTTTCTTTAACGCCTTAAGTATCACATAATATGATTTGCAGGTGACATCTAGGGTATGATTGCTTTTATGGTGGTAATACTACTGTAAGCGCAAATGCGTCCTTGTCCCGTCTGAGATGCCCAAAACATCTTATTACAAATTTATCACTATCAGGAGGTCAATTTATGATAGCTAAAAGCTTGCAGGATAAAACGACGTTGCATAATGGGGTCAAAATGCCCTGGTTTGGTATCGGGGTGTTTAAAGTAGAAGAAGGTCCTGAGTTAGTCCATGCTGTAAAAACAGCCATTAAATACGGTTATCGCAGTGTAGATACAGCAGCGATTTATGAAAATGAAGAAGGGGTCGGACAAGGTATCCGCGAAGGGATGAGAGAGGCCGGCATTTCCAGAGAAGATCTATTTGTAACTTCAAAGGTCTGGAATACCGATTTAGGGTATGAGTCTGCAATAGCTGCTTATGAAACGAGCTTAAAAAAACTTGGATTAGAGTATCTGGATTTATACCTGATTCATTGGCCTGTAGAAGGTAAATATAAAGATGCATGGAGAGCATTAGAGACTCTTTACAAAGAAGGACGCGTAAAAGCTATCGGGGTAAGCAATTTTCAAATCCATCATCTCGAAGACTTGATGAAAGAGGCAGAAATTAAACCGATGGTGAACCAAGTGGAATACCACCCGCGTTTGACCCAAAAAGAACTGCAGTCGTTTTGTCAGGAACATGGAATTCAGCTGGAAGCTTGGTCCCCATTAATGCAGGGTCAATTGCTAGATCATCAGGTTCTGAAAGAAATTGCAGACAAGTATGGTAAGTCCATCGCGCAAGTCATTTTACGTTGGGACCTGCAAAACGGTGTTGTAACCATTCCGAAATCTACAAAAGAACATCGAATTATTGAAAATGCAACGGTATTTGATTTTGAGTTGACGGACGAAGATATGAAGCGCATTAATGAACTGAATCAGAACTACCGAGTTGGTCCAGACCCGGACAATTTTGACTTCTAAAAAAAATTTTCGGAGGCACAAATATGCAATTGAATTTGCAAGGAAAAACGGCGCTGGTGACGGGTTCTACATCAGGAATTGGAAAGGCAATCGCCTTGTCGTTAGTCTCGGAAGGCGCCACAGTACTTATTAATGGACGCCGCGAAGAAAAAGTGAATCAGACGATACAAGAAATTCAAGCAAAGTATCCTGAAGCTATCCTTAAGTCCGTTGTCGCTGATCTAGGAACAGAGCAAGGATGCCAAAAGGTTATTAGGCAGTACGCTGAAATAGACATTCTTATTAACAACCTTGGCATTTTTGAGCCTGTAGAATATTTTGATATCTCTGATGAAGATTGGTTCAAACTGTTTGAAGTCAACATCATGAGTGGTGTCCGGCTGACTCGCCATTATCTGAAACAAATGATTCGCAAAAAAGAAGGCAGAGTCATCTTTATCGCTAGCGAAGCAGCGATTATGCCATCTCAAGAAATGGCTCATTATAGCGCGACCAAAACGATGCAGCTCTCGCTCTCCCGCAGTTTGGCCGAGCTGACTACAGGAACAAATGTGACGGTCAATACGGTTATGCCTGGTTCCACTTTAACAGAAGGAGTGGAAACGATGTTAAATACCCTTTATCCTAATGAGAAATTGACCATAGCCGAAGCTGAACAACGATTTATGAAAGAGAACCGGCCAACCTCCATTATCCAAAGGCTTATTCGTCCGGAAGAAATTGCACATTTTGTTACCTTCTTAAGTAGTCCGCTCTCTTCCGCTATTAATGGCTCAGCGTTACGAATAGACGGAGGATTAGTACGTAGTGTGTTTTAATAAACAGTTTTAGCAGTGTACAGAACAGATCCCCGCTAGACATATAGGGGGACCTGTTCACCATTACATATACTATTAGAAGCAGGTATACCATAAAATAACGGACGAAGGAAAGCTCCCGAACGAATACGTCGGAAAGATGAACCCCTGTGTAAAACCAAATGGATTGGTAAATGTGACGAACATAAGAAATACGTTAAAGGTACGAGTGACAATTAGCGTCCATCGGTTCTGACAGCCTGCAGCAAATGACACGGCGCCTTGGGTCGGCTGCTGGAATACAAAGTTCTGCGCTAGAGCCGGAGACTGCGATAGCTGCTGAAACGTACCCAGTAATTGAGGCGGTGGCGGTGTAACACCTGGAGGCAATCCCGCTCCAGGGCCTATCGCTCCAGGCCCTCCCCCTGGTGACGGAAAGAAAGGCGAAAATGGACCGAATGCTCTATTGGTGCTCATGAATCTCATCCTCCCTGTTCAGGATCGACATACATCGTTAGGCTACAGTATGCATAGGCGTTAGCACATGTTCTTCGAACTGAACGGGAATTACTCTATTTTTGCTCCTCAGCCATTACAATATTTCGATATACCCTTCTGTTCCATGCACGCGAATACGTTGCCCGTCCTTGATCAGCTTGGTGGCATGTTCTACACCGACAACAGCTGGTAAGCCATACTCACGTGCAATAACTGCTCCATGCGTCATCAATCCACCTACTTCGGTGACTAGGCCTTTAATGGATAAGAACAATGGTGTCCAGCTAGGGTCTGTAAAGGCGGTGACTAATATATCTCCTTCTTCTAAATCTGCATCCTCCATATTTAAGATGACACGTGCCCGTCCCTCGATCATTCCGGAGGAAACAGGCAGACCTGCAATAGCTTCGGCTGGAAGATTTTCTCGCTTGTACTCCCCTGCAATGATTTCACCATCCGATGTGATCACCCGCGGCGGAGATAGTTTTTCATAGAATCGGTATTCGTCTTTTCGTTTACTAATGATTTGGCCATCCAGTTTGCTGGTGCGTACAGCTTCGTGAAGTTCCTCAAAACTGAGGTAGTATATATCTTCCTTGTCATGAATAACGCCAGCTTGCACAAGTCGATCGGCCTCTTTAAGTAAAGCCTGTTTATAAACGAAGTAGCGATTCACCATGCTGTATTTGGGATATTCCCTATACCCGCTAAAAATCCGGATGTGGTCGATTCTTTGTTTGGTTTCGCGGGCTTTTTGTTCGCCATCCGGCAGCTGTTTCAAGCGATGTAATAACTCTTGTTCCTTTTCCAGAGCTTCCTGCCGCCCCTGCTCAAATTTCCGCCGGCTTTCATGAGGCTCAAAGTTTTTGATGTTAGCAACAATCAGCGGGACAAGCGTAATTGGTTTTTCGCTCCAACGGGTTCTGGTAATATCGATTTCCCCGGCACATCGCATACCGTATTTGTCCAGAAAAGCATCGATCGCCTCTTTGGTTTCCTGCCCGCCTTCCAACTGAAGCAGTTCATCCCTAAAGTCATCTTCTTTGACCTGTTGCAAATATTCAATGACTTCCGGATAAGGACGGATGGCATCTGCGACATCCAGTAACGCCAGGCCCATTTCAGATGTAATATTGCCTGGTACGGATTGAGAAAGTGTGTCGGCTGCGTTTTTTTCACCCAACCACTTGTGCATATTTTCATTGATCCATGCTGAAGCATTCATAGCAGCCATAATTACAGCCGAGCTTTGCGGATCAAATAAAATTCTCTTTAATTCCTGGATGTCCTTGAGGATAAAATCGAACAAATCCACTCCGGATTTCGTTTGGATGTGCTGTTTCAATACTTCGATCGAGGTTTGACTCTGCTTAATCAAATCAGAAACCATGGACGGATCGGGTTCGCTTGGTGCTTGAACACCCGCTGATGATGTAGCGTTATGGCTTGGGCTGGGAATTGGTTCTTTTTTAACTTCTGGTATCAGTTTGGTAAAATCCCCCCGCTCTATGATAGTCACAAGCGCGTCTTTAATGAGCGGATCGGACTGGCCCAGGGTATTTAATATCGTTTCTCTGCCAGCAGGCGAAGCCAGCATAGGTGTCACATCGACAAACAACCTCCCGCCAGCTTTACGCATGGGTGCAGGAGTCGTTAGCAGATAAAAAGCCAACCCTAATGGCTTTATGGGGTCAGTCATCATTTGTTGATGCCCGACAGATACATAGACGTGATTCCCTTGGTCATTCGCTTCAGGGATCGGGAATAACGTCGTGATGGGCCGGCTTTGAACAATGTGGAATGTATCGTTAACCAGACACCATTCGATATCTTGCGCCTCTCCGAAATAGGCTTCGATTTGTTTTCCGATGCGTGCTAGTTCTAAAATTTGCTCATCAGTAAGTGTTTGCGTCTTTTGCTGATTAGGATCGATCTGACGGGTCTCGGTTCCTCCATCTATTCGGCCATAGATTGCCACTGTTTTGGTTGCTATCCTCTTATCGAGGATTTTGCCTTCCCGTACTTTATAACCATCGGCGGACACCAAGCCCGAGACCAGCGCTTCTCCCAATCCGAAACTGGCGTCGATGGATAGCACCTTTCGGTTTGAAGTCATTGGATCAGCGGTAAATAAAATCCCCGAAGCCTGTGGATACACCATCCTTTGAACGATGACGGACAAGTATACCTGACGGTGGTCAAATCCATTTTGTATGCGATAGATGACTGCGCGATCCGTAAACAGGGAAGCCCAGCATTTGCGGATATGCCGCAGAATGGCTTCTATGCCGATAATATTTAAGTACGTGTCTTGTTGACCCGCAAAAGAGGCATGCGGCAAATCTTCAGCAGTCGCGCTAGAACGTACGGCATAAGCATGCTCCTCGCCAAGCCGGGAGAGAGATTCCGTCACTGCTTCCACAACATCGGAAGGAATTTCTTCCTCCATAACGGTTTGCCTGATCTTCCTGCTGATTTCAGCAATTTGGCCTCGATCTTCTGCATTTAGCAAGGTTAGTTGATCTAGTAAAGCATGATACGTAACGTTTTGTGCGATCGCTTTTTGATACCCCACGGTGGTGACACAAAATCCTTCGGGTACATGTATTCCACCCACTTTTGATAATATGCCTAAATTTAACCCTTTCCCGCCAACTAGCATAAGCTGGTTTTTGTAGATTTCCTGGAAGCCGAGTACCAAAGAACCCATTCAGCATCTCCCCTAACCATTGGATTGAGAAAAAAACATTTGACAACATTCCGTCGACATGTTACACTTAAAATGTAAGATAGATTAACTATGCCTATTTATAACTGGACAGTGATGGTCTGATTATATCATCGTGTCTGTTCATATGCAATACTAAAGAACCTGGCGAAATGTTCAGGTTCTTTTTTGTCACTAGGAATGACATCCCTAACCATGTTTGAGCCGAGTTACGGTATGTAACGATTGATTCTGCAATTGTGTATGAAACATCGCATAGATTTCAGGTGTAATGACGAGAATTGATCAATCTATATGAAAAATCTTATACAATTCACCATTTAGCGCTTATTTTGACGATTCTATACGAAAAAACAAACAGATTAAAATAAGAGCCGGGTTCCCATCCACGTTAATGTCAGGATACCCGGCTCTTTGTGCTTATTACATTAATCTTTATAGACTCTTAACATTGATTTCCCATTTTGTTGAAATTCATACGATACGATTCTTTCTTCAGCTTTCCAGCCTAAGTCATGTATAAACATGATGATCTCTTGTAGATTCTCATATCTGCTGCCAGATAGGTCTGCTAACGGAAATATTCTGATTTCCTTTCTGGCGACTCGAGTCATCTCTTTAAGCGTCTTTTTATGGAAATTAAAATCCAGCCTGTCTGAATACATAAATAGGAAATGTGCGGATAATATCATATCAAATTGGCCATTATTAAACGGTAATTCAGGTAGGTTGGCAGGTGAGTATAACTCAGGAAATTGTTTCATATGCCTGACACAATTATGTAATGCGGAGTTACGCTGTTTCTCTAATTCATCTATAGAATTGAAATAATCCCATTTATAATTTTCTTTCACCTTGGAGATGCCTTCAATTGCATGCTCTATGTCATCCAGCCCTTTTTGATACAATTGTTCCACGGAATGAAAGTACGCTATGTCTGCTGCAGTAACACGGTATCCTAATTGACTTGCAATAGCAGTAAAAGAACACGCCCCAGCTGGTGTATCTAGAATTGTATAATTCTTTAATTCTTCATCTGTTAAATCAAACATTTTAACATACTCATCATAAGTCCTTCCGACGAAAATTACCCTGGACAGTTCAAGTCCACTATTTTCTCTTCTCATCTCTGCTCAACCTCTTCTCTTCTCTTCTCATCTTAATAATGCTTTGAACGGTTTCTCCTAACGTCATCTTCGCTTTCTTCCATAATAATACATCTAGCAATCAAGGAAGGATAGCCCCTGCTTGAATACAGTGTTACTTATAATTCAGCATTAATTAACTCTCATTCGATGGTTCGCAATGTAATGTTCTTTAGTTAATCAACGTTTCCAGAAAATAAGCAAAGGCAACTGGTCATAGCCGGTTACCTCCATCTATTATCATACCATTGTTCCCAATTAGTTCAATGCACTAACACAGGGCTATAGGGTTTAATACTCTCCTTTAATTACAAAAAACGAGCCCCGGATTGTCCCAGCTAGTTTAGACTTCTGCCTAGCAAACTTAAATTTCCCCTCTAGCTCCTTGGGGATTTCCATCCCCTCAGATAGCTTAAAACCAACGGCCCTCTTCTTAGGGTCATCGATCGTATAAAGGACGTTAACCCCTAGACCATCCTCATAAAACACGAAGGTCCAATTGATATTTTCTACTTGAAAACGCGACGTCTCTAATGGTTTGCTTGAAAACTCAATACCCCGTTCCTCTTTCAATATCCGGTTCACATAATCCAGGGTCTCTTGGCTTTCGCTAGCTGGCACTACCGTAAATTCATGCTTGTATTTGTTCATAAAATAGCGGGCTTCATTCGCGCGTAAACCAGCAAGGGCTTCTGCTACGGGTGATGTGTCTAAACCAACCGTGGATACATTTTTGAAATCAACAATATAGGACATTTCTATCTCTCCTCGCATCACTTTTTTTAAACAACAGGATAATTTGAATTACTTGTTTCCTCTTCATCATAATCCAAATTTCTAAATTGATTCACAATAACAGACACCATTTGGTGTCTAATTTGATTATATGACACCATTCGGTGTCGTGTCAACAGAAAATTGATATGCCAACAGGATAACGCCAGTAATGTTAAGAGGAAGCACCCGCAGCTAAGCCTAAGGCTTACAAAAAGATGCTTCCTCGTTTTCCCTATTAAAATTACAGGATCTGCATACTCTTTTATCTCATCCTTTTTAAAATTGTTGAGGAAACTGTTTGACAATCCCTTCTGTCAGGATATCCGCGAGATGAATCATATGGATCTCGTTTTTATCGGTTGATGCAATGTCCGCTTTCCAATCTCCCTTGAGACAGCTAACGACGATTTCCGTTATCAACTGAAGGTGTGTATACAGCATATCTTGCAGCGTTTTAAACTGCCAGTTCGGATTCGCCGCGCTTAAAAATTTAGCGATATCGTCCGCGTTTCTATGCCAGTCCTTCTCTAACTTATTCACATCCGTCTGATTGCCGGCTTTGGCAGCCGCTACAATTTTCGCCGCAATCAGAATATGCTCCCTCAGCAGATCGGCCAGCTTGTTGCCGGCAGCCTCTCCATAGTATGGCTTGATCACATTGCCTATGTCCTGCTGATTTCGCAACAGCCGGTCCAATACGTCCTTCTGATCTGCACGATTAGATATGGCGCTGACAATATAGCTTCTGGTCCAAATGGTATGATCGATCCATACTTTCTGCATATCGACTTTCAGCTTCACCATTTTGGAACTTAAGCAAGACATATCTTTTCCCTCGCCCGCCTTCGCTTGCACAGATACTGCTGGGGTCATACTAAAAACCAGCGCCAAGGTTAACAACGATGCGAGCAACCTTTTGTTTTTCACATTCAACTGCTCCTCTGTATGTGTGGGATGAACCAAGCTGTTTCACTGTTATATTATGGTTGAAACAGCTGGTTCTATACAGAATCATGTGAGCTTAGCACAATGGAATGGATGCATCACATCAAATATTTTCCCGTGATACCGGTTGCTCCGCATGGATGATCTGCAATAGTGTGCCCTCAAACACCACTGGGCCGCCCTTACTTCCGCCATCACACTCTATCATGTTCATTTCTATATCAATTAGCCCAGTTGATATTGTCAGGGCTTCCCAAGCACACATAAGCCGACTGCACGCCTTGCAGCCGGCTTATGTGAATTCTGTTCAAGCGGTTCCCTTATTGTCCCAATACCTTTTCAAGCTTATCGACCCAGCTGCCCCAGCCATACTTAGCGCCTTCGAGCCCTTGCGTATTCGAAAATCCGGTCTGTTCGAGGTGAAGATTCACCTTCCCGTCCCCAAGATCCTGCAGTGTCAAAGTGACCGTTTGTTTCTCTTGTCCAGTAACCCATTCATAGGACAATCGGTTTGGTTCGTCCACGATCAGCACTACGCCATCCACGATGCCATCCCACCATTCGGAGGGCTGATGACGAAACTGAAAGCGGTATCCTACCTCGGCCTTAAAATCATTGTCCGCGATCCATTTCGCAAGCTTGTTTGAATCGGTAATGGCGGACCAAAGCTTCTCGATCGTTGTCGTAAACTGGAAATCCATAGCTAATGATAAACTCATTCATCTTCCTCCTCTAACATCTGCTTCAAACGAAGCATATTTGTACTCCAGTACTTACTGTAGAAAGCTACCCAATCTTGAACCTCTTTGAGTGGAAAAGCATTCAGCCGAAATCTTGTTTCTCTACCAACTTTTCGGTCAATTACCAGCCCGGCTTCCTTAAGGATCGCCAAATGTTTCGATACCGCTGTTCGGCCCATTTGAAAATGTGCCGTTAATTCATGGAGCGGTACTTCGTCGGCCTCAGCCAACAACTGAATCAATTTGCGCCTTGTTGGATCTGCAATTGCAGCAAATACATCCCGCAACTGGTTATTCTCGTTCACGACACCCTCTCCTAATCAGTATTATCAAGGGACAGCCGCTAATTTCACAAACTGCTTATAAAACAAGCTGCTAATTGGACACCGTTTAGTGGCAATTCCATCATACGACACCATTTGGTGTCGTGTCAATCCCCAAGTGTATTGCGGCAACTCCTCCGTCAATCATTGCATAGCTCGAGAAATAGTCACTGATGAAGCTGATGGGTATATTTAAAAATTTCATCCACAGCTTGACGGTATCCGCCTTGTTTTCGGAAGGATTCCCTTATATGTGCAACAGCCTCCAAAATAGTTGGGCTAAGTACAACATCTACCGCTTCACGCAGTTGATTTACCGTCAAGCTCTGCATCTGCAATTGAATGCCTGCTCCAACTTTGGCAACCTGGTTCGCTATAATTGGCTGATCCGCGCTTTGCGGAATCACAATTAGCGGTACACCATAATAAAGGCCTTCATGCGTACTATTCATTCCCCCATGTGTCATAAATAGCTTGGCGTGCTGCAGCACCTCGGTTTGTGGAACATAATTTCTGACGATAAAGTTCTCGGGAATTTCCCCTAAATCAGATACAGAGGTTTTACTCCCAATCGACATGACAACCGTGTGCTCCGTGTTCCCTAACGCCTCCAAACAAAGTTTATAGAATGGTGCGGCCTGGTTAAAGACCGTACCCAAAGAAATATAAATGGGATTTTTCCCTTGGACTACAGTAAAGTCGAAGTTTTCTACTTGCGTGAATCGTGAAGAGATGGATGGGCCGACAAATTTATAAGTTTGATCGAATGCGTCTCCGCCGGGTTGAAACTCCTTGGTTGTATAAACAATTGTTAGCGGTGCAGGATTACAAAACACCTCGTAAGGAGAAGAGATCCCTACCTCATATTTTTCCTGGATCATTTCCGTTAGGCTTTGAAATTTATCGTTTATAGGCTGCACTATTTCTGGAGAGACATTTTTGAAAAATGGCTCCAGCATATGATCGAAAGATTCTTTAGTCTGTGCAAAAGAAGTGCAAGAATTGATGGCAGGAAGTTCAAGTATTTGGGCCAGCATACGTCCGCAGCCAAACATGGAATCATGGATAATGTAATCATAGTGCTCTCCCTTGATCTGCTTCAGAACGCTTGGTATGACGATGTCTGCCGTAAGTAAAAGACCGTTGATTCTTTCGAGCAAATAATTTCTTCCACCCGAGATAAAGGCTTTAATAAATTTCTGCTCGTCGAATGTTCGTACCGAAGCGCCGGTCTTCTCCACACGTTCCCGGAAAGCTTCAATACAAAAATACACTACCTCCTCGCCGCGCGAAACAAGTTCCTCTACAACGCCAATCGTTGGATTGATATGTCCCTCTGACCCGCCGTTAATAAACAAAACACGCGCCATGCTCGACCTCCTTAGGTATTCAGTGCTCTAAATGAATGATAAAAGACTGCCGGTTGCTATGGCAGTCTTTCCCTTACATGAAGCATACTCTCGTACTAATCGTTGGACAACTCCTTGAACGATTTGATTTTACCATGAGGACGGCGATCCTGCTTTCGCGACTTCCAGGCAGCTTCTTTCCTTCTCTTCTGGTGAGCCATAATCCATATCCTCCTCTGGAAAATGAGATGTATACTACTTCCTTATGTTGTCATACCAGGGACCTGCTCATGCATGAAGCAGCTTTTTTTGCATAGAAGCCTCTTCTACATGCAGCTCATCGGCCCCTACCGGAACTGGTGTGTACATGAAAAGTAACCTTCGTCCCTGCACCTAACGTACTTTGAATATGCAGCCCTGTTCCGAAGTGGCGTCTTAAACGCTGATCCGTATTGATCAATCCAACTCCTGATTTGCGGTCCGCATTTCTTTCTAGTATTTGTTGCAATTGGACTTCGTCCATTCCGATTCCATCATCCTCCACAGTGATCTCTGCATGCTCATGATAGACGAAAATCCGAATTAAGATCTTTCCGCCGCGAGCACGCTTCATAATTCCATGGATGATCGCATTTTCAACTAGAGGCTGGATCGATAGAAACGGAACCATCAACTCCTCATAGTCATTGGTCTCCCAAACCACCTCTAGCCTGTCTTCAAACCGTACCTTTTCAATATACAGGTAGGAACGCACTAGACTGAGCTCCTCTTCGATCGGAACGAGCCCATTCATATTTTGAAAACTGAATTTATGCCTCAAAAAATGGCTGAACTCTTCAAGCAAAGTACGCATCTTGTCCAAATTAACATCACTTAAAGCGGCTATTGCATTTAACGCATTAAATAGAAAATGAGGCTGAATTTGCGCTTGCAGCCAGGAAGCCTCTAACCGCAATTGCTCCTTAACGACTTGCTTTATCGTAGCCAGCGCCTCTATACGTGATTTGAGCTCCATGGGTTCTACCGGCTTTGCCACATAATCATTAGCTCCTGCTAAAAAACCGCTTTGAATGTCTTTTGGCTGGCTTCTTGC
The DNA here is from genome assembly GCF_037969765.1 of Paenibacillus sp. FSL W8-0186. NCBI lineage: Bacteria > Bacillati > Bacillota > Bacilli > Caryophanales > Paenibacillaceae > Paenibacillus > Paenibacillus sp. FSL W8-0186. The sequence continues at coordinate 2,797,728 of NZ_CP150207.1, read as the reverse complement.
CGTTAGCAGCAGCACAGGAAGTTCTGTAAGTGTGAAGCGCTCGCGGATTATTCGCGTTAGCTCATAACCCGACATCTGGGGCATCATAATATCAGAGATGACCAGGTCCCACTCCCTAGTATCCAGCATAACCAGTGCTTCTTTACCGCTGGTTACCATCACTGATTCATATTCATCCTGGGGCAGTATCGCTTCAAGCACTTGAAGGTTGACCGGATCATCATCCACAATAAGTATGATTGGCCGATTATGATTGATTTCTAGAAAAGCTGATTGCTGCGCAGCAGGCGGCAAATCCGTTTCGTCCAGAGCGGCCGAAACTTCCTGTACCGGGGTATATGGTAATGCCGGCTCCTCGAAGGATTGAGGTGTTGTGTCCTTTTCCTCTAAATGCAAACTTGCCAGTTCTAATGAAAATGTAAATATTGAGCCTTCTCCTAGAACGGAAGACACATCCAGCGCGCCACCATGCAGCTCCACCAGCTGTTTGCTTATACTTAAGCCTAATCCAAAGCCGCCTTCGATCAACGTCTCGTTCGTTCCCGCCTGCTCATACGGACGGAATAGGCGCTTCATCATCTCCTCATCCATTCCGATCCCGGTATCGGTAATAGCAATATAAGCTCTCCCGTCCCTGGCATAAGCTTGAATTGTAATTGCTCCTTCATTCGTATATTTCACAGCATTATGAAGTAAATTGAAGACGACTTGAATGATCCGGTTCTCATCGGCAATGACGGGCGGAAAATCATCAGGAATTTGATTTGCGATTTTTACGGATTTTACTTCCACGTTAAATTGCAGCATATCCAGAACTCCGGTCACGATCGGCTGAATGCGTATCGTTTTTTTCTGAAGACGCGGATGGCCCTCCCGCAAACTCATCACGTCAATCAAATCGTTTAATATCAAGGTCAGCCGGCGCCCTACAGATAAAATCGTTTCAAGCTCTTTAATACTCCTTTCCTGCATGAGATGCCGTTCCCTTTTTAGGACCGATTGCGACATGTTAAGCATGCTATGTAACGGATTTTTAAATTCATGTGAAGTATTGGCGAGAAATTGATCCTTATGGTCATTCATTCTTTGCAAGGTTGCGGCGAGCTCCTTTGTGTTCGCATGCATGATAAAATAATCCTTAAACCATACAGAGGCCAAGCAACCCATCGACAGTATCAGGTCAAACGGATAGTAGACAAGGCTCAAGCCGCTTTCCCGCCAAATCAACAACCAAACAAAATGATGCACCAGTACAATAATGGATAAAAGCAGCAGCACACTGCCCTTCTTATCTTTGATGGCTTTATTAAAGATGGCAATCATCGTGATCCCGGCAGCAATGCCGCCTAATAGATAATATACCGGGAAGAGCATAATCACCTGATGCGGGTTTAAAAACAGCGTGATTCCAGCAGTTCCGATACTTATAACCTTGTATCCAGGGTACATCCTTCTCCAGTAAGGGAGTTCGCGATGACCCGTACACTCCAGCAAAGCATAGGTTCCAATAACTAGAGCAACATTAGATAACCGGAAATCCCAATCACTGCCTATGTAAAATAATTGGTGGAACAGCTTCTCATCATTGCTTAATACACTAGTAAGTGTTATGGATAACGTCACCAAAGAAAAATAAAGCAGCCTCTTCTCCTTATTTCCCAGCACAAACAAAATCAGCGCATAGACAGAATGCATTAGAAATATAACAGCCGCCAGAAGCTGCATAGAAATGGAGACTTTCAGCTCCTTTATGATTGTTTCTTCTGAACCAAATTTGATGGATCGGACAATGCCGCTGCCCCGGCTGTCTACATAATTGGCCGCCTGAATTACCAAATCGATTACGCCGTTTTCGTCTGCCGTAAAAGTTGTGGAATAAGGCAGGTTTTTGGCAATATAGCCATCCTTCGTCTCCGACACCTGCCCGGATTGAGCAATCAAACGGCCATTGATGTATAATTCTGATGACGTACGCACGCTAGGCACGCGAATGCTATAATTCATATCCTCTTCCGGATTTACATAAAGACGCAATCGATATGATGCATATCCATATGCGGTTGGCTTGACAGCATCCAGAGCTTCATTCCAGCCTCCCGGAACCTGAATAAACCCGGGGTTGATTTCACTTATTTCTTGCAGCGGCCTGCCATCCATCAACCACTGATAGGGATAAAACTCCCATTCTCCATCCAGTAAAAGAACGTCACCCTCTTTTGCATCCCAATCACGCAAATCCAATTGCCCCTGCTGAATGGACACCTGTTTTTGATCAGAGAAAAAATCCATCCAGAAAAATCGCAGGCCGGACAAAATAACGAGCAATAATCCTAGGAATATCATAATATGGCTTTTTTTCATTGGCGACTTAGCCGAAACATTGATCAAGAAACATTCCTCTCCTTTGCTGCTCATGCGAGTGCTGCGAAATAGCCATTTAACACGAAGACATTGAAGCAGGAGCCACCCCATAATATACTATAACAAACATGGCCGATCAGCGGTCGATAAGTATTTGCTGTGATACCTAAGGCTGCTCCCCGTAGGAGTCACGGAAAGGAGATTTTTAGAATGACAGTCTTCCCTTATACATCCTATGATGCTGTAGGGCTCGCCCAGTTGGTTCGAAATAAAGAAATTTCTCCGATCGAGCTCGTACATGCTGCTATGGAACAAATCAATCAGCACAATCCCGAACTGAACGCGGTCGTGCATACTCGTTATGAGGCGACGATCCATGAAGCTGGACAAGTTAGTATCAGCGATCAGCCGTTTGCGGGCGTACCTATTCTGCTCAAAGATATTTCCCAAGCCATCGGCGGTGAACCTCTGACCTCGGGCTCCAGATTGTTCCGGCATTATAAAGCCCATTCGGATTCCCATTTTGTCGCCAAACTGCGCAAAGCCGGGTTTATTCCCCTTGGGCATACCAATACCCCCGAGTTCGGACTGAAAAACATTACAGAGCCCCAATTGAACGGCCCTACACGCAACCCATGGAATCCTCTCCATTCACCTGGAGGTTCCAGCGGAGGCTCCGCAGCTGCTGTCGCTTCCGGTATGGTCCCGATCGCAGGTGCAAGCGACGGTGGCGGATCCATTCGTATACCGGCTTCATTTAGCGGCCTATTTGGACTGAAGCCGACACGCGGCCGGACTCCGGTAGGTCCCGGGTTCGGCAGACAATGGCAAGGCGCCTCGATTGATTTTGCATTATCGAAGACAGTTCGAGACAGCGCAGCGCTGCTTGATGTGCTGCAGGTGCTGCAGAACGAAGCTGCATTTCAGGTTCCCTTGTATCCGGGGAAATATCTCGAGGATATGTACCGGAATGAAGACGGAACATATCGTATTGCCTACACTACCGATTCTCCTGTAGGCACTGAGGTCAGTGTCGAGGCGAAACAAGCCGTGCTGCGATTAGTGAACTTTCTGGAAGCTGAGGGGCATTTTATCGAAGAGAAATTAAGCCCGGTCAACGGTGTGCAGCTGATGGAAAATTACTGTATCATGAACTGCGGCGAAATGGCTGCCATGGCGCTGAATATCGAGCGCTCACTCGGAAGAGCAATTACATCGGAAGATATCGAAATTGAAGGCTGGGTGCTGCTGGAAGCCGGACGCAAGCTGTCGGCCGCTGAATATGCGCTTAGTCTTGCGGATTGGGATGCAGCTGCTGCTCAAATGAGTACGATTTGGGATCGGTATGATTTCTATATTACACCGGCGACAGCCTTCCCTGCTCCTCGTGTCGGCGAGTTAACGCCAGGTCCGGAACAGATCCAGCATCTGCTTACTGTGAGCGGGCTTTCAAAAGAAAAACAGCAGGAACTCATTTATGACATGTTCGAACCAAGTCTGACATATACACCGTTCACACAGCTGGCTAACCTGACGGGGACACCGGCCATGAGCGTTCCGGTATTTCTGACCGAGACAGGATTGCCTTTAGGTGTGCAGATCATGTCTTCCAAGGGGCGGGAACATGACTTGTTCTCTCTTGCCCATCTTCTAGAAAACTCTTCTTTATGGGTTCGCACATCAGCATTTTAACCATTACGCTTGACGATTGATGTTACCGATCGGCTGCCGCTGGCAGTTGATCATTGATGTTACCTAACTTTTGCCGCATGACTGTTGATCATTGATGTTACCTAGCGATTGACGCCAAATAGTTGGTAGTTGATGCTACCTACGACTGCGACCTGACTGTTGATGCTACCTACGACTGCGACCTGACTGTTGATGTTACCTACGACTGCCGCCTGAGGGTTCACTATCTAACGGTTGCTATCGCTGTTATTTCGCGGATGAATCACTATTTGAGAATCTAACGGTTGTTTATGCGGCTATTCTTGCAAGTTATTTAATGTTGCGATGATTTCGGCCCGAATAACGTGGATGACAACCGTTAGAATTCCTAAGAGCTCAATTTCGGCGAATTAACGACTGTGTCAACCGTTAGAAATTTTTGTTTAAACGATAAGTGCGATATCTCATATTTCCGCTAGCCACAGTGAGCAAGTTCTTGGCCACAAGTGAACGTAGAATAACTCTAGTGCGATTTTCAGACAGAGCCAGATGGGCAGCTAGCTCACGAGCTTCGAATACGCGCATTAATCTGCGTGCAAACCGAAGCGTTGCCTTTTTCTGCCCAGTTCAGACCTGACGTAACATCTATCGACAAAAACTTCCCGACGAAAGATAGCACCAATTGCTTGCACATCCCGGGATCGTCACGAATGGACAAGTAGGCTATCGGCAAAAAGGACCAGTCATCAAGCACCAGCATCGATTGCTTCATGCATAAATCTTTGAAACGCTCAACCTCAACGTCCCTGGCGTGACTGCGATAATCGTGAATCTCGATGCACCCTTTTGCACCGCCGGGCATATAGGCTAGATCAAGATAACGGTACCGATTAGTAAAATCGCGGACCTCATACTCAGGATGCAGATCGTTCAAGTTGCCAAACACAGGAAACCATATCGAACGCAGAAATGTAACGGTTCCGTGGCTCAAACCTTTTTTCAAAAGTCCACGTCTTCTCGGATTATCCTCTTCGGCTATATGCCTCGCCAGCCAGCTCTCATAAACTTCATCAAACAACCTACTCCCCCCCTTTCCTCGCATGAAGTCAAAACGAAAAAACCGCTCTAATACGACTATGCATCTTCTGCATCGTATTAAAGCGGTATGTGCTTCACACCGTGATTTCGCACTCATTGTACTATACCTGGCAACGTCAAGCAATTCCTTTTCACCAAGTCTGGTATGTATACCGTTTAAGCAGTTGGCTGACCTGACAGGATCACCGGCCATGAGCGCTGCGGTATTTCTCATTGAGACAGGATTGCCTTTAAATGTGCAAATCATGTCTTCCAAGGGACGGGAACATGATTTGTTCTCCCTGGCCGATCTTCTAGAAAACGCTTCTTTATAAGTCCGTACATCAGCATACTAACCATAACGCTTGACGGCCGATATTACCAATCGGTTATTGTTACCTATCTGTTGCCGCTGACAGTTGATAGTTGATGTTACCTAACTTTATCCACCTAACTGTTGATCATTGATGCTGCCAACGACCGCCGCATAACTGTTGATCATTGATATTACCCTTACCATTACCTCTAGTTAGTTGGTAGTTGATGCTACCTAACGATTGCCGTATGACGATTCACACTATCTAACGGTTAATATCGCTGTTATTTCATGGATAATTCACTATTTGAGAATCTAACGGTTGTATATGCGGCTATTCTCGCTAGTTATTTAATGTTGCGGCGAATTGGACCCTAATAACGTGGATGGCAACCGTTAGAAATAACCGTGTTTATTTGCGGATCACTCATATCACAGATCAAATAAAAACTAGCCGATATTTCACGGCTAGCTTTCTTACAATATTCACATGCGTGAATTTACCCTCAATAACCAGTTTCACCATGAATATAGGTAAGCCAAGGAGTATCCAGAGCCCCTTGCCCCGGGTTATAGGTGAAGAAGTAGTCCACGGTATCCCCATGCTGCAGATGATTTAGAGGATAAGTATAATTACCGTTTCCCGTCGAGGTCATAGCTACGTTCATTTGTGGGCCGTTATTGACCTTATAGTGCAGATCTGCAAAGGTTGCGCCATTCACATAGAACAGCAAGTCATCCCCTGTTTTCTTCAGGCCCCGCACTTCGTCGCCGATAATGATGGGGGTGGATGGATCCGGCACATTTCCATTTCCACTTCCAGGGTTCCCGGAGCCGTTTTCCTTATATACCCGCACATAATCGATTTGCATCGTAGCAGGAATATCGGACGGATCCGGCGTAATGCCGCCATCAAAGCTGCCGCCGATCGCCAGATTCATAATGAGATAGAAAGGCTGGTCGAATGGCGCGTTCGGATTGTTCGGTGCAGCTAGCGAATACCACTGTTCATTAGTCACTTTAAAGAAGAACTTGCCATCCACATACCATTTGATGTTGTCCTCTTCCCAAACGACGGAATAGACATGAAAATCATTGTCGATAGTTTGTCCTTCTGGGAAGTTATATTCGCCTGAAATATGCCGGTTCGCCGGCCATGTTCCGCCAAAGTGTACGGCGCCTGTCGACATGCCAGGCAAACGCCCTCTCGCTTCCATGACATCGATTTCGCCAGATGCTGCCCATGTCCCGTACGGGCTGTCTTGCGGGAGCATCCACAATGCCGGCCATACACCATTTCCTGTAGGCAGTTTGGCGCGGAAGTCAACTCGGCCATATTGAAGGTTAAAATGATCCTTCGTGTTAACTTTGCCGGATGAGTATTGCGCAAACCGGTTTGGATCTTGCGGGAAAGATTTGGAATCATGCAGAGCCCGGAGGTTCAGCTTACCGTCCTGTACGAATACGTTTTGCGGACTATCGGTATAGTGCTGCAGCTCCGCATTGCCCCACCCCCATGTACCAGGGTCATCATTGAGATAATAGCCCAATTCGTAGTTCCATTTGCTAGGATCCAGCGCAGTTCCATTAAACTCATCCTGCCAGATTAGATCCATGCCCGCTATCACTGGATCGCTTGGCGTTCCGATGGCAATATCCTCATGATCGCTTACATCCGGACGAGGAGCATTCGGATTGCCGATAAATGTGTACTGCACATAATTATTGCCGATGCTGCCGCCCTTTTGTCCGTTTAATGGATAACCGATACGGATTTGCATATCTTCCTGGATAGGCTGAAACCATAATCCATAAATGTAATCAGACCAGTAGCCCCATTGATTCTTGTCGGACATATTGTTGTAGCCGTTGGCGGAATATGAAAATCCACTTTGGCCCGAATCTCCCAAGTTAACCCATTGCCCGTTGATGTTAATTTCGTATACAAAATTATCAAGCTCCGTGCCAATTGGCGCGCCTCCGTCAATCTTAGGCAACGGGATGCCAATCGCACCGCTCGTGTCTGCCGTAAATGTCGTTCCCTCATAAGGGGTAATGACATATGAATTTCTTACGGCTTCGTTAAAGTTGATGGTATATACAACGTTAACTAAAGAAGACTTCGATTCCAATTTGACGTTGATTGACTCCGTCACGTTAAACCAGTAGCCGCCGCCACCTTCGGTAAATTGACCGAAGTTTCGATCATAGATCCAGCCGCTCGCGGCATTATTGTCGATATCGATCCATGTGCTGCTGTTTACAGGCTTCACATACACCTTTAGATCATCCGCTACAGCTTCATACGTTACGGCCGGATCGTTATTGAATGTAGGATAGGTGAAGCCGGCTCCACCCGTAAAGCTTGCTGTAATCTCCGGACCTTGGGTAGGCGTCATCGCTGTAATCGTGGTTTTGTTAATGTTCTGAAACACAAGCGTGTATTCCAGTGTAACTCCATTGGCTTTGGAGTACAGCTGAACCTCGGTTGTTGAAGAAAGAGTGAACCAGTAGCCGGTGAAACCGCCATCACTCCAATGTCCCCAGTTCTGGTTGTAGACAAAACTGCTGACACTATCAATATCTACCCAGTTGCCGCCTACCTTCACATTGACGCCTACGTCATGGGCTACATCATTCCAAGTGGCAGAGCCTCCGTTGAATATAGGCATGACAAAACCGTAGCTAGCTTGTCCCACTCCTGATTTGGAGATGACGGGTCCGTCTGCTGGTGAAAAGTAATCCATAGAGGTAACCGCAGTTTCCGCGGCCTGTGCTTTCGAAGCTGGCCATAGGGCACCACTAGCCAGCATGAGTACCACTAAGAACAAACTCCATCCCCTCAGCAAAAACCGCCTTTCTGTAGCATGAGATTCCTTCATAAATACACTCCCTTATTCGTAGTAGATGCACCCGGCCTAAGCCCTGTTAGAAAACGCTTACAGCAGAGAGCGTCTTAATTCTATCGAATTCCTAGCCTGATGAATAGATACCATATTTGGGATTGTGTCCCAATATTTCGGATTATCGATCTAATTTTTGCGCCATCCAAAACAATAAAAAAAGGAGTTCCTAAGCGGTTCTCCTCTGTATCCCTATACAGTATCTTTATTCAGATTCGCCTCATTGGGAATAGAACTTTCCCCCGACGGCAAGCCTGCTTCCACCAATCGTTTATTGCGGGAAAAGAAAACAGTCAGCACGAGCATAAGCAGTCCAGTTCCAATTAATAGCCATTCTATATTCACTACATCGGCAAGCGGCCCGAAGATCAGCATCCCGATGGGCATCATAGAAGTCGAGATCATCCCAAAGACGCCGAATATCCGGCCTAAATAATTTTCATCCACCTTCTCCTGCAGCATAACGGTCGTTGGTGTATTAAAAATTGGCATCGTTACTCCGAATACCGCCATAATGGCTAAGTATATCCAGAAGACAGGCACAATGCCGAGTGCCAATGTGGACAATGCCATTACGAAGCTGGCAATAGCCATGGTGTACACTTTATTTTTGAAGCCGCCCCATGATGCAATAATTCCCCCTCCGGCCATCATACCAACGGAGAACGCGATTTCGATGGCAGTCAAGCGCCATACATCGTCTCCGAAGCTGCGCGTAACCTGCAGCGGAGTCAAAAAGGCAGCGGGGGCCATGAGTACGAAGAAAAAGGCGAAAAAAATAAAAAATGATTTCAAAAAGGGGTGCTGTTCAATATATAGCAAGCCCTGTTTGAAATCGTCCAGGTAGCCTGTCATTTGTCCTTCAGATGCCTTCTTATGCATCGGAATTTTAAGGAAAACCAGCAATGTGAAGATAGCCGCTGCCGCTGTAATGACGTCGATGAAAAAAATCGCTTCAATCGATGCCATCGTGAGCAAAGCCGCGCTGACAATAGGCGCGATGAACATGGTGAGCGCTTGAAGGCTTCCGTTGATGCCGTTTACTTTCGTTAGCTTGTCTTGCGGCACAATTTGCGGCAATATCGCTCCCACCGCGGGGGTCTGAATGCCAGCCCCGAGCGCGCGCACCGCTGCGATGATAAACAACAGCCATGTTGCTTGATAGCCAAGCAAGAACATGATGGCCAGAAACAGCGTAACGGCAGCGATCATAGCATCCGCTAGCATGATAAGTGATTTTCGATGGAAGCGGTCCGCCCACACGCCAGCAAACGGCGATAGCAGGAACGTCGGAAGAAATCCGCAAAGAATATAGAGCGTCATCATGATCCCTGATTGTGTGGTCAGCGTAATGTACCACATAATGGCATATTGTACTAAGGACGAACCGAATAACGAGATGGTCTGGCTGCTTAAAAAGAGGATGATATTCCTCCTCCAATGATCTTTCCTGTTATCTTCGATTTGCAGCATGATTCCACCCCTTTCCTATCGACTTGATGATTTGACTTTATCACCAATTCATTCTATAATCACCACTGTATTTTAAATTTTCATTTTAAGGAGGATTATTAAAAAGTGACGCATTCTATAAGACTTCGTTTCCCAACTTTGAATCGGTAATTTCATACGTTCAAAGGCTCTGCTTGTGTTTGCAGAGTAAACGGGATCAGTCTGTCCTTTTTTAATAATCTTCATTTACGCATAGATATTTATGTGAAAATGCAGCAAGGCAGATCATTCTGCCTTGTTTTTTATTTGGATTTTCCCCTTTCCCAAATGGCAAGGGGAAGATTTATTTGATGACGGCTACCTCCGGCTAACCCTCTAATTCAATATGGATGGGTCTTCTTCCCTTTACTCTGAATCACAAGCGGACCGCTTGTGATTTTTTAATTTTCGAAAGGCGGAGAAAACATGACGAAAAAAATCCATAAACACAGCCAAATAAAATTAAGCCGCGGAGAGCCTCCCAATTTCTCCGGGCAGCATTTAATGCATAATAAGAAGCTGCTGCGGGACATGGTGAATTTAGCGAAGATAAGCAGTGAAGATACCGTTTTAGAGTTAGGAGCTGGAAAAGGAGCATTGACAACCGTGCTTAATCAAAAAGCTAAGAAGGTGTTGGCTGTAGAGTATGATGCCAAATTTGTCGAGGTCCTCAAACGGAAGACAGCGAAACAATCGAATACCATGATTATACATCAGGACGTTATGAAAATCCGTCTGCCAAAAGAAAAATTTGTTGTTGTCTCCAATATTCCGTACGCGATAACAACGCCAATTATGAAGATGCTTCTCAGCAATCCTTCCAGCGGCTTTCAAAGAGGCGTGATCATCATGGAAAAAGGGGCTGCCAAACGATTCACATCTGAATTTATTAGAAATTCCTATGTATTAGTTTGGAGAATGTGGTTTGACATTCGCTTGGTTAGAGGCGTATCTAGAGAACACTTCTCCCCTCCTCCAAGCGTAGATTCAGCGATGGTCATGATTACTCGAAAAAAAGAAGTCGCAATACCGCATAAAGATTACATTGCATTTCTAGGGCTTGTTGAATATGCGCTCCATAAGCCCAATGCCCCATTTGATCTTGCTTTAAGAGGAATCTTTACTCCGCCTCAAATGAAGCATTTAGCAAGAAATCTAAACATAAACAAAGAACAGCCGATCGGATCGCTTGACGAAAATCAATGGAAGATGATCTATAAAACAATGGCTCAATATGTGCCGCGCCATGCTTGGCCTAGAGTAAACAAGAGGAACCTTGGCAGATTATAAATGAAGCCAGACCAATAGACGCAAAGGCTGCCGAATCATCATTGACTCGGCAGCTCAGTAACCTTATACACGTTTGTATACAAGATTTCTTTTCGATGGGTAAACTCCTCTTCCGTGAGAATTCGAGGGTAGCTCATAATCTTCAGCGGTAAATAGGTCTCCCCTTCCTGAAGAGGCGGCTGCACATAGTCAAAAGGATTGAGCCGGAACCCCAAGCGCTCATAAAAGCTTATCCTCCGTTGTGCCATGTCAGTGTCAGGATATTCTACCTCCAACAGGATGGGCTTGGATGACTCTTCCATATAGGACGCCATGATTTTACCGCCTATACCGCTCCCACGCGTGTTTGGATTAACAGCAATATGTTCGATGAACCGGAACGAAGGAAATTCCCATACGGCCATAAACGCGATTACTTGGTTATCGCTATTTGTTTCCGTAATGAGACGGTAATGCGGATCAGTCAGCAATTCCTTCTGCCCGGCGTAACTTCTTCGTTCACTTGTTGGGAACGAGGCTTTCATCAACGCGAAAATATGTTCAAACTGTTTGTCGTTCATAATCAAATTCTCCCTTATCTAGCTGTTCTTATATCCATATTATACTCCCTTCTTTCCAATTACCATTTCACACTTCATTCAGGTATCGCTGAGAGCATGAATAAATTTCCTCATTTAACCAAACACTACGGTTATGAGGAGGCTGATTCCATGTGTCAACGTTTTTCAATGGCAGCCGAGCTGCCGGAGGTTCAAGAGCATTTTCAGATAGAAAGAGTGATGTATTACTATAGGAACCGCTATAATATCAGCCCAACGCAAAATATACCGGTCGTCCTGCAACAAAACGGGGAGCGAATTCTGGATGAATTTCGTTGGGGCTTCATTCCTTACTGGGGCAAAGATGCGATTAATGCGGATCTTAGGAACGTGCATCGTAATCCGGCCTATCGCAAAATGGTGGATAAACAGCGGTGCATCATTCCGTGCAACGGATTGTATTATTGGAAGCAGGAGGGAAAAAGATCGTACGCAGTGCGGGTAGTCATGAAAAACCGCAGTATGTTTGGAGTCGCCGGGCTATACGAAATTTGGCGGGATGCACGCGGGGAACCGCTCCGCACCTGCACTCTGGTCATGACGGAAGCCAACCCGCTGATTGGGGAATTTGAGAGCCGCATGCCGGCAATTCTGTCTCCGGAGAACATGGCCCGGTGGCTCGATGAGCAGACGAATGACCTCGATGCCCTCGATCCGATACTAATGCCCCATTCGGCGGCAGAAATGCATGCTTATGCGGTAACGCCATTGATCGAGAACAACAGGCATGACACCGATGAATGCATTCGGGAAATGGATTTAAACCGGGCGTGGATCAAGCGCTGATTTCCCGCGCCCGGATCATTGATTCATGCTATGCTTCGGCAACATTTCCTTTCGCTTGTTTGCTCAAAATAAGGTTTACCTTCTCCGCACTCAGTAACATGAAAATAAGTAAAGCAAGCACAGTTTTGCTGAATATTCTCTCCCAAACCGAGACGGTGTTTCATGCAGAAGCCCAGGATAGATGGGAGCGAGACCGAGTCCAATCAGAACAAACCCCGTCAGAGAAAACGAAATCGGCAGTGGAAGCAACAGAATAATTCCCCCTGCAATACTGATTAGCTGACCATAACGGATCAGCAAGCGATTGCTGACTTTCAGCGTAATAAAGCCGTAATCAGCCTGCCCACCGTTATACCGCCATAGTATAAAGAAATCCACCCCGCAATAGAATAAAAAGGCGATAAGGGTTGGTTTGACGCCTTTACTATACAGAACGTTGACTTTGGCAATCGTATCAGCCTGCACTTTGCCGAGTTTGACTGGTTCATCGTTTTGAGGATACTCAAGTTTTCGAGCTGCAGCGACCCGCTTCCATAAGGGGGAGCGTAACAAGTAAAATCTCTGACGCTCAAATGCAGCCATCATATCATCTTCTTTTGACACGATACGATCTTCCAAATTTACAACCGATGTTGATACCAGCTCCTGCCCTTGTTCCTCTTTCAAGTAAAGAACGAGCGCAAGGCTGAAATCATAGTTGTAACGATAGGTTTGGGCAGGTCTCCCCCCGTTCGAGGGAACGGTATCATCCTCAAGCAGTTCCCCCAGCTCATGAAGTTCCTTGACTAGGGAGTTTATTGTAACTACGCTCAGCTTGGTAAGTGAGGCCAGTTGGGGTTTGGTTGCGCCGTTTCAATCCGTTTCATGACATGGCGTACATTGTTCAGATTGATTTCTTTCATCAAGTTGGCGTTAGCTATTCTCATTGGCCCCCTCCCTTACTCATACTTTGAATCAGTGAAAACAGTTGGTTTTCACTAGATAATAGTCGGCACCATCCCCCCATCCATACGGATCGGAGAACCTTTAAATGCGGATGCATGAGGACTGCATATAAATGCAACTAGTCTGCCTATTTCGATAGGCCTGATAAATCGCTGTATTTCCGATTGAGGCAGGTTTGCAGCCATAAATTGTTTCTCTTTTTCGGAAAAAGACATTTTCTCATCAGGGTATATCCCTTCAATGATTTGTTGCACATTTTCAGAAAGTGTTGGTCCTGGCATGACCGTATTAACCGTAACTTCTGTTCCTACCGTTAACTTAGATAAACTTTTTGACAGTGATAACAGCATGGATTTGGTTACTGCATATTGAGGCATTTTACCCGAAGGCATAATGGCTTCTTCACTCGCCATAAAGATAACGCGGCCAAAATCATTTTTCAACATTTGGGGCAAATAAAATTTAGTTAGGCCATTTGCAGCAAGAACATTAGTATGGATATATTTGTCCCATACTTCATCGTCGGCATCCTCGTATTGCATGATTTCATATATTCCCATGTTGTTCACTAAAATATCAATATTGGGGAATTTCTCAAGCAAAGCTTCCCTTTGTTCGATATCCACAAGATCGGCTGCAGCGTTTTGAGGTGAGGTAGCCGGGAATTCTGACTTGATTTCATTTACAGTGCTTTGTACTTCGTCGTAATCTCGTCCGTTAATGAGTACATGAACGCCCTCTTTAGCAAGTTCCATGGCAATGGCTTTACCTATGCCTTTCGTCGATCCCGTAACTAGAGCGGTTTTATTTCTTAATTCCATATCCATAATATAATCCATTTCTCCTTTGTGCTTCGGATAGTGATTATATTACCTTGTTTAAATTGTTCGGTAACTAGCATGCTACGTCAAAATTCTTGTTTTACACGCCAAATGAAAATCAGTTTGTATCTAGATGTTGAGCACGCCAATTTGATGGGGTCATCCCTTCCCAAATGCGGAAGGCGCGGTAGAACGAGTTCTGATCCTCATAACCTATCAAATATGCCACTTCTTTTATATCCAACGAGGGGTCTGCCAAGTATTCTTGTGCTTGCTCACGTCTAGCTTGTATCAACAGTTCCTTGAAACTCGTGTTTTCGTCATTCAGCCGGCGCTGCAAGGTCCGATCGCTCATACTGAGCTCCTTCGCGACTGCCTGAATGTTTAAGCGTCCTCCAGTTAGGCTGCGTTTCATGATCCATTTGACCATCTCAGTCATGGAAAGGCTGCGCTGTTGTTCATCAAGCGACTGATCCAGGAATGGAGTCAGAATCTCCAGCAGCTCTTCATTGTAAGAGATAAAAGGGCGACTCAAATCTCTTCGATGCAGCGTCAACCGGTTATGCTTTGCATTGATCTGAATACGGCAGCCGAAGTAAGCTTCAAGGGTCTGTAAATCGCCCATAGAGTGCGAGAATTCGACGAGCTTCGCTGTCAATGGGTGACCTGTGCCCCGTCGTCCGAGCTCCAGAAGGAATGCCAGCGTGATGCCAACCAGCATCGGCGGACCAGGCCGCTCGGTATCCTGCCATTCCAGCTCAATAGTACAGTCCTCGTCTTCCTCGGTGATCCGTAAGCTCTCGGGCGGGCACATCTGCTTGTACCGCGCCATTCGGTTCAGAGCGTCGCGGTAGTCACGAGCGTGATAAGTCGCTAAGACGGTTGGAGGGTACTTCGCTGTGTCAAAGGCCGCCGCAAGCTTGATGATTCCTTTGGCAGTATCGCCAATGAGATCCGAATAGGCCTGCCAAATCGCGAAATATTGGGCGCCCGTGACTTCCGGTTCAGTAATCATAGTGAGTGGAAGTTGTGCTTTACGAGCTACGTCATGGTCGGCAATCCCTAGTTGACGCAACCCTGCCCAAAATCCTAACGGCATTTTAATACGGTCAGAGGAATGTAATTTCATATATGTGGTCCTCCTTTTCTGCAACAACCATTCACTTTAACCTTATCAAAACTTTTCTTGAAAATAGACAAGCAGATTTTTCCTTCCATAAAAAAAGACAGCCGGATCTTCGGCTGCCCGTTCAATCTTAATTATATGACTTCTTTCCGCTTGAATAAATAAGTATATAATATGATTCCCGCAACCGAACTTAGCGCTGCGCATAAGCCTATAACGCCATAGCCGGCCTGAAGGCCCCGGAACAGGCCAATATGCGTATCTGCTCCGAAAATGCCTTTCGTGACTTCGATCACTCCCCCGATCAGATAGTTGCCGATGACGCTGCCTACTCCCATCAGTGTAACGGTGAATGTAATTGCAGTATCACTGCCCTTCGGGTATCTTCTAGCGATAAAAGCCATGACTGTTGGATAGATCATCGCAATGCCTATACCAGCGGCTGCAAACAAAAAGGCTACGTTTTCTCCGCCAAAGATAGCTGCAAAAGTACATGCGGCGGATAACCCCGAAAATACAATCAATGATAAGGTAAAGCCAATTTTGTCGGTTAACGGTCCAAGCAATAGCCGGGCAAGCGCAAAGCATAGGAAAAAGGCAGATAACATCCCAGAAGCGGATACCGTGCTCCAGCCATAAGCTTTTTCCAGGAAGTTCACGAGCCAGCCTCCGACAGCCAGTTCGGATACGACCCCAAAAGTTAATACAAGCACCATTAGCCATAGGACGGGATCCTTAAGCATTGTTTTTAGAGGCACACGATCCTCATGTTCAATATCATCCCCGGGAAAAGTGCTAAACAACGCAAATACGATTGGTATGACGGATAAGAGCAGCATGATTAGATACATGCCTCGCCAGTCCAGCGTATAACCGTTGATCGTAACCTCCATTAGACCCGTCGCAATGAGCGGTGCAACCGTCGAGCTAAGGCCGTAGAAGCCATGGCTTAAATTCATCATCGTTCCCGTATTTTTCACAAAGATGCGGGCGCCCAGAATAGCCAGTCCGATCTCCAGCATCCCGTTTCCAATATACATTAAGAAGTAAGAAGCCGAGAACAAGGAATAGTGCTGCGAGAAAAAAATGAATATACCTGAGACAGCCATTGCCGCAAAAGCAATAATCGTTACCCGCTTTATTCCCCATATCTTTGTCAGATAGGCAGTGAAAGAGCAAGCGATTAAATAGCCAAGCGCATTCAGGGACAACAAGGTCCCAAGCTGTGCTTCGTTTAGCATAAAGTCCAGTTGAATTCGCGGAATGGCAGGTCCTTTGATATTTTCAGAAAATCCGAAAATGATGAATCCTATAAATATTGTTGCGAGCTGCATGGCATATACTTTGTTGAAATTTCCTGATCGTTTCCTCACTCTTAGCTGCTCCTTATCCGTTATCTTTTTTCAATCACCCGCAGGCGATAGGTTAGACTCTCCAGCGTCTCCGTCAGCATGCCTTTCATGTATTCCTCGTTCGTATCGTTTTTAACAAAAAGCGTTGGCATATGCTCTTTCGGGATGTACCTCAAACAACCCTTATAGATTTTATCCAGCTGTGTCTCACGGGGCAGATCCCCTGTTATCGCTATGGATACCGGGTTAATCAATGCAATGATGGAGGTGAGTGTTTGGACTGCCAGCCGGATAAAGCCTTCATCGGTGTGTAATTGCAGCAGCTGCTCCTCCCTGGAGATACCAAAAGGTAAAAAAGAAACCTCTCCAGCGAACTTCGTGTTACCGGATAGAATTTGGCCGTTTACGATAAAACCGGCACCGGGAAAATGATTTTTGGGAAATGTAACAACGGCGAATGTTTTTTCCTCCTCAAAGTTTTGTACATGGTAAAATCCGTAGACCGTCATATTCATATCGTTTTCAATCATAACCGGGATTGAATATTTTTCTTCCAGATATGGACCCAATGATTTGCCTGCAAGTTCAGGGACATCACAAACGCCGATTACACCGCAATGGGCCACCCCGGGCACTCCAATACCAATAGCCTGTGCATGGCCATGGCTTTTGAGCAATTTGCCGATAAGGTTGTCGACCACATCGACATCGATATGCTTTAGTTCTAATATGGCGTCTTCGACAGTGTCCCCCACCAGATTCACGATCCTGTATCTCATCGAGTGTATGCCGCCTTCGGTCTTGATTAGCAAACAAACGACGCAGCCAAAGTCAGCGTTATACTCGTACTGCATCGCTGGCCGGCCGCCGCTTGATTCATCCGGTTTTTCCTCGATCACTTCGCCGGTCGCCACAAGTTCGTTTAAAATGGTACCGCATGTGGCCACGCTTAAGCCGGTTAAGCTTGCAATGGATGATTTCGTTGCTGTCCCCTGCGCTTTTAGTGCATTTTTCACTAGCTCAACGTTCATTTTTTTTACTTGACTCGTATTATACGAGACAGGCTGCACAGTGCATAACCCCATTTCAAAATACTTTTTAAAAGTGTTTTAATAATCGGATTGTAACTTCCTTTTCTTGATCCGTCAATTGTGAAATAAAGAGCGATTAGCAATTGATCATATTTCGTAATTATCGGAATAATATGAATGATTAGATAGGGATGGCAGCGCAAGAAACGGATTCAACTACTAATCTAAATGGATTTATAGTAGTTAGTTTCTTTGGCTAAGAAGGGAAGTAGATTTAAGTGGATTTCATGTCGTTAGAATAAGTGGAGTTGCCATTCGTACGCTGGATTCTTGATTTTAGGGGCATAAATTCCATCTAATCCCCTAAAATATTCGTTTAGAACATAATTAGATACATGAATTCCATTTAGCGTACCACACAGCGTTTAATTACGGCACACAGTCGATACCGATCTAAATTTGAATATGCATTTCCAATATTGGTTAAGATTAGATTTAGATTAACTACTTAAGGGAGGGTTTCATTTGGGAGAGAATAATGACTCGAAGATACCTCACGAGCACGATGTGAAGCGTGAGACGTTGACAACACGCCAAGGCCATCCGGTAAAAGATAACCAAAATATCCGCACGATTGGTGACCGCGGTCCAGCTACGCTTGAGAATTACCACTTTATCGAGAAGATTTCCCATTTTGACCGTGAAGAGGTGCCAGAGCGTGTAGTACATGCTCGTGGAACCGGAGCATTCGGGTATTTTGAAACCTACGGCAAAGTCGGAGATGAACCGGTAGAGAAGTACACTCGAGCAAAGGTCTTCTCTGGCGCCGGAAAAAGAACACCGCTGATGGTTCGTTTCTCCACGGTGGCAGGGGCAAAAGATTCGCCGGAAACCGCAAGAGACCCGCGCGGCTTCGCGGTGAAAATGTATACCGAAGACGGCAACTGGGATCTCGTTGGCAACAATCTCAAAATATTTTTCATACGTGACGCGATGAAATTCCCTGATATGATTCACGCTTTTAAAGCAGATCCCGCTTCGAACGTATCGCATCCCCAACGGATGTTTGACTTCGTCTCCCGTTCGCCTGAAGCAACACATATGATTACCTTCCTGTTCTCGCCATGGGGCATACCAGCGACATACCGCCATATGCAGGGTTCTGGCGTCAATACCTACAAATGGGTCAATGACAAAGGCGAGGCTGTGCTGGTGAAGTATCACTGGGAGCCGAAGCAAGGGATCCGCAACTTGACGCAAGAAGAAGCAAATGCGATCCAAGCAAAAAACGTCGGCCATGCGACGCAGGATCTATATGAAGCGATTGAACGCGGAGATTATCCGGAATGGGAGCTCTTCGTCCAGATCATGGAGGACGGGTATCATCCGGAGCTGGATTTTGATCCGCTCGATGATACGAAGCTGTGGCCGGAGGATAAGTTCCCATGGCTGCCGCTTGGCCGAATGGTTCTGGATCGCAATCCGGTGGATTTTCACGCAGAAATTGAGCAAGCTGCCTTTGGTACTGGGGTGCTGGTCGATGGGATGGATTTCTCCGACGACAAAATGCTGCAGGGCCGTACCTTCTCCTACTCCGATACGCAGCGCTACCGCGTAGGCGCCAACTATTTGAAATTGCCAGTGAACGCGCCGAAGGTACCGGTGCGGACGAATCAGCATCGCGGCCAAATGGATACCCGTGACCCCAACGAGTCCGGAGAAAATCCGCATATTAATTACGAACCTTCCATGATCGGCGGCTATCAGGAAGCTGGACAGGAGGATCGTCCGCAGCATCGTCCGACGTATAATGCGGCGGCCATGAGCGCACCGATCGATCGTCCCAATAACTATGGGCAAGCGGGCGATACGTACCGCTCATTTGAGGAATGGGAGCGCGACGAGCTGATCAAGAACCTGTCCGAGGCGCTTGCGGTATGCGACAAACGTATTCAGGAAGCGATGATCCACCACTTCACACAGGCGGATGAAGACTATGGCCGCCGCGTTAAGGAAGGGATCGACAGGGTCATGAAAGAAATACAGGGTATGAAAAAGGACGAACAGCTCCCTGGCCGTGAAGCTGGCCAATCGAAATATGGCCAAGGCTCATTAGCCGCAAACGAAGCCACCAAAGAGGCTGTGGAGAAAAGCCACGAAGCCGATCCATACTGATGTGATTAAAGGCTGCAGCGTCCGTAAACACCGGCCGCTGCAGCCTTTTATACTTCTTTTCCGCCCAATCACTGCTCTAGAACCAGCTCTCTTCCCCTTGGCTATCCACTTCTATCCCCCAATACACAAGCGGACCAGAAATCAGTCCTTAAAAGGAATCGAGTGATTATGATTTATGCCGCCCGCCAGCTTGTCGATATCAACTTCTTTGCCGTCCATCCACACAGACGGGACGGATCGCCCTTTCTTCTCAGCTTCGTTATGCACAACGATCTCGCATTTAGGACAAGCCAGCTTTTTCACCAAATCGATGATCGACTGGCTGCGGTTGCTCCCATCCGAGTATACCTCAATTTTTTTACTCATTGGATGCCCTCCCTTGCTTTATAGTTTGGAGGAGCGGGCAAGTCGCAAATGACTCGCTCGAGTGACTTACTGCACGCTCCAGAAGGCTCTTCATCTCCTGAAGCTGCTCTATCTTCTTCTCGATTTCAGCGATTTTCTCCTGAGCATGGCAGCGCAACTCCGCTTCCGAGCTTGCAGCGCCGTCACGCATCGCCTTCAAATAAAGAATTTCCTGCAGCGTGAAGCCGATTGCCTGAGCCTGGCGAATCCAACGAATATCGTCCACGGCAGATTCGTCATACATGCGGTAGCCCGCTTTCGTCCGCGGCGGCTCAACAATTAATCCGCGTCTTTCATAATATCGTACCGTTTCCAGATTCACGCTGGCACGCTTCGCCAATTCCCCAATCGTTAAATATGCCATACCCGCTCCTCCTTCAAGGTCATCTTACTTCCTGTACCTAGCTACGGAGTCAATAGGTTGCTGTTGATATACATGAATAACCCAGTCCGTATACTGGACTGGGTTTAGCCTAATTTAGCCTAAAAGAAAATAAGCAGCAAAATGGCAACTGTAAAGCAATAATACGTGAAATAAATAAGCTTGCCTCTTTTCATAATTCCCATAAACCATTTCATGGCAAAATAAGTCATGAACAGTGTCGCCATAAACGCCGCCATGTATGGAATCGCAAGCTCGCCCTTATTAGGTTCATTGATAAAATCGGAAAATCCAAGTACAACGCCGCCAAGGCTGACAGGGATATAAAGCATAAAGGCAAAGCGCAGTGCTGTATCCTGTTTGATGCCGCAAGCAATGGCGGAAATAATTGTAGCACCTGAACGGCTAATGCCAGGTGTAAGTGCGACAGCCTGCCCCAAGCCGACTAAAATGGCATCCTTCAGCGTCATATCCGCCTCGGCTTTCGTACCCTTCATATTACGAATTAGAAATAAGGCAATACCTGTAATAAATAGCATGATTGCAATAGTTGTCATACTTACACTGTCTGCAATAAAATCCTTAAGAACGACCCCAAGAACACCTGCTGGAATCGTACCGATGATGATATACAGCACAAACCGGAAATCGCTTTTGTAGCGTACATCCTTGGTTTGCAGATAGCGCAATGAATTTTGGATTAATCGTAGAATATCCTCGCGATAAATCCATAATACGGCGAGCAATGAAGCGGTGTTCGTTAAAATCGCAAACGTGAACCCCTGTTCACCTAGCCCCAAAATCTCACTCGCAATCATCACATGTCCGCTAGACGATACAGGAATGGGTTCAGTAAAGCCTTGAACAAGCCCAATCACGATCATTTTTAAAATAAATAAAATATCAGTTTCTCCCATAAGCCCTCCATATTTATTACTGTATGTATCTTGCTACTCGTACTAATTCATTTATTGTACACCGAAAATCATAAACATGCGTTCTAATAATATAACAAAATCACATGGCAAGTGACAATTTCGTCACCTGCCATATGTTAGAACATACCCATATAGAGTTAGTATGAGGCTAAATATTCATTACCACAACCGTTCTGAATAAGTGGTTAATGCTTTCTTAAACCACGCTTCATTGTCCTCCATTACGTCCTGCTTTCCTGCAAATATAAGAAAGGTATATTGGCGCGAAGAAAGGGTAATGGCTCCAATAATAGTGGCTTTAGTGCCTTCGCTCGTTCCGGTTCCTTTAAAGTAGATTGCATCATAGGCTTGAATCTTTATCGGCTCAGGCTTCGTCCATCTAGGATTTTCTAATCCAGAATCACTGCTATAAAATTCAAATAGATCTTCTACAGTCAGGCCGTCGTCTTCGGAAACTTTCTCACCATAAGCATAAAACCACGTATTGTCTCCCGGATGTATTGCCTGTAACTGCGCATCTTGATCGATGTCTATTTTCTTCCATCCTTCTGTAAGCTCGATCTTCATCGAAGCCAGTTTATTATCAAATACTTTAGGCTGTTCATTTTCCATTCCATGAGATTTATTTTGCTCTTCCACCTTTTTCAATACATGGAAGGACTCTAAAACCCGTTTATACTCTCTTTCGTATACAAGAAAATCCTCAATAGGGCTGGAAATCATCATAACATAATAGGCATCATCTTTTTGCAGTGCCGTGATTAGTAAACCATGCTTCTCCCCCTTATATTCACATCTGCCTTCCAGTTGATAAGCAGGTCGTCCATCTATTAGAAGCTCCCTGCTGCCAATGATTTCGCCCTGGTAGAATTGTTTATAACTCTCGAATCTCCCATCTACGACTTCTTGAACCGTTATCTCCTCTGTTTTTCCTGAGGCGAACTCCCGCATAAGTAAAAATTCCGCTTTCCGGTCATTTTTTAAGATGAATTCACCAATTTCGTTAATATCAGTTCTAGCCTCCCTCCAATTTAAGGGTACTGTGATTTGTAATGATTGATCATCATTAAACATCGTTTGACTGTTGCTGGAGTCAAATACTTCCTTCTCTGCTGGCTTAAGCACTTTAAAAGTCTCTGTCATCTTCTGTAGTTCCTCTTTATTCGAGGAATATGATGATTCAGAAATAGCTGTTGAGATCAGATAGAATGCACCATCCTTTTCTAGAAATGTATGCATCCAAAATTGATTCGTATTGTTCTGTACAAACTTAATAAATTTCTCTCTAGCCGCTACGCCATCGATCTGCGGCACACGCTCTTCCAAGATAGTAACTTGTCCTATTTCCGCATAGAATTCCTCTGCCCATTTATCCAAATCCATATCTTCATTTACATCTTCATGATGCTCCTGAATAATATTTATTATCATTGAAGCTTGATCATTATGTACGACAAGGCGATTGTTCCAGTTCAGCGGGACTTCTCTCGTTATCCAATTTTCAGGAACAGTAATTTGCACCGTTTCATCTTCGCTCATGACAATTTTCGTTTGCTTGTCAAAGAGCGTAAACTCAGGTCTAGCCGCCGCTGCCTCCCCTGATTTCTCTTTTTCAACTGACGTACAAGCCGTTAGCAATATTATCATTGCCATGACAGCTATCCACGTCTTTAGTTTTATTGATTCCATAATTTCTCTCTTCCTCCCCATGCATTAACTGAACTCATCTATTATCGGTTAAATAAAGGAATTATGTTAATATCTAGGATGCGGCTATCGTTGTTCCTTGCTTCCCACCAGTTGATGTAGTAACATCAATTGTAATAATACGTTGAAATGTTTAAACATTTCATCATATTAAGTGAGGTCACACATGACATGGGAAAAGAAGCTCTGAATATCTTTCAGGAATGCCTTCCTGTTCTTTTAAGCGATGCGCATCATCAAGATATCCTGCAGGGCACACAGCAGTATTATTCCCTGTCTCTGGAGGAATCCGTGCCGCTGTTAAGAGAATTATTGGTCACATTAGAAAGAGATTGTTTATAAATTTGCCTTATGGGGAGGAAGAAAATGGACTATTTAACATCAAATCAGGCCGATCAATTTCTGCAAGAACATCGCCGATTTTTCAACCACGGTCAAACGCGAAGTGTTCAATTCCGTCTGGAGCAGCTAAAGAAGTTGTCCGATGCGATCCGGCGCCATGAGCAGAATTTGCTTTCGGCCTTATATAGGGACCTGCGAAAAAACGAATTCGAAGCCTACACGACGGAGATTGGCTATACCCTGAACAGCATCCGTTATACTATGAAACACTTGCGCCAATGGGCAAAGCCGCAGAAAGTCAAAACGCCCTTCTATCATATAGGCTCCCGCGGCTACCTGTATAAGGAACCCTACGGAACCGTCTTGATTATCGGGCCCTTCAATTATCCGTTTCAATTGCTGATCGAACCGCTGATCGGAGCGATTGCCGCAGGAAATTGCGCCGTCTTAAAGCCCTCCGAGAATACCCCTGCCGTGGCTGCCGCCGTCAAGACGTTGATACAGGAAACTTTCGATGAAGACTATATTCGCGTAATTGAGGGTGAACGAGAAACAACCTCGGTCCTAATACACGCTCCATTTGACTATATCTTTTTTACCGGAAGCGTACCTGTGGGCAGAATCGTCATGGAGGCCGCTGCTAAAAATCTCGTCCCCGTCACGCTCGAGCTTGGCGGCAAAAGCCCTGTCCTTGTAGATCGTACAGCGGATATCGATTCAGCAGCCAAGAGAATCATGTGGGGCAAGTTGATCAACACAGGCCAGACCTGCATTGCTCCGGATTATGTACTCGCCCACACGGATATTAAAGCAGAATTAATCGAAAAGATGAAAATGGCCATCACATCCTTTTACGGCACGGATGCACGGCAAAGCAGCGATTACGGCCGCATCGTCAACGAACGGCAGTTCGATCGATTAGCCGCGATATTGGAAAAGGATCAAGCGAATGTGCTGTTCGGCGGCCAAACATGCCGAGAAGACCTTTATATCGAGCCTACCCTGCTTGATGCCGTTTCCTGGTCCGATGCGGCGATGCAAGATGAAATCTTTGGCCCGATACTCCCCATAATGGGCTATGAACAATTAGACGAAGCGATCCAGATGGTTATTTCCCGTCCCAAGCCGCTTGGCCTCTATTTATTTACGAAAGATCAAAGTGTCGAAAATGAAGTGCTTACCCGCATCTCCTTTGGGGGCGGCTGTATCAATGACACCATCACGCATGTGGCTAATCCAAACCTCCCGTTTGGAGGAGTCGGGGAGGCAGGCATTGGCGCTTATCATGGTAAATACAGCTTTGACCTGTTCTCCCATACGAAAAGCATCATGAAAAAGAACACAAAGTTTGACATGAAGATCTTATTTCCGCCTTACCGGGATAACCTGAAGTGGATCAGAAAAGTTTTACGTTGATGAGAAACATGTCTCACTGCGCTATCAACCCAATCTCTGTTGAAGAAATGCTGCCAGCTCTTCGGCCGTATCCCAAACGATGGGGCGGATCTCATTGAATCTCACAGGCAGCATTTCGGCTTCGCTGCTTTTCACGGTCCAGATCACGGGGATGTTCAAACCTAGCGCATATCCCGCCGCAAAATACACCCCAGGGGATTGTCCGGTTAAATCCGCAATAACTAGCTTACTGTCCGTAATTTGCTCTAAAGAATACACTTTAGCGTTCTCTGTTGCCGCAGGCGCAAGCAAGCGCGGCAGATAACCGTACTGTTCTATTGTAGGCAGCAGCATTTGCAGCCATTCCGTTCGGAAGTCCTCTCCATCCGCGATAAGCACGGAGCATGGCTTTAATTTTTTTCCACCAGCGGTTGCCGCAGCCTCGCTCCATCCTTTTTCCGTTAGTTGGAAAGCCATTCCCTCCCGGATAAGCAGCTGCTCGCCCCTCAGCTTATCAATAATATATACCAGCTCCTGCAGATTGGGAGAATACGTCAGGTTATAACTGCTGGAGAGCGGTTGAATAACAACCGGTTCTCCTGGGCCTTCGGAATGTCTGTATAAATATTGCAGCAGACGGTTGCCTTTATCTTCAATGGTCACAGGAAGGTTCGGAGAATGGACGATCGCTTCTAAATCGCCTTCTGATAGAGTGACCTTCTCCTCGCGATCCGTGTGCTCCCGGATATAAGCGGAGACGAGATGAAACATGTCGCGCTTCTTATGGTATGGCAGCGAATGAATCGTTTCGTAGCTGTCTCTCAGCAAGCTGTAGAACCCGCCGGGCGAACAGGAACAGCCTAAATATACATCGTAGTCCCCTTCCGCTTTCGTAGGGACTATCTCATCGCAGAACAAACAGTGTTTCTTATTCATACAACTCATCACCTCATATCAATGGCTATCCTCTACCTTACCAAGATTTAATGGAAAAATAGACAAGAAGATTCTTCCTGTACAGCATTGACATTAAAAAAAGCGGCTGTTCACCGGGATCCATCCCGTGACAACCGCTTGCCTCTTCATGCTCAATTCAGCTCTTTTTCCATGACGTAATCGTCCATCACAAAGCCGTTTCCGATATCCGCCACTTGCGTGCGGATTGTTTTAAAGCCTTTTTTCTCATATACCGAGATCGTAGAAGCATTGTGACGGTTGACCGTAAGCCAGATGGCGCCTAAATTCCGGCTTCGGCAAATATCCGTCAGCAGCTCCATTGCCTGGCTGCCGTATCCTTTGCCACGATGCTCTTGCTGCAAATAAAACTTGCTGAGAAACAGCTTGCTCTCTTCCTGTTTGATGCCCACATAGCCAATGGGCTGGCCATGGACGGTCATAAAATAATACTCATATCCCTGGTTAGCGATTTGATCGGTCAACGCCGGATAGGATTGAAATTTCTCCACCATATAATCGATTTGTTCATTGGAAATCATCCCAACAAAATATTCGTGCCAAATGTCTGAGGCCAGTTCCGCCAAGGAGGCTATTTCCTGCTTAGTCTCGATTTTGGCTAAAGTTAGCTGCATATAGGAATCCTCCAATATGAAAGTCTAAAAGGCAGCTGTTTTAGCTGCCTTCTGAATATATATTTATTGATGGACAACCAAATCAATCTCCTGAAAACGGCTCACTTTGGTATTCCAACGCTCCTCAACATATTTAATATGTACCGGATGGTTATTGTAAGCGTCGTAAGCACTCTGATCTGCAAATACCATGGAGAATCCGTAATCAAATTCGTTCTTGGCGCTCACCTGACGAAACACCTCGAATTGTTCAACGCCAGGGATTGCTGCTAGTTCTTCTCTGCTTATCTGCAAAAAAGCCTCTGTCTCCGGATTATTTTTACCAGAATGCAATGAGAATGTAACCATGTGTTTAATCGAACTCATCCTATTTCCTCCTCAAATTCCGTTCAATACGTTGCGTTTGATTGACTACCATGGTATCAAAAATTTTCTCATTTATAAATAAGCATTACTGGAAACGATTAAAATCCTGTAGTGTACTGTTTAGGAACAGTAATTTCCTGCTTTAGAGCTGCTGCTGCTTCAAGCGTCCAATAGGGGTTCCGTAACATTCCTCTTCCGATCGCAACAAGATCCGCGTCCTCATTGCCTATAACGGCATTGGCCAGGATGGGATCTTCCAGTCTGCCGACAGCGATTACCGGGATATCCAATGAAGCCTTAATTTCTCTAGCCAAGGGGACCTGGTAAGCCGCATGTGTGCCTGGTTTACCGGAATCGCCAATCGGGCCTTCTCCGCCAGAGGAAATATGAAACATATCTACTCCAGCCTCTTGAAATTGCTTAGCAAATTGAATACTTTCGTTGATACCGTAGCCGCCATCAACATACTCTTTAGCTGAAATACGCATAATTAAAGGCATGTTATCGGGCATCTCAGCTTTAGCCGCTTCTATAATCTCCCGGCCAAACTTCGTAAGATCCTTTCCATATTCATCATCTCGCTGATTGGTTAACGGGGAATGGAATTGATGAATTAAATACCCATGGGCACCATGAATCTCAATCGCATCAAATCCAGCTTTAACTGCACGTTGTACAGCTTGACGGAATTTCTCTACCATATCTTTAACTTCTGATGTAGTCAGTGCTCGCGGAGTCTTCCAGTCCTTGTCAAACGGAATCGCTGAAGGTGCCACCGGCTCTGCCGCATCCTCCGCTTTTCTCCCAGCATGTGCAATTTGGATGCCAACTTTGGCGCCGTATTTATGGCATGCCTCTACGATTCTCGCCAGCGCTGGAATTTGCTCATCAGACCATAATCCTAAATCATAATCGCTAATACGGCCATCGGGTTCCACATCGGTCATTTCTATGATAATAAACCCGGCACCACCAATGGCCCGGCTAACATAATGCAGATAGTGCCAGTCGGTAGCGATGCCATCTTTATTCTCGACGGAATATTGACACATCGGCGGCATGACGACACGATTTTTTAATTCCAAACCTTTAAATTGATATGGGCTAAACAAATGGTTCACGAAAACCACTCCTTATCATCCTATTTAAATGCATGCGCACGCATATAAATTAGCACGGATAAATTTCTTTGTCAACTTCATCAAATACGTTTCGCATAAAGAAAAAACCTTCAGAACGTGTCTGAGGTTTTCAAGAATCATAACGATGTTTTACAGTCGTAGCAATTGAACTCAATTCCTGTAATAACTGTTCCTTGGAGAGATTATCTCGCAATAAAGTCTCAACCGTAGCTAGCGATTCCTGAAACTTCACTTCTCCAGACGGAGTGAGACAAGTGTATATTCCCCTGCGGTCATTTTCACATACATCTCTTTGCAGTGTACGGCAATTTTTGGCCTCTAATCTTCCAACTAGCCGTGATATGGCGCTTTGACTAAGGCCAACCCACTCCTGAAGCTCCTGCAAACGCAGCTTTTTATCCTCTGTTTGCGCTAGGAGATATAGAACAAAAAACTCTTTTAGTGAAAGGTCATGCTTAGCTTGCAGTTCTGCTTCAATGCTGTTATTGATCTGTGTCTGGAGATTTGTTATGGACATCCAGCTGTCTATGAGATCGCTTTTACTGCGGCTGCTCATGCTTGCTCCATTCACCTCATCTTTCCCGTCTTTAGGCGTCGTACCCTCATTTAAACATGTTAATTCATTATTCTATCTATCTTATTTTGAATAGTCAAACAGGTTCATGTTTTATGATGGGGAAAGCTTCGTCCTTGGAAATGCGGATCATTTCGCCAGGAAAAGACGCTTTAAAATACTTTTCAACCCGCAGGTGAATATCCTTTTGATACCACTTGGACAGATCATGTGTCTCAAATAATTGAGGCATGCCCAATCTTTCTGAACGCCTGCCCATAAGGCCGTCTCCGATCATTAACGTATCGATCCAGATTCGGTCCACAATTCCTTTCAGTACGTCTGGAAAATCAGGTGTAAATGGCAGAACCGGAGAAAGTGCAGCCTGGGTAAAAATGCCCGCATCATGCAATTCCCTTAACGCCTTGAGCCGCAATTTGATTCCGGGAGCATACGGGGCAAAAATTCGCTTCACATCTTCACGGTCTGTTTCAACCGTCATCGATACGAGAACTTCACATCGTTCCTTTAATACGATCAGCAAATCCATATCCCTTGTAATCAAAGGGCTGCGCGTTTGAATTTGGAGCAAATCCGGCGGATTGTCAATCATTTCCTCCAAGAGCCGCCGGGTCAAGGCTGCATTGGCTTCGACCGGCTGGTACGGGTCTGTTGCCGATGACATAAAAATATTTACCGGTTTGTTGTTGCGGCGAAGTTTGAGAATTTCATTCCGGTAATTTTCAGCGGCGTTTGTTTTGATGTCCACCCATTCTCCCCAAGGCATCTCCTTAAATTTTTGAATCGGCATTTCTCGGACATAACAATATTTACACGCAAATGCACAGCCGCTATATGGGTTTAAGGAATGAGTAAATCCGATATCCAGGTAACCCTTCGCTTCGCTAAGGATTTTTTTCGCGATCTTCTCTTTGATTTCAGTTGGCACTTGATTCGTTGCCCCCCTCCCTTTAACGACCCTTTACTCTCGAGGGATAAAAGTGATCTAACGGTTGTTATCTTGGTTATTTCGCGGATTATTCCCTGTTTGAGAATCTAACGGTTGTATATACGGCTATTCTAACCTATTGTTACTGTTGTGACGATTTTGGCATGAATAACGTGGATTACAACCGTTAGGATTACTAATAGCTCGAATTCCATCGATTAACGTTTGTGGCAACCGTTAGAAATAAACGAATTTTGCAATAGAAACAGTAGCCGCAATAGCAACAACTGTAACACCCGCAGCAACCGCAACACCAGCACCATCAACAGCAACACCAGCACCATCAACAGCAACACCAACCCCATCATCACACTTACCGAACTCCAAATAAAAAACATGGGGATTAATAATATCAATTCCATAATAACAGTATTTTGGGCGAACGACGAAATAACCCCCTAGATATCTCCAAAACTTAAACTTGGATAAATATCTAGAGGGCGTATTTTCTAGACTCCCGTCCAAACGTCCTTGGCGTATTGTCCTTTAAAAAGAAGATCGTCGAGCCAGGCAACCGCTTCTTCTTCGGTCTTGCCGCGGATCGCCCGATACGCTTCACGGATCGTGGTCTCTACATCTGGAGCCATGCGTGTGCCGTCTCCACATATATACAGCCGTCCTCCCTGTTCCAGCAGTGAAATAATAGTCTCCCGATCCTCATTCAGCTTATGCTGAACATACTGCTTGGCTAAAGGATCCTGTCTGGAAAAAGCGGTGTGCAGCTTCACGATACCGGAACGGTCATAGCCTTCAAGCTCCTGCTTGTAAATAAAATCTTCCTCAGGCTTTCTGCAGCCGAAATACAGATGAGCCTCGCCAAGCTTCGCTCCTTCCGCTCGTAAGGCCTCTCGTGCCTGCAGGAAGCCAATGAACGGCGCAACGCCTGTACCAGGACCAACCATAATGATTGGCGTTTGCGGATCCGCCGGGAGCTCAAATCCCGCCCCGGGTCTTCGCAGAAATACGACGACCGATTCGCCGGGCTGACGGTCTCGCAAATAATTCGAAGCGATTCCGCGGTATTGGCCATGACCGCTGCGGGCGGGCCCTTCGACTACACCGACCGTAATGCTGAGCCTGTTCCCGAGAGCCTTAGGCGAACTAGAGATCGAGTAATATCTCGGCTTCAAAGGCGGAAGCAGCTCCAAAAACCGGTCAAAAGGCATCTCGCAGGCCGGATACTTCTCAATCAGCTCCAGCATGCTGACTCTTTTGTGGAGCACCTCACTCTTATAGGTTTCCTCCTCCAGCAGTGCTTCAAGCTCCTTCTTATGCGGCGGGCATGTCGTGTAGGCCATAATTTCGCGCAATTGCGAACGGCTGGCCGCCTCCTGCAGCTCGACACTGTATCCCAGCAAATCCAGCAAACTGATCGGTCTTCCCAGGGGCAGGTGAGCGATGCTGCGCCCACCGCCCTCCAGCAGCAAGTGGTCATCCGTATTCAGTCGAAAACGTTCAACAACCCGCTGTATCAAAGCAGTCGGGTTGCGCGGCAGCACACCCAAGTGATCCCCTTCCTGATAATCAGCGCCTTCCGGCAATTTAATCTCGATGTACCGCGTGCTTCTAGGGCTGTCAGGTCTCTGCAGCTCCCTGTTCTGCACGACCTCTGCATGAAAAGCGTCGTAGCTCTCCGCTAGAGGCATGCCCGTCATTCCGCTGACATAGCTTATTGAGAGGGAGCTTTCTTTTTTATCCACTTTCTTATAGGTGAGCCCAAAAGCCTCCATGATGCCAGCCCACAGCTTCTCTCTCCACTCTTCATATTCTTTCTCGAAGTCGCCGCTGGCATCGCCGCCCCCGCGTTCAACCAAACGTGCAGCGCCGAGCGCTTCAAGACGCTCATCAATATATACCGGAATCCGCTGATATGTGCTGGCCCAGTTATGGTCTCCACAGCCGAAGACGGTATAACGCACCCCTCGCAGTTTTCCTTCTTCCTCCCCGCTCAGCCATTCCACGAACTGTCTGCCGTTATCCGGGGGGTTGCCATTATACGAAGCGGAAACGATTATCACCGCTCCTTCCGTGGGCAATTTGCCGATTCGTGAGTCCAGACTAGCCGATTCGCTCTTGAAGCCAAGCATCTTTCCATGCTCCGCCAGCTCGCGCGCTATGCCTTCCGCCGTCCCGAGATTGGAGCCGTATAGCACCAGCAATGGCGTATCATGCCCCTTCAGCTCTGGATTGGCTGCAATATTCAGCGCGCTGTCCTGCGGTTTGGGCGCCTCTTCCTCCGCCGCCGCAGCAGCTATCGGCTGCTGTCTGACCTTCACCTGGATCGTAAATTGATCCGGCTTCAGCGTCAGCGTCTCTTTGACTTTTAGCTCATAATTGGTATGGTCGATCAAGTCAAAGTGCTTAAGCACCATTCCCAGGGTCAGCGTGGCCTCATGCAGCGCAAACTGCTGCCCGATGCACGCCCTTTGACCATTGCCGAAGGGCTTGAAGGCATGATGCGGAATCTTCCCCTCATCCTCAAACCGCTCGGGACGGAATGCTTCAACGTCGTCTCCCCATACCTCCTTGTCGCGATGCAGCTGGGGGATCAGCACAGTGACCGTATCGTCTTTTGGAATGGCATATTTCCCGCCAATGACGGTATCTTCTTTGGCATATAAAGAAAACGCCGGTGCCGTCGGCCATAACCTTAGACTCTCGTTCAAAATCATGCGAATGTATTTCAATTCCCTGACCTGCTTATAGGTCGGAACGGAGCCGGTAAGAATCCGGTCAACCTCTTCCTGGGCTTTGCGGAGCTTATCCGGATTTTTCAGGAGATAATATATGGCGAATGACAGCAAGCCGCTCGTCGTCTCGTGGCCTGCAATCAGGAACGTAATGATCTGGTAACGGATGTTTTCGTCATCCAGCATCTCTCCGGTTTCCGGATCTTTGCTGGTCAGCATATGGGCGAGCAAATCATCCTTGCTCTCCGTTTTGCCGGCGCGCCGTTCCGAAATGATTTTGTCCACGGTCGAGAACATCGATTGAATATCATGCTGGAATTGACGCTTTGTAAGGAGCATCAATTTATTTTGAATGCCGAGCCTTTGTCCCTGGCTCATCGCTTCGTCCAAGGCACGGGTCATACTGACGACGAAAGGATGGGGCTGATCCCGGTAGAAACTGTTAAACCGGAAATTAAAGCCGCAGAGTCCGATCGTATCCAAGGTTAGGCGCGTCATATCATCCGGGACATGAACCGCCTCGTCCGGATTGAGCCGTGCCCATTTCTGAACGAGCTGCAAGGCGATGTCCACCATCATGTTATGGTAACCTTGCATCGCTCTTTGACTGAAGCTGGGGAGCAGAATGTGATGGGCCTTCTGCCAATTCGGTTCGTAAGTCCAGCTGGTGAACAAGCCGTCTCCCGTAAAAGCACGCACTCTTTGCAGCGGGCTCCAGACGTTCTTGTCAAACCTGGACTGATCGCATGCCTCCTCGACGAGCTGATGCCCGGATATGAGCGTGAGGTGTCCACCCGGCAGTTCTACTCTAAAAATAGGCCCGTACTCTTTAGCCAGCTTCACTAAAGATTGGACGGGCTGATCCGTGTCAATGTCAGGAAGATTCCCGA
The DNA here is from genome assembly GCF_037969765.1 of Paenibacillus sp. FSL W8-0186. Taxonomy (NCBI): domain Bacteria; kingdom Bacillati; phylum Bacillota; class Bacilli; order Caryophanales; family Paenibacillaceae; genus Paenibacillus; species Paenibacillus sp. FSL W8-0186. The sequence continues at coordinate 2,764,376 of NZ_CP150207.1, read as the reverse complement.
GAATGCCTTTGGTTTTCGGTTGGGGAATAATAGGATTCGTCTGCTTATCCATCTGTGGTTTTCTCCTTTTTTGTTTGATATATGCAACATCAATAAATACCACAAAAATAGAGTTCAACTCGATTAGATCTTCTACTGCCATACAAGTATACACAAATTTGCATTAAATGCAAAAATAGTCTTTAAGAACCAAAACAAAAAAGCGTCCGAATGATGAACGCTTTGCATCTGAGGGTACAAGCTCCTATTTTTGCAAATATATCGTCAATAACTTGTCGGCGGTTTGCCGCCATGTAAAATACTGAAGGACGCTGTTTCTCGCTTGGATTCCAATTCCGTTTCTTAGTTCTTTATTTTTTCCCAATCTGATTAAATATGGTGCAAACCGTTCAGCGCGCCGATATTCATCAACCAAAAAACCATTACTCTCATGTTTCACTATTTCGGGTATCCCGCCTATTTTTGAAGCAATTACAGGCAATCCCGACGCCATGGCTTCTACATTCACCAGTCCAAAGGCTTCATGCTTTTGGGAGGGACAAACGAAACAATCTGCAATCTGATATACCTTATGAATATCGGAATGTTTCTGCTTCCCGATCCACTTTACAGATACATTCAACTTGGAGGCTGTAGCTCTTAGCTGCTTCATGTACGAAGCGCTCCCCCGTCCCGCAACAACCACTTGAAGAGGAACTTCCTTCCCGGCAATGCTGGCCGCTTTGAGCAGTACAGGAACACCTTTGCGCGGAATAACGCGCCCTACAAACAGAGCCGTAAATTTGTTGTCCAAGCCATATTTTTTCCTGTACTTCGCTCGATCAGCTATCGTTGCGGGGCGAAATCTGCTCGTATCAACCCCGAGTTCCACGGTTCGAATTTTCGATGCCACCTCAGGGAAACGACTCGTTAACTTTTGCTTCAGTGAGCTGCTGTTGGCAATAATAAGCTTGGCATGCCTCAAGCTCGTTGCAATATGGCCGTTAGACGGTACAAATGTAAGTGAATGCAGGAATAAGGCAACCTTCATTTTGGGAAAAGCCTCTTGGATGGCTGCCATATAATGAGGACGATTGTCGACTTGAATGATGTCAAAAAATTTCCCCTGAATATAACGAAGAACAGAGGCAATATAAACCTTGGAGCTGCCCGATTGGACTCTCACGATGTTAACGCCACCCTCGTTGCCTTGAGCGGGCAATCCCTTTGAAGCTCTGCTTATAATAGTTACCTTATGTTTGCTTGCAAGCTGTTTGGCAATAGCAAGAATACATATTTCTACCGATCCGCTTCCAGGAACAGGGATCTGTTCTGGAGCAACGATCAAGATCTTCACTCTATTCCCACCCTCTCAGAGCACGAATTGTGCATGAACACTACTATATTTATTCAATCTTCTGGAATGGGTATAGTCTGTTCACCTTGTTGCCTGCCCTTTTTACAATAGAGGATTTGCTTTATGTAAAATGTTTAAATTGCCTACTCCCGCAAGGGGGAGCACACATAGAATGTGAGATGATGAACGAATTATGCAACAAGGCAGCAAGTATATCGGGAGGGTCTAGAGGATGAGCGTTAAGAAAACTTGTAGGGTAGTGATGAATAAATGGGCCAAAACAAAGGCGCTTCTAAAGAGCAAACAAGTTCTCCCCTTTATTCCGGATACCCGGAAATTCAACTACTCCACCTTGAATAAAATGCTGAGGCTTTATAGCATGGTATATATTAAACCAGAGCTCGGGACTCATGGGAATGGAGTTATACGTGCAAGGCTGCTAAAAAGCGGTGAATATGCGTACCAAATTGGAACAACGGAGAAAACCTTTAAGGATTACAAATCATTTTACAACTCCATCCAAAATTATACGAACAAGAAAAGCTATCTTATCCAGAAGGGCATTCATCTATTGAAATATAACAAACGCCATTTTGATACGAGGGTCATGGTGCAGCTGAATCCAAAAGGAACATGGGAAACAACGGGGATCATTGGAAGAGTGGCGCATCCTAATAAAATAGTGACCAATTATCACAGCGGCGGCACCCTCATGGATACCAAACGCCTCTTCGCTGCCCACATCTCAAATAGCGAAATTCAAAAGAAGATTCATACGCTTAACGAGCTAGGTGTAACTACGGCAAAATCTCTTCATAAGAAGTATCCCGGGATACGGCAAATAGGTCTGGATATTGGCTTCGATCATACCTGGACACCGTGGATTATTGAAGTAAACACCAATCCGGATCCTTATATATTCAACAAATTGAAGGATAAATCGATGTACAGAAAAGTAATTCGTTATAAACGAGCAGCTGCCGCAAAATAATGACTAGTCGGCAATGCATTCAGTACGCGGCGTATTATGGAACAGATGGCTGATTCTTTATACCATGCTGGAACGATATTAAACAGAAAACCGCTGAGGCGGTTTTTCTTGTTTATATCCCTTAATTTAGCGTTTTGGCTTGTAAAACATCGACAGGTTGTCGGCCATTTTGAGGAAATTTGACTTCGCTCAAACGATAAAACTATGATTGTATTTGGGATTATATTTCATTTTTACTATTATTTTCTGAAAGGATGGTCGTCATGAACAATTCCGGCGGAATCACGCCAGAAAAAGCAGTGTTCAGTTTGTTTAGCGGGGAAAACGGAGATAATCCGTTCCCGTTATTTGCCCAGCTTCGAGGAATGGGGTCCGTTATTCCGATCCCCTTCCCCATAGGCGGTACGGATTATCCGGCATGGATGGTTACGCGTATAGAGGAAGCCATGCTTGTACTGAAGGATCATCATCACTTTACCGTAGACAGCAGCTCCATTGCAGGAACCAGCCGTTCGATGCTCTCCTTATCCAGTTATTCCGATTCAGACTCGCCCACTACTTTCTTTACCGGCAAATCCATGCTAAGTGTCGATGAACCCGATCATCGCCGGTTGCGGAGATTAGTATCGAAGGCCTTTACGCCTAGATTTATAGAGAGCCTGCGTCCGCGTGTGCAGGAAATTGCCGACGAGCTGCTTGACCAGGTGTTAGCCGCAGGCGAGATGGATCTTGTAAAAGATTATGCGTATCCCCTGCCAATTAACGTGATTTCCGAAATGCTCGGCGTACCTAAGGAGGACCGGGAACAAATCCAAACCTGGTCTGCAGCGCTCGCGCATGGTCTTGGACTGGGGCGGCGGGAACCGGGAGTCGATGAGCATATGCGTGCTTTCGGCGACTATACCGCACGGCTTGTCGGCAAGAAACGCGAGCTGCCTGGCGATGACCTGATCAGCCAATTGATCGCGATCGAAGAAGGGGAAGACCAGCTTGACGAAGCAGAACTGGTCTCCATGATTACGCTGCTCATCTTTGCGGGTCATGAAACTACCTCGAATCTGATCGCTACCGGCAGCCTCATGCTGCTGGATCACCCCGAACAGTTGAAGAAGCTTAAAGCCGATCTAAGTCTGGTCCCCTTGGCCGTCGAAGAACTGCTGCGCTTCAACGGGCCCGCCACGATTGCGGGACCTCGTTTTGCCACGGAAGATATCGAACTCGCCGGACAACAAATCAAAAGGGGCGACGCCGTGATTGTCGTACTAAAGTCGGCAAACCGGGACGAAATACAGTTCGCGGAACCGGAAGAACTGGACATCACACGCACGATCAACCGTCATCTTGCTTTTGGACATGGCATCCATATGTGTCTAGGAGCCCCTCTAGCCCGCATGGAAGGAGAAATTGCGTTTACATCTTTATTGACACGTATGCCTGGCCTGCGGTTAAACATCCCACGCGAGAAGGTGGTGTGGAGCTTTACCTTAAGCTCCCAAGGATTAACAACACTACCTGTCGCTTTTTGAAGTGGACTAGGCCGGTGCAAATCCGCTTAAGTCTACGATACATTCGTCCATTCCGCATCTCCATGTTTGCCATACGATATAGCAAAACAGGAGGTGTACACCCATTGAGAATCAATCATTGTAAAGTAAGAAGAATAAGAAAGCAGATATGCCGGTTTAAAAGAGGAAAAAAACGTTTTGTGGTGAAGAAAAAACTTGTTTGCCCGCCGCCAAAAATTGTCGTCAAGGCTCCGACAGGGCCCGTTGGACCTGCCGGGCCTGCAGGGCCTGTTGGGCCTGCGGGGCCAGTTGGCCCGCTAGGACCTATTGGACCCGCTGGAGCCAAGGGCGCTACGGGAGCTACTGGTGCAACGGGAGCTACAGGAGTTACAGGCCCTCCAGGATTGAATGGAGCCCAAGGTATCCCTGGACCACCCGGTCCTACAGGTGCGACAGGGGCCACTGGAGCCACAGGACCTGCAGGAGGGCCACAGGGACCAACAGGGCCTGCCGGGGCTACAGGAGCTACGGGGGCCACTGGCGCTACCGGTGCGACAGGAGCAACGGGGCCAGCCGGAATTTTCTCATCCTTTGACTGTGCGCGTTTTAGCGGTATTACTTTAACTTCAGCAGCCCCAACGGCAACACTGGGAACTGTAACCGTCAATGTAGCTGCACCAACCAACCGAGTTTGGTTAGTAGCATCTTCAACCTGGACGCCAAGCTCAGCCAACCCGACGATTACTTTTAGGATTCTTCGCGATGGAACCACGGTTATTGATACCGCAAGCGATACGCCCGTATCCGCCAATAGCCCGATTACTACGGCTTTTACTACTTGCGATGAAGCACCTCTTGTGGGAACGCATACGTATTCACTGCAGGTAACCGGCAACGCCTTGTCAGGTGGTCAGACCATTACCATTAATCAGGGAGCAATCACTGCTGCTGATATTAATATCTAGCCTGTCATTCAGATCAAGGCGTTACTTCAAATGCTGTAACGCCTTGGTTTAACGAAGCCCTGACTGTCTCTAAATAATCCTTGTTATGCAAAATTCGCGGATCGTCAGGACGATAGGTTCTCGCTAGTTCGTTGTGCTCGTACGCTAATTCAAATTTTCCGATGCTGGAGTAACACACGCAAAGCTGCAAATGTGGAAGCCATGTCCAGCATGCGTAATTAACGAATCCTTGCATCTCTTTGGGCAGATCGAGCCTTGAAGCCGTCTTATACCAAAAAATCGACCGATCCCATTGCTTCTTTTGCATGAAATAATAACCGATTCGGCAACAAAGATCTGCCCTGGGAGCATCATAATGAAAAGACCGAAATGCCCAATCCAGGGATTTATCGTGCTCGCCTAAGAAATGACAGCAGTCGGACAGCTTGCCGCATGCTTGGATGTTGTCCTCCACCCAACCTTGGCCAGTTCGGAGAAATCGGAGATAATATCTCTTCGCCCTTTTATACAAACCATGATCGTACAGCTCATTTGCATAATAATACAAATCGCGTGGTGTAAACCGCTTTCCGTCGGCATCGTGTTTCTCATATATTTTAAGATTACGATCAGATGCCGTTGTTTTTATACTACGGTGCTCTACCTCAATATCGGAGTCCATAATATTGCCGCCTACCTCCAGATATTCATGAACGAATCCTTTCCATTTGAAGTCTCTTTCCCTACGAACGAGCCTGTTTCTTTTGACGCTATAACTCGGCTTGCCGTACTCATCCCGACCCAATACATACTTCATCAGGACGGAATCCACCGATGCGTCCAGGGCGTTCTTAAGAAGCATCAGTTTATGGATATTGTCCGCAGACAGAATATCGTCGGCATCCAGCCACAAAATATAATCCATGGTCGCTTTACTGAAAGAAAAGTTCCTTGCTTCAGCAAAATCATCAATCCACTGAAAATGATATACATGGGGCGTGAATTCGCTGACAATTTCAATGGTCCTATCGGAAGAACCCGTATCTACAATAATCATTTCATCCACGATGGGTTGTACGGATGCGAGGCATCTCGCTATTGTTTCTTCTTCATTCCTAACAATCATACAAAGGCTTATCGTGGCCAAAGCCTTTCCCACCTCCGTTTCGTCTTCGCCTCCAATTAGTTTATGACAAACAGATCAAATGGTTCTGCATGGTTCAGGCAAACCATTTAACTATATCCAACGACAGCATGAGCAATATACGGTTCTTCAAGCGAGGCCACCTATTACATCTTGCAATTGGCAATGAGGCAATTTAATCCACGATTGTCTCTAATAACACTGAGATCAGACGGAAATAACAAAAAAAGGCGTTACAAATTGTATGTAACACCTATTAAGGATATTAAATTCACAATTAAGCAGGAGCTACTTCAGTACACTGGCAGGCCAATTGCCGTACCAGGCATACCCGGTTCTTCTTTCCTGCTCGATCTCGCTAAGATTGTATTTCACGATACCGTCACGGCCAACAAATATAGGCTTGTTCGTGCCGATTTCATAAAAACGGGCCCATATCGGCGTTGTAACGCTGGAGTCCTTCACAACCACGACATCGTCGCTAGTCTTGACAACCTTGATGCCGGTAACTTGGACTGCCTTAAACCACTCTTCCGCTGCTTTAATCGAAGCGCTAATTTTGGAATTTGCCGATCTGGTCTTGAGGAATTTTACGATCGTGGCGCTTTCTGACGAGCTTAAAGATGGGACTTCATAGGCTCGTGCTCCTGCCGGCTTCAAGCTCGATGAGTCATGCTGCTGTCCCCAGACCGTCAGCTTTCCGTTCGTGACAACTTGAGTATTGAGAATGCAGTTAATGCCTTTATCTACGGCCTGCTTACTTTTACTAGCCAGGCTGCTATCCACGAAAGAGAAATCCCCTTTCTTATTAGCAATATCATCCAACAGAATCATGACATTAATCATCGCATTATCATTGTAAGTAATATGTTTATGATAGCCGGAACTTTGATATATTTGCGGCCAGCCGCCATTGGAATATTGCATATTGATCAAGAAGTTGATTCCTTTGATGGCAGCGGCGGAGTATTTGCTGTCTTTCGTCTTCTGATATTCGCCTGCCAGTCTCCGGATTTCCGTATAGGTAGCTTTGTTATCGATCGTTGATTTCGCCCATTCACCACTGATTACGGCGTAATCCTTCCTCCATCCGCCGTCATTCTGCTGATTTTTGAGAATCTCCGAAATACTTGCTGTTGTGCCTGAGGCATCTGCAGCTGCTACTGTCGAAGAAGATGACAGAAGTACCGCTGGTACGGATAGAATCATTGAGAATGCCAAAGCCAAGGATAACGTTGTTTTCTTCATTTTCGAACTCCTCTTTTTAGTTAGTCATATTCAGAATGCGCTTACATTTATATATATACCAATATTTGTTACTTAATTGTAACTTTTTCGTGACCACTTGTCAATTACTGGATGAAAAATGTTCCTCTTATGCGCAAAGACTAATGCGCAATGAAACAAAAGCAGCGAGGATGCCTGACAACAGGTCCTCGCCGCCCTTATCACTTTTTTATGCTAAGCCTAATCCCCGCCTTCGTACCACAGCTCCAGCGGAAGCCCGACTAAAGCCTTTCCGATCCATTCGCGGGCAATATTGTTCGATGGCCCCATGGCGATGCCTGCGCGAGCATCCCGGTACAGCCGCTCGAATATGCCTTTTTTGTAACCGTAACCGCCTGTAACATCAAGCGCCGTTTTGGCTGCCAGATTTGCAGCTTCCGAAGCCTGGATCTTAAACTCCACAAGCGGCAGCAGCAGCTCAACCTGCGGCCGCCCTTGCGCCTGGAGCTCGTTCAACTGCTTGGCCAGCAACAATTGCCACGGTTTCAAGCCGGCGATTGACACCTTTACCTCTGCGAGCTGCTGGCGAATAATCTGATAGTCGGCCAAGCGTTTATTGAAATCCCGGTGAACCATCGCTTTAACGTAAGCCGTTGCCGCTTCCAAAGCCGCTTCGGCAACGCCAAGCCATGTTGACCCAAGGCCGATCAGATAGACGGGCGAGACCCCGCTTTCCAGGATTTCCCTTCCCTGGCCCTCGGCTCCGAGCTTATCCTGTGCCTGGACCCTTACATTCTCGTACTTTATTGGTCCGCTATGATTCCCCCTCACTCCCAAGGCCTCCCAAACGCCCGCGTTAATGCCTGGAAGCGACCCGTCCACGATAAAGAAGCTTACATCGGTCGGCACCTTCGCCCCAGGAGACCGCGTCTGGAACACATAGAAATCCGCCTCCCCTGCACTAGTTGTAAATGATTTTTCCGCATTGAGAATGTAGTCGTTTCCGTCCCTGGCAGCTTCGCTAAAATTAAACCACCAATGGCCGCCTGAAGCCTTTTCACTCGTGGAATAAGTCCCAATCAGCCCATGGTGAACCGGCCGCAGCCAGCGCTCCTTCTGATCTTCATTCCCGTATAGAACGATCGTTTGTGCAGCACCGACATGCATGACGTATACGAGAGAAGTCGATGGACATCCCCGGCCGATTTCTTCCGCAGCCAATGCAAAAGCAACGTAATCGAGCCCCTTGCCCCCATAGCGTTCCGGAATGAGCACCCCATTCCAGCCGGCCTCTGCCAATACATTCAGGTTGGCCCGTGGAAAGCGCCCTTCGCGGTCCGTGACCTCTGCATTTGGCTTGATGAACTGGTCTACGAGTCCTCGTATCTCGGTTCGCAGCTCCTCATAGTCATCATTGGATAAAATAGCAGTTTGCTTGGACTGCTTCGTCATTTGCATCTCTCCTTCTATTTAAATCAATTTCATGATCCTACAGTCCATCAATTCACGGCCGAATCCAACAAGGCCGCCTCCTTCTCCCTGACGAGCGGAATGACCTTCGCTCCAAAGGCCTGCAGGTCTTCGTCATAATGCAAGAAACCGGTTAATATGAGGTTGACCCCGATGCGCTTCAATGCAATAATGCGATCGGCCACTTGCTCGGGTGTCCCGATCAACCCCGTCTTAAACCCGTCATTATACTGGACGAGATCCGCAAAATCCGAATTGGCCCACATCCCCTCCTGCTCTGGAGAAGCTTTTCCGGCAAACTGCACCTGGCTCCGAAAACCCTCAACCGCCTCAGGATCGGCATAGGCAATGATGTCCCTCAGTACCTGGCGGGCCTCTTCCTCGGTATCCCTGACGATTACGAACGCGTTTGCTCCGAAATTCAACATGCGCCCCTTCGCGAGGGCCAGCCTGGATACCTCCTCGATCTGCCCGCGAAAGCCTTCTATTGTATTGCCATTCATGAAATACCAATCGGACACTCTTGCTGCCATCTGCCGGGCGGCTGCGGAATTGCCCCCTTGAAAGACAGGCGGAATAACCTGGGGTTTCGGCTTATGCGGCGCCTCGTTTATCCGGTAAAAGTCACCGCGAAAGCTCGTAACCTCTTCATGCCAGAGCTGCTTCAGGACACGGATAAATTCCTCCGATCGGCGGTAACGCTCGTCATGATCCAGCCAAGGTTCGCCAAAACCGTGAAATTCGCCCTTGAACCAGCCGCTGACGATATTCACGGCAGCCCGGCCTTGGCTGATCTGGTCGATCGTAGAAACGGCTTTCGCAATCGTGCCGGGATGCCACAAGCCCGGCAGTACAGCGGCAATCAGCTTGATTTTGTTAGTTACTGCCGCAAGCGCGGATGCGAGCGCTATCGCTTCGAGCTGATTTTCCGCCCCATAGCTGGCGATAAATCTCGTTTGCAGCAGCGCATACTCAAACCCGTTGTTTTCGGCTATTCGGGCATACCTTTCATTGTCCCGGAAGGACCACCCCGTTTTTTGCGGGATCTTGGAAATGACCAGCCCTCCGCTGACATTCGGGACCCAGTAAGCAAATTTCATGGTCAATTATCTTCACCTCTCCATTCATCGATTTCTGCTTCGGGGTTCACAATTCACTTAACTTTGCGATCTCCTCCCTTGCTATTGTCCTGCAGCAGCCTCCAAATCGGCTCAGTCCATGCTTCCTTATTAGAGCGGAGATAATGATTCGCCAACCCCCGTACGGGATCTCCTGCATAGAACCGCTCATACAGCTGGTGCCGGGCTCCCAGTGGACTGCCGATCAGTTCCCATGCCAGCTTAAACAGCTCTACTTTCTTCTCGGCGCTCACGTTCGCACCTTCGAAATACCGATGCATCAGCCCTGAGATCGGACCGTAAAAATCCTCGACATCCGAAGGAGTTTGCACGAATCCACCGCCCCCTATCTGCTGCAATATTTCGATGGCCCTGGGATAGTAACGCGTCCCGAGGTTTCTGGCTGTTTCGATCAGGTTCAAATCCGGCACATAAACGCCCGCCCCATCGGGCGAAGCCCTTGCCTCCGCGGAGGCAATCAGTGCTTTGATGACATCGGCTTGGATCAGCAGTTCCCCCAGCTTTTCTTGAATGTGAAGAAACCCCGTTACCCCGATCGAATCAGCAACGGCAAACGTAATGCCCGTAACAAACTCCAGCTTAGCAACGAACCGGACGGCATTCTGATGAAAAGCTAATCCGTTTACGGTCTCATTTGCCCGGAGCGCAAGAACCTTTTCCGGATCTCCGTACAACAGCACTCTTTCCCAAGGAATGAGCACATCATCGAAGAACAGTACGGCATCCATCTCATCGTAACGGGCGCTGAGCGGATGATTCCTCTCCCGGGAGTCCGCGAAGGATTCCCGGCATACGATGTGCAGCCCGGCGGAGTCGGCGGGTACGATCAGTACATGGGCATGCTTCCGTTGCGTGGATTCAAACTGTAAAAAAGAAAAAATAATAAAGTCATGGCTGTACGGTGCTCCCGTAGCGATCATCTTTGCTCCCCGAACGACGATGCCTTCCGAGCTCTCCCGCACCACATGCAGAAATCGCTCGGCGATTCGTTCATCCTCAAGCCCGCTGGACCGATCGATTTGCGGATCGATGATCGCCGTCGTCAGAAATAAATCGTTATCCCGCGCCTGCTCGTAGTAGGCGGCTATCTTGTCTTTGAAAGCGGGATCCAGCTGTCCCAGTTCCTCTCGTGCAGCGTACCAGCCTGTAACGATTGAACGCGCATAATCGGATAGCCGGCTCATCATTCCGTGAGTCTCTGCCGACCAGCGGGAGAACGCAGTGCTGCGTTTTTTCAGCTCTTTAAGCGTATAAGGGACAAGAAACGAGCTATGGGCATAGCAGGATGTCCCCGGAAGCTCATAGCCAACTTGCTCCCGGAGATCGGGGGCGTCAAGCATATCAAACAGCGATTTGATCGTTTGTAATGTCCCTGCAAAAGCTGGATGCCCGGCAATGTGCTTGATCCGGCTCCCCTCCAGCCATACGCTGCGCCCGTCATCGAGACTTGCTATAAATTTATCGCCTCGCATGGATGCCCTCCTTCCACAAATATTATTATTCCGATTGATTTGCTCTGTTTTATCCCTTATGATAGCTATTATCCAAATTTTATCAATCAGCAATTACTCGCTAGGTGACGGATAAATAACAGCTTCTCCGGCACCTGTCGGAAAACACAGCAAAAACCCACATTATTAAAGCCTTTGTAGTCCGAAATGGATCGATCATCAAATGAAGAGGTGAATTTGACTATGGGAGCTGGCCGGGGAAAGGATCGAAGAGTTGTGCGGACAAGGATGGTGATCATGGAGTCCTTTGTTGCCATCCTGCAAATTAGGGAGTTTACAGAGATTAGTATTATCGATATTGCGGAACGGGCGAATATTAACCGTTCTACTTTTTATGCGCATTTTTTGGATAAAGAAGACCTGCTGCAGCAAATGGTCGATGAAAAGCTGGATACCTTGACGGAGGTTCTGATAACGAGCTCAGGACAAGGCATGTACATCCCTTCGCCTTCCGATCCTGACCCTTTGCTGCTGGCACTATTTGAACATGTCTTCGCGCATGCTGCATTCTACCGCGTGCTGCTTCATCGAAATTTGCCTGGGCAATTACAGGCCAAATGGACGGATGCGATCCGGAATGGCTTTTTTTGCAGAATATCCAGTTTGGGGTTGGGACAAAAGCTTGAGGTGCCGCTTGAGCTGTTGCTGGACTTTATCGCTTTTTCTACTGGCGGAATCATCGGGAAATGGCTGGAAGACAACTGCGCCTACTCACCGCATCATATGGCACTGCAGGTTACGAGAATTGCCGGGTTTGGCATGTACCCCTCAATGGGCATGCATCGGTAGTAGAAAAAACCCGAACTACTCCTCCCTGCCTTAAGATGCAGACAGGAGTGTCCGGGTTAAATACGGATAATATATCCTCCTTCTGGGTATGCTATAAGTCACTTATTCCCAGAATCGAGGTTCAAAATATGGCCGATCCTAACTGCAATTCTTCCTCATTGAAAGAACATTTGGCAAAACGTCTCCATGAAATCTCTTCATTGGCGCAGCATAACATCGAACTATTGAACAATGAAAATGTATGCCTCGTTCAGCAGTTTGAAAATATGCGAAATATGATGACCGACATCGTGGAGAGCGCAGCGTCTTTTTATTTGAAATGTTATTTATCGCCTTACACGTCTAAATACGAGGATTTGACGATTAGCGTGCGGAATTTATCGGAACGCAAGCATGGCGCGCTCATCGTCGTGGAACGGCAAGATCCGATTGAATCGCTCATTCGCTCCAATATACCGATCGGCGGGACACTCTCCCATGCTCTGATCGAATCGATATTTTATCCCGGAAACCCGCTGCATGACGGCGCTGTGTTGGTTCGCTCCACAACGGTTGTGTCGGCTGCCAACGTGCTTCCCCTATCCAGCATCCGGGTAACGGACAGAAAATTGGGGACAAGGCACCGCGCGGCGATCGGACTGACGGAGCAGTGCGATGCTATCGTGCTTGTCGTATCTGAAGAAACCGGACAAGCTTCTTTTGCCATCAACGGGACCTTGCATCCCATTAATGTGGAGTCTGGCTGACAAACCGGAACCAGCCGAAGTCAAACAGGCTGCCCGGAAGGAAAATGAAGGTCACCTTGCACGTTCCGGTAATTTTCTCGATATCGAATACCCGCTCTTCGTATTCTGCGGAATGCGTGAACTCGACGAGCTGATTGCTCTCGCCCTCCTCCGAGTCAAACCGGATATGAATCGTATTCTTGTCCAGCGGCGAACGGCCGCAAATGATGAGTTTCGTCGCCCCTTCACTGCCAAAGTCCATCTGCTCGAATACCAGGGAGACGTTATTGCCGATGCCTTCGACGCTGTTATCTGTGATGGTATACGTATCGCCGTAAATACGGTCGCTATGGGCGGCGATATTTTGCTCAAATGCTCTGTTCTTCGCTTCAAAAGAAAACCCCTTGATATGCACCTTCTGCCGCAGCACGAAGCAGATCGAGGTCACCCCGCGAAGCGTCTTGGAAAGACGATACGTCTCCTCCTGGTACACGTTCCACTGGCTCTCTTTCTGATAAATGACGTTGGCAAGAAGCTCGCTGCCTTCCTCTCCCGGCATACCTTCCCAAATTTCCAAGGGATACGGCTCGCTCGACAGGGCAAAGACTGAAATCGTAATCGTATCTGAACCATACGGCCCAAAGTCGATCTCATGGAAGCCAACCTGGGTCTCGCCGTCCCTGCTCGTAGCTACGCCCCGTTCATTTCCATTGCTGACCTCGCCTTTGCTATAATCATAGAGCCCGGCAGAAATGAATTTATACGGATCCTTATAGGCCGAACCAAGTCCGCTTGCCGTAAACTCCAACTGGGATATGAGCTTAATTTTGTCCGTACCGTTCTTGCTCATGCAGCGCAGCCTGAATTCTCCGTCTCCAAGAGCGGTGATTATCGCTTCATGCCCATTCGCCTCCACTTTCGCAATATTGGACTCAATGCCCGCGTCATTAACGACGGACCATTCGACATCACGGTACGAAACTGCTGCTGGATTTAGCTGAGCCCTGACCACGATTTCCCGTCTGGACGGATCAAACTGTTGTCCACCCTCGCTGATCAATTCGATTTTGCGGAGCGGTATTTCATTTGCAGCTCCCATGGCGCAAGGCAGCTCTTCATTCTCTGTTCGGGCGCTTATCCCGGCATGGACTCCGTCTTCGTCCACATGGGATTCAAAGACAGCTGTTTGGCTGGCCAGTCCCTGGGAGGTTACTTTCATATGAATCTCTCCGGCCTCCAGGGTCGCAGCGATGATCGCCATGAGCTTGCCGCTAAACAGCCTGCGGCTTCGGCCCTTATATGGATCATAGTCCGTACTGTCTCCGTTATCGAGCCCAATGAGCCTGCCTGCGCCCGTAACCTCGACATGTACCCGGTTATTGGCGTTTTCTACCGGATGGCCCTTGTCGTCCTCCATCGAAATTTCGACAAACATAAGATCCGTGCCATTCGCTACAAGCTGATCCTTATCCGCCTTTAAGCAGATTTTGCTTGCATCCCCGAATGAGGATTTGACGTCAGTGGCTATGATCCGGCCTGTCTCATCATAGGCGATGGCTTTCAATTCCTCTGGCGCATAAGGAATTTGCCACCAGCCGACAAGTTCAGTTCCATGCTCATGATCGATATCATGCCTGCCAATCGTTTCGCCATTGAACTGCAGTTCGATTCTCGGCGCGTTTGAGCAGACCCGCACGTCGATCAATTGCCCCGGATTGAAATCCCAATATGGCAGGATGTGCACCATCGGTTTCGTTCTGTAATCGGTCCAAGCCGACTGATAAATATAGTACGAATCTTTGGGAAAAGTGGCCGTATCAATCTGCCCAAAATATGAGCTCTTCGTATGATACGGCGTCGGTTCGCCGATATAGTCGAATCCGGTCCATATAAACTGGCCTAGTGAGAAAGGCGTATCCCGTTCAGCCAAAATGCAGGCTTCCGCCGATTTGGCTCCCCAGCTCGTAGAGCTGTTGCCGAGTGCAGAGCACTGCTCATCATCATCGGCAAGTATGGATTTTGCAAACGGAAAATGGTAGATGCCCCGGCTTTGCACGACGGAAGCCGTCTCACTCCCGTAAATGATCCAGTCTGGATGCTCCTTGTGGTGCTGTTTATAGTATTTTTCCGCATAATTATAGCCTGCGACCTTCACGATATCGGCACATTGCTGTGCGTTCTCCCATGGCATATAGTTCGAGCCAATCGTGACCCTGCCATTCTGCTTCGGGTCAAATTCCAATACGGCGTCCATCAGCATCCGAGTGATGTCCTGGCCTCGTTCATCGGCATGGGTATCATAAATCTCATTGCCGATGCTCCACATGATCAGGCTCGGATGGTTCCGGTCCCGCATGACCCAGCTGCGGACGTCCCGATGTGCCCAATCCTTGAAGAACCTGGCATAATCATATGGCGTCTTCGCTCTTTCCCACATATCAAAAGCTTCCGAGACCACAAGCATGCCCATCTCGTCCGCCAGCTCCATCAGCTCTTTGGCAGGCATGTTATGGGCCGTGCGAATCGCATTAGCGCCCATTTCCTTCAGAATAATGAATCTTCTTCGCAGAGCGGTCTTATTAAATGCCGCCCCCAAAGCGCCCAGATCATGGTGCTCGCATACCCCGTTCAGCTTGATTTTGACTCCGTTTAATATGAATCCTTCATTAGGGTCCAGGCGGATGGTTCGAAACCCGATAGCATGGGAAACGGTTTCAAACACTTCCGTTGCATGGCTCTGCGGCTTCTCCCCGCCTGCTACGGCAGGATATAGCCGGGTTATGAGCTGGTACAAATGTGGCTCTTCCGGGCTCCACAGCTTAGGCTGCTCTACCGTTAGCTTCTGCTGGTTAAGGATGGCTGGCCCGGCGCCTGCTGTGATGTGATCCGCAATCTCGGCGATGATCTGGCCTTGACCCATGATCGTATGCGAGAGATAGACATCCTGCTCAAGACTTAGCTGGGTATCAATTTCTACCTCCCAGCCGTGTTCTAACTGCTTTGTCGATATGTATACGCCATCGGAAGCAATGTAATTGGCTGTTCTTTCCTTCAGCCATACATTCCGGTATATACCGGCTCCCGAGTACCATCTGCTGTTAGGGCTCTGGTGCACGACTTTAACGATAATCTCATTTTCCCCTTCAATAACGGCATTTGTGATTTCATGCTCAAATGAAGAATATCCATACTTCCATTCGCCTACGAATTGCCCGTTCACATAAACGGAGGAATCCATATAGACGCCATCGAAGCAGAGCAGCAATTGTTTGCCTTCCTTGGCACATGTAAATTTCTTACGGTACCAGCCAATGCTGTTCTCATAGAGATCAAGTGTATTGTAGATCAGCCAATCATGAGGAATATCGACCGGCTCAAAGGACAGACCTGTATGATCCGCTGTCTTTAGACCGCTTTTGGCAAATTCCCATCCATCATTAAAGAGTGTTTTCTTGTTCATGGTCGGCATACTCGCTTTCTCCTGAGATTTGATAATAATGAGGAAATAAAGAGGCTGACTGCATAATCACATCCTTCAAAATACTATAGCATGTCGTGAAATCCAGTGAGCATGATTAGAGATCATTCTAAGTTTTCCAAAGAATTTTCTTTAAGTTGTTAATCAATAAACTATGCGCTAGATCTAGAAAATCATTTTTCAATTTTTGCTATATGAAAACAAACCTTTACCCTGCTTTATTTGCCTCTTACGGACTATGAATTATTGCATAAAATATATCAATCTATAAAAAGGAGTGATATTATTGGCAAATCGAGATATACGTCTTGTACTTTGGTCTGGCATCAATTTTACCGGTCGTCGAATTGTATTCAGACGTGGAGGAGTTGCGGTTCGGGATCTCGGGGCATTCCGGTTTGACAATGTTCTTTCCAGCTTCAGACTGAGAAATGTTGTTCAGAGATCTCAAGTAACGCTTGTATTGTTTTCGCAAATTAACTTTCAAGGATCGTTCCGGGTATTCCGTGGCAGCCAAAACGTAGCGAACTTAAGCAATTTTAATTTTAACAATGTCACATCTTCGTTCATTTTGGTAGGCCGAGACCTTACAAACTCCGAAATCAATCAAATTCAAAGCTCGGGTAGACCGCCTCAAGACGTACTCGTTATTAGACAATAACACCGTAAAAGGGTGCCTTATGGCACCCTTCCTTTATATGTCTCGGTCCCTCTAATCACATTTTCCGGTAAAACAGCAAATTAGCGAAAAATCATTTAATTTACATTAATTGGTCGTCAGGCATAGAAACAGTGACACTGTACTAAATCAGTACAAGCAAATCGCAACTTTACTCCTAAGTAGTTAGCCTCAAAATTCTACATAATTATACAAATTGTGATTCGTTATTAAAATACCCTGGACATGAAGTAGTTCCTTTTATACCTTTCCTGCGGCAGCTCGCTTTATGCAACCCGTCCCGTAAGAACATGGGCTCATATATTTTTTTGATATCAATGCTATAATAACCCCGTTCACTTTTAGAGAGAGATCAATTTCTTAGAGAGGAATGGAGGGTAAACCATGAATGTGAAAGGTTGCCAAAAGCTTGTCGTTCTTCTGGTTGCCTTGCTTCTATTGGGATTTCAATCCCCGGTTTACGGAGAAAAATCTATGATGAAAGCAACTTGGATATGGCAAACGGATATGATTATGGACGGCGGAGAGCAAATTCTTCGTTTTTCGCGGAATGAAGGCATTAATCTGATCTACCTGCAGATCAATCGACAAATGCCGAAAGAAACCTACGAAGCTTTCGTTAAGCGCGCGCATGAGGCGCAAATCGCGGTTCATGCTTTGGGGGGCGATCCAAGATGGGCTCTTGTGGAATATCGCGACGATATGCTTGGCCTTGCTGATTGGGTGATGGACTATAACGGTTCCGTAACGCCTGAAGGCCGCTTCGATGGCGTCCATCTTGATATCGAGCCTTATGTCCTTGACCAGTGGGAAAGCGGGCCCGATGAGATCATCTCATCCTGGGAAAGCAATCTAAAGGCATTTCTTAGCAAGTTATCGGGATCAGGCCTAGAGCGCGGGATAGATATCCCTTTTTGGTTTGACCACTTCACCCTGGAGAATGGCACCAGTCTAAACGAGTGGCTGATAAGTACGTTTGACCATGTGACAATCATGGCATATCGCAACCAGGTCGATTCGGAGAACGGCATCATCAGCCTCTCCCAGGATGAGCTCGAGCTTGCCAGCAAGCTGGGGAAGAAACTGCTCATTGCGGTCAACACCAAAGAAATGCCCCAGCAAGCCTACACCACCTTTCACGGTCACAGCAAAGAACAAATGGAGCAGACTTTGCAGCTATTGTCCTCTTCGTTAAGTTCCCATACATCCTTCGCAGGGCTTGCCATCCATGATATGCGCAACTGGAAGAACATCTATCAAGATAGTTCGGAAGATGACACGGTACCTGATGGAGAAGAGCCTTCGAAACCGGTTCCTGATCCAACGCCAGATCCGGACCCAGGTCAAGAGCCTGAGCCTGAGCCTGAACCAGAACCGCAACCGGAACCCGGTACGGAGCCTGAGCCTGAACCCATCGACGTTGTGCCTGATGCGCAGCCTGTTCAGCGCGATGAAGTCGTCAGAGGCACCTACATTTGGGAGTCCGGCGAAGTTATCCGGAACAGCCAAGATATTCTGGAATTTGCCATGGAAAAACAACTGAACTGGTTATATGTGCGATTGGATCTTCAGCAGCCGTTCAGCGCCTACTCATCATTTATAAAACAAGCGGCTGCAGCCGGAATTGAAGTGCATGCCCTGGGAGGAACACCGACATGGGCTATGGAATATGAACTACCTAGAATGATGAGGCTCGTCAACTACGTTAAAGATTATAACCGCGCCGTAGAGCCTGATGAGCGTTTTCATGGAATCCATTTGGATATCGAGCCTTATGTGCTGCCTGAGTGGAGGATGGATCCGCAGCAGATTATTTCCGAATGGACCTCGAACCTGGATGCGTTTGTCACAGAACTGAGGAAGGATTCCAACCTCGAGGCCAGCATGGATTTAGCCGTATGGCTGGACAAGTACAAGGTTACCGGCGAGGACATATCCCTCAGCAAATGGATGATTGACCGTATGGATCATGTCGCTCTGATGGCTTTCCGGGACTCGGCCGAAGGCTCCAACGGCATTGTGGATGTGACCAAAGAAGAGATTGCATTCGCAGAGGAGCTGGGCAAGCCGATCTATATCTCCGTCGAAATCAAAGCCAGCCATGAAGGCAATCATATTACCTTTTTTGAAGAGGGTGCAGCCTACATGGAGGAAGAACTCGCGAAACTGAAGGGGTTATTGAAGCATACGTCTTTCAAAGGTACGCTGGTTCATGCTTATACTTATTGGAAGAACGCCAAACCATAAAATAGGCTGGAACCTGAGACCATAGAAGATTATTTTCCTGATATCTGAAAAAATAGAGTCTGTTCAGTTAGTCCCAAAAACAAAAAGTTGGATGTAAACACAACCTGTTTATCATCCAACTTTTTTGTACTGAGCTTTTTGAGCGGGATAGCAGCAAGGCGTAAGCCTACCACCTTCAGTAAATTGTGGGCTGTAGCGACAATTCCAAATCCAAACCCGTTGTATATAGATAGTTTTCCTCTGCCACAGCAATTTTAATAGTTGGAACTTATTTAATGGATTTATAGTAGTTAATTTCTGCGGCGACGAACGGAAAGTGAGTTTAAGTGTATTTCATGTCGTTAGAAGAAGGAAGAAGGCGGTCATGGGCGAGATTCTTGAATATAGGTGCATAAAATCCATTTAATTCCCTGAACTATGCGCTGATAGGATAATTAGATACATGCATTCCATTTAGTGTTCGAACATAGCTTAGTGTACGATTTAGCATAGTTTACGACATAGCTTAGTGCATAGCACCTTAGTAATCGAAAGCAATATAAGACGAGCTAAAGAATGGAATGCAAGTAAACGAGTCAACGAATTCCGCTGAAACGGATAGCTTTCTGAAAGAAAAGGGGCGCCCCTCAGTCATCTATGATGACCTCTGTGGCAGCCCCTTCTGATCTCAACACTATTTAGTTCTCCCTCGATATTCTTCTTGCGAAATCAACGAACTGAAACTTGTCCAGCCGATGCCGGGACTCCGTATACTGAAAGAGCGTCGTATCCTCCAGGTGCACATATCCCCGGACGACAACCACATGCTTGTCCTCTCCTAAGTCCATGCAGCGATAATCTTGCTCAGTAGCCTGTTCTACAGAAATCACTTTCTCGGCATAGCTGATTTTCAACTGTAGCTCCTGCTCCAAATAATGATATATCGAATCAGCCGCGATATCCTCTGTCAAATGCGGAACGACCTCAGCAAGCAGATAATCGATATCCAGAATAATGCGTTCGCCGTCGATTTCCCTGGCGCGAATTACTTTCCACACCGGCTCTTCCGGTTCAATTTGCAGTTCCTTGGCAATCGTGTCCCCGGCAGGAACGCGTTCGGTTGTATAGACCAGGGTCCGGCTTGGTTTGCCGAGCCGCTCGGACAACTCTTTATAGCTGACTAGCCCCGATATCGGAAACTTGAGCCGTCCCGTAGCCAGAACGAAAGAGCCCTTCCCTTTTACTTTGTTGATGTACCCATTCTGTGCCAGCAGGTTCAAGCCCTTGCGCACGGTCTCTCTCGAGGCCCCGTAGGTCGCAGCCAGCTCATTCTCTGAAGGGAGCTTACTCCCTGGCGGCAGCGTACCGTCATCGATTCGTTCAGCGTAATCCTTATAGAGGCTCATAAAAATATTGTTCTTCATCACCTGATCACCTACATCATTGTATCATGATTTGTGGCAATGTCGTTACAGCCCCGCTCCTAGAGCACGAATTTTTATCTGAGCGTAACCTGCAGCACTGTCGTATCGCTGTGAACCGCTGGTCCTTCATATTCCTTCACCTGTTCGATGACGTCCTGTCCGTCCGGCACGATCACCGGTGTAATGACTGGAAGTCCAGCCTGCTCAATCCGCTCCATGTCGAATTCAAGCAGCAGCTGACCCTTGGTAATTGAAGCCCCTGTCTCCACGTGAGCGGTAAAGCCCTCGCCTTTCAAGGAAACCGTGTTGATACCGACATGAATCAAAATCTGAATACCGTTCGTATCTGTTAAAATCAATGCATGCTTGCTCTTGATCAGGTGCGCAACCGTACCGTCAAACGGAGCAAAAACCTTGCCCTCCGATGGAACGATAGCAATGCCTTGTCCCATCTGCTTCTCCGCGAAAGCAGGGTCAGGAACTTCGGACAAAGAAACAATTTCCCCGCTTAACGGCGCCGCGATATCAATGGGAAGCTTGCCCGAATTAGCTTGTACTTCAGATTGTGGTTGAACCGCCTCTTTCTTAGGTTCTTCCGCTTCAGCGTTGACCGCCAAGCCTGTTTTAGACATGCGATACTTGCCATACAAGAGCGTTCCCGCAAAGGGAACCACAAGCACAATAGCCATTCCCAGGAAGAAGATGCCCCATTGGTTCGGGAAAATCGACAGGAAGCCAGGAATGCCGCCGACCCCGATCGAAGACGCTAGAACATTATTAATGGCTAAAATCACGCCCGCGATCCCGGAACCGATCATTCCGAAAATAAAAGGATATCTGTGGCGCACATTCACGCCGAAGATAGCCGGCTCAGTAACTCCCAAGAAGGCGGAAATTGATGATGTTACGGCCAGCCCTTTGGCTTTCTGCTCTCTGGCAACGAACATCATAGCAAGCGCCGCAGCGCCCTGCGCGATATTCGCCAAAGCCAGCATCGGCCACAGGAAGGTTCCGCCTTGGCTGCCGATGAGCTGAATATCGACGGCTAGGAAGGTATGGTGCATTCCCGTGATGACCAGCAAGGAGTACAATCCTCCATAAATCAATCCGCCAAGCGCGGCAAAAGAATCAAAAATGCTGACCAGCCCTGACGTGAGTACGTTACCGATTGCAAACGTGATCGGCCCTACAACG
The DNA here is from genome assembly GCF_037969765.1 of Paenibacillus sp. FSL W8-0186. Lineage (NCBI taxonomy): Bacteria > Bacillati > Bacillota > Bacilli > Caryophanales > Paenibacillaceae > Paenibacillus > Paenibacillus sp. FSL W8-0186. The sequence continues at coordinate 2,742,594 of NZ_CP150207.1, read as the reverse complement.
ATAAACGCAAGGAATCCGGTCACCAGCAAGGCTACGGGTGCTACGACAAGCAGCTTGATCGAATCATGCACGTGTTTGTTCAGGAAGCTCTCGATTTTCGCTAAAAGATACGCGGAGACCAGGACTGGAAGCACCTGCCCTTGATAACCGATTTTCTCGACATCAAGACCAAAGAGATTCCAGACCGGCACCGTGCCTGCAAGTTTGGCATCGGCATATTGATAAGCGCTCATCAGATCGGGATTGACCAGAATCAGGCCAAGCACGATCCCCAGCAGCGGGCTTCCGCCAAATTGCCGGACCGCGGACCATCCAATCAATACCGGCAGGAAGGCGAAGGCTGTGCTTGCAATCAGGTTGATGATCGAAGCAACGTCTGCCCACTGCGGGTGTACTTCAATGAGTGACTGGCCTGCATAGAAAATGTCCGGTCCCGTCAGTATGTTGTTAATGCCGAGCAGCAAACCCGCCATTACGATCGCAGGCAATATTGGAATGAAAATATCGGCCAGCGTCTTGATCGCCCGCTGAAGCGGATTTTGCTTCTTGCTGGCGAGTGTTTTAACGTCATCTTTGCTCGCTCTTGCTCCCCCGGTAATTTTCAGCATCTCATCATAGACCTGATCGACCAGACCCGGTCCGATTACGACCTGGAATTGGCCCTGGGTCGAGAACTGCCCTTTGACGAGATCATTTTCATCCAATGCCTTGGAATCAACCTTGCTTTCATCCACAAGGGCAAATCTCAATCGGGTCACGCAATGCGTAGCCGCTTCGATATTGTCTTTACCGCCAACGGCTTGGATGATGCGTTCCACATTTTTGCGATCTATGTTCGCCATCGTCATCTGCTCCTGACTTTATAAGAGTGAGTGGTAATTCATGGTGTTAAATATTTTTAATTAATCGTGTTAACAATCCACATGTAGGATCCATACGGCGGCAGCTTGATGGAAGCTGCAAGGTCCGGCGTATCCTTCGTATTCCCCAGTAGTAGCTCCTTAGAATGCGCAGCGGAGAGATTCGCTGTGAACCTGCCTGGCAGCTCAAACTGTACCTCTTCACGGCTGAAGTTCGAAATAACTACCAGTATCTGCTCCGCGTTCTTTCTTGCATAAGCATAAACGCGGGGATGCCCTTCATCAAGGCGCTCATACGTCCCGTCTGTTAAAACCGGAAGTTTCTTGCGCAGCTCGATTAACCGCCGGTAGTGATGATAGATCGATTCCGGGTCTTCCACCTGCGACTTCGCGTTAATCAGCGGATAACGCTCATCGATCTTAATCCACGGCGTACCGGTCGTAAACCCGGCCTGATCGCTATCGTCCCACAGCATAGGCAGCCGCGAATTGTCTCTGGAGCGAACCCTTACGATATGGGCGGCCTCATCAGGAGTCTTACCCCTCTGCATTAGGATCTCATACATATTAAGTGATTCGATGTCGCGAAATTCGGAAATGTCGTTCCATTTCGGGTCTGGCATGCCGATTTCCTCGCCTTGATACACATAAGGCGTGCCTTGCAGGCCATGAAGTGTGGTCGCAAGCAGCTTGGCGCTTTCTTCCCGGTATTCGCCGTCATCCGTAAATCGGGTTAACGCCCGCGGCTGGTCATGATTGTTCCAGAATAGCGCATTCCAGCCTCCGCCCTGCTGCATGCCGACTTGCCAATCGGAGAGCAGCTGCTTAAGTTCCTCGAAATCATACGGTTTGAGCTCCCATTTTTGTCCATTCGGGTAATCAACCTTCAAATGATGGAAATTGAACGTCATCGAGAACTCATGTTCATTCGGGTTTGAATAACGGATACAATGCTCCATCGTTGTGGAAGACATTTCTCCCACCGTAACCAAATTATAAGGCGCGAACACTTTGGCGTTCAGCTCTTTCACATACTCATGAACGCGCGGCCCATCGGTATAAAATCTCCGCCCGTCTCCTGGAGGCACCGATCCGTCATCCATGGGAAAGCTTTGCTCCTTGGAAATAAGGTTAATAACATCCATGCGGAATCCGCTTACGCCTTTTTTCGCCCAGAAGGTGAGCAGATCGACGACCTCCTGTCTAACCTTGTCGTTCTCCCAATTCAGATCCGCTTGGGTCTTATCGAATAGAGTAAGGAAATACTGACCCGTCCCCTCATCGTATTGCCATGCCGAACCGCCAAATTTAGACTGCCAGTTGTTCGGCGGACCTCCATCCGCAGCCGGGTCTCTCCAAATATAGTAATCGCGATATGGGTTGTTGCGAGAGGTTTTCGCTTCCTTGAACCAGCGATGCTCCGTGGACGAATGATTCACCACGATGTCGATCATTAGATGCATGTCTCTTCGTTTCAGCTCCCTAACGAGCTCGTCAAAATCCTCCATCGTCCCGAATGCGGGATCAATATTGTAATAATCCGCTACGTCGTAACCGTTATCATTTTGCGGAGATACATACACCGGCTGCAGCCATACAATGTCGATGCCTAAGCCCTTTATATAATCAAGCTTCTCCGTAACCCCGCGGATATCGCCAGTACCGCTGCCCGTCGTGTCCTTGAAGCTTTTGGGGTATACCTGATAAACCGTTGACGTTCTCCACCAGTCCCGAGGCAGGTTTCCTTTGCTTTCCATAAAGCATCCCCCTCCTTATTATCTTGTATATACAGGTTGTACGTTAAACATATTATACTTGTATATACAGGTTGTCAACCTTCTAAGTATAATTACCCTCTTCTTGCTTGCTGGACTAATATTTTATGAAAAAATCTAATAAATAAAAAAACATCTGTACCTTCCCCCCTTATTGATAAAAATCAATCCTTTGACAGGGAATGTAAGATGTTTAATGCGGCCAGCAAATGGGCATCATTGATGTTCATTGTATAATCTAGTTATTCGGTTGCGCCTAGTTCTGGGATATCACTTCAATAGTTTCAGACGCTACCTCTTGCCCATTAACCAATAGAACGATCCGGTGCTCGCCTGGGTAATGGCGGCGGGTCGTCAAATCCTTCCAGCTATGCTTCCGTGAACCTGTATACCGTGCTCCGCCAGGCAAAGTTCGGTCTGTTAACCGAAATAGCTTGCGCGATGTCTGTCCGTTTGCCTTCACAAAATCGATGCCATATTCGATTCGAACCCGGACGGGATCCCCTTCGCGAAAACGAAGCTCATAGCCAAACACACTGTTATCGCCGATCGCAACTAAGGCTTTGTCTACGGATAATACAGCATTAGACACTAGCGGCACCATCCCCGGTGCCGACGTATCCGTATACCCGAACAGCTCCATGATTTCAGGATCGGCTTTACGGATCAAGTTGCGGCACGCATGCCTCACGATCCAGTCCGTGTCCGGATGTTCGCCAAACCATTCGCGGGATAACTGGATCACCACGGATGGATGATCCTTCGTAATATCATTCAAGTTGTTGGCCACGCTTTTTCGCACATATAATGACGGATCAGCCTTCAGCCCTTCCAGCAAGGGAAGCAGCAGCGCAGGGTCGCGTTTAAACATCGGCAATGCTTGTCCCCAAGGCAAACGCGGCCGGCAGCCCTCGCTGGCAAGACGGCGTACATGCTCGTTATCATGCTTCGACCAAGTCATCATTTGCTGCATCATCTGCTCCGGATCTCGCAGCAGGAACGGCCGTACTGCAAATTCTGCGGTTGATTTGGACGTAAAACGCTCCAAAGCCTGCATCGAAAGCTCCCAATGCTCGTCGGCCTGACCGTGTACCTCCACAAAATCGGGAAAGAACAAATACGGGAACCCCACACACTGCTCATCTATTTGATAAAGAACCTTGATCGCCTCTTCATAATCGCCGGGAAGACAGTGTCCCAGCGTGGAGCTGATTTTTCGTATTCTGGCTTTTAGCTCCAGTTCGCCCCATGGCTCAGCCAATACTTCCGCGATAAATGAAGTTTCGTCAAATGCGCTGTAGGCTCGCTTCACCTTCTTAGCAAATTCGCTTAGAAAATCTTTGTTATACATTAACTTTAACGGCTCGGCCATCCTATATATCCTCCCTGTCTAAATACAAGTTCCTCCAACCATATTAAAGCAACAGCTCTACCAATGGCTACTATAAATATGGGTACAAAAAAAAAGACCAGATTAAAAATCTGCTCTTCTTTTTAATCATTAGCGATGTTCATGGCTTCTTTCAAATCGTCGAAGGTATTCACATTTACCCAGCCTATGCCATCTGTAGACCATGGACGCAGTTTGATTTGATCCAGGGCGTCATTTATGGCATAGGGCCACCAGACGTTTACAAGGCCCATGTCTAAATAAGTCGCGATCCGCTCGAAAATAAAAGCTGTATTGGAAGAGGATATTTTGGAAATACCGACGATTTCGCCCTTGCTTTCTTCTACAGAGAGCTCTTTGCTTATTTTAGTTATATAACCTTCACGATTCACTCTAACCTTCATAGCTCTTGAAGGAATTTCTTTCGTATCATCCACCATGAGAATATCGAACGGCGCTTGAACCGCTCTTAGCAGCAGTTGCGGCTTACAATATATATCCGAGCAAATACACAACATCTCTTCATTGCCGACGAATTCCTCTGCTAATGAAAAAGAGTAAATGTTGTCTTTTACTGAATATTGATCATTATATATAAACTGCAGCCGCACTGTAGGAAATCTTCGCTTCAAAAAAGTCTCAAGCACTTCGTGCTGGTAACCTGTTATTATCGCTATTTCCGAGAGCTGGATGTCTACTAGCCCTTGAATAATGTTTTCAATCAAAGTTTGATTGCCTACCGTGATCATCGTCTTGGGGATATGGTTCGTTAACGGTTTTAGCCGGGAGCCCATTCCCGCAGCAAGTATGATCACCTTCATGGCTGTCCTCCTCTTCATGTTAGGTCCATCCACTTTATAGCATCGGTTTATAGCTTTGCTATTTTCTGAAGAACCTGTGCCGTGACTTCTCCGGATTTTCCTCTTAGCCTTTGAGGGAGAATCTGCCTCATGAATTGCTGGGTTTTGCCATCAATTCCTTGAATCAAAGCGAGATCTATCAGTTCAATCATATGGTCGAAGTTATATGCATGGTAGCCGATTTTCTCACTATAAATTTTTGCAGGAATGGAGTTTGGCCAATCACTCATGACTTTGTCCTTGACAAGCCAATCAGGAAAGATGACGGGTTTTCCCAAGGACCAGGCTTCATAAACAATGCTGCTGGTGTCCGAAATCACTACGTCTGCTGACACAAGCTCTTCCATGGTTGGTTTAGGATGAACCTGATCATAGGGGTGCAAGGAAACGCCGAAATGAAGATGTGAAGGAAAGCTGTGAAGAAATTCCTTGAATGCAGGATAAGAAGAACAGGATTTAGAATGGGTTGGTGCATACAATACGGTTTGCTTGGTTGATTCGGCTGGCGGCTGGATAGTGAATAAAGGATCTAGTTTAGGATAACCTACGATAAACAATTTACTTCTAGGCACTCCGTCGTGAACCAGTTGGTTTACCCATATCGGCCCGGGAACAAAGACATAATCATGAAAGCCGACTTGCTCCCCTGTACGGATCTGTTTGTCTGCAATCCCATGAAACATACTGACATTGATGCCGCAGTGCGCAACCTCGCTCCTGTACTCCTGTTCATTAAAGAAATGAACGTTTACCGCGTCCTTCAACGCCCGGCGATCCGAAACCAGACTATCTGGCAGGTACTTTCGGATCGGCTCAACGATACTTGTTATGATACGGGTGTAGCTTTCGCTTTCAACGGTAATAAAGTTTATCGGTCTGGGCAATTTCTATCTCTCCCTGTTCCTTGCTCCTATCTGTACGAGTAGTTAGTTCATCATATTTGTAGAACATGCCTTTTGCTTGGGCAAACCGCCTGTTACTTAGGAATTAATGACACCCCACGAAAGGCATCGTTCCAATACGAATCACGAAAAAATTCATCATCGACATCGAGATTTACGTCTACGCTGCAAATGCCGTCATCCATCCAATGATGCTCAACGAGTCTGCCTTCCCTCGTATAATTAATTATTAATAGATGCGTCTTGCCTTTGACCAAAGAAGCCAGGCTATCTCTCAAACGCACCGCATCCTCATAGCTGCAGCGCTCGCGGACAAACAAAGCCGAATCTGCCTGGGCAGCTAAGCTGATGAAGCGGCTGATGCGTCTGTCCAATTTGTTTTTAAATTCAGAATAATTCGCAATCGTCTGATTACCGTCAGAGCATGGAAAGTCGTGAAAGGAATGCGCTTTGTATTCCGTGTCCTGAACCGAAAAATATCCATTATGGCTGCCTAGGATCTTTAGATTCTGTTCCTCCATATATCCCTGAAAACGATTGTCCAGCAGACGAATTAAATCTCTTGCCTCATGGATAATCACCCAGTCGACAGGTCCTGAAAAGCTTCTAAGTGCTAGTCTCTTCAATTGGTATGCCACCATGCAATTATAACCAAGGCTCATAACAAGATCATATGGGCGTTGCAGTTCAGACAGTCTCATCCTCATAACCTCCCCGTAGTTCCAACTCTATATATAGTATTCACATCTCTTACTAGGAACTAGATATTAGGAAGGGGGCAAACAAATATTTTCTAAGAGTAGAGTAATGACTAGTCCCTTCTGTCCAAAAAAACAGCTCCCGTCTCTGAAAGAGACGGGAGCTCATTAACTATCTCAATTCTATCCTATCTTGATCCCACCTAAACTAGCACCTTTAACAAACAAGCGCTCAATGTTCTTCTCCACCGCCGGGTCGGGAATGAGCGGCGGCGCTTGATGTGGCTTGCTGCGGGCATCGATAATGACGTTGTCACAAGCCCAATGCTTGTTGTCGTAATAGCTGTTTACTCCGTAAATATCATGAGACGGATTGCTGCGCGTGAAGGTCACCCAGAGAAAATTGCTCAGAGATGCGCTCAGAAACTCGCTGTCGTCGCATAGAATAATCATTGGGCAGGAAGGGAATTCTCCTTTTGCCGCGATCGCCTTGCTGAGCTCATCCATCTCCTTATTCGCGCTCGCGTAATCTCTAAACGCTGGTCCCTCCATGGCGACGATGCCCGGCAGGACGAAACGGACGTTTTCATAGCCGCGAATGTCCTTCAGCCCGTCAGGAACCTCCGTACAGAGCTCCCTTTTCTTCTCCCCATATGCTGCAAAAACAACCTTGCTCCCGGTGTTCAGTCCTGTACCGGAATAATCAAGTGTATCGATTGTCGTGTTCGTATGAAAATGGATATCCCGATGCAGGTCGATACGCTCTAGAATATAGCTCAAGAATTCGACTTCGCGATAAGTGCTTAGCGGCTGCTTATCTTCGGCGGTAATAAACAAATATTTCGCCAAGCTCAATTGGTTCGTTCCTAGAATATGATTGGCAATTGTCAACAGCTCGGCCGGCTGCTTGACCTCCTGGTACGGCGTATATCGCTCGCTGCCGATCGCGAACAGGAGCGGATGCACGCCTGCAGCGTCAACCGCCTGTACCTCTTTCACGCCCGGAACCTCCAGCTTGACGGCATCACCGGTCAGCTCGTGGATCAGCTCACCAAACGCCGTATCCTCCTGCGGAGGACGTCCGACAACCGTAAACGGCCAGATAGCATTCGGTTTCGCGTATACTTTGTGTACCTTCATGACGGGGAAAGGATGAACCAAGCTATAGTAGCCCAGATGATCACCAAAAGGTCCCTCCGGCTTTGTCTCTCCGGGATGAATTTCACCCGTAATGACGAAATCAGCGTCATGGCTGATGCAATAGCCGTCAACATAACTATAGCGAAAACGCCGCCCGGAGAGCATTCCCGCAATCGTCAGCTCGCTCATTCCCTCCGGCAGCGGCATGACGGCAGCCAGGGAATGCGCTGGATGACCGCCGACAAAGCAGCTTACCTTCAGCGGCTTACCTAGCTTGTTGGCCTTGTCCTGGTGAATGCCGATTCCGCGATGGATTTGATAGTGCATACCGACTTCTCTGTTGATCTCATAGTCGTTGCCGCTAAGCTGCACACGGTACATGCCCAGATTGGAATTCATAATTCCCGGCTTGTCCGGATCCTCTGTGTACACTTGCGGAAGCGTAATGAACGCTCCTCCGTCCATCGGCCAATGATGGATTTGCGGCAAATCCGAAATTTGTATTTCCTGCATGCCGGACGGCAGCCCCCCTGGTTTCTTGACAGGCAGCGCAGTCAGGGCGGCTAAACTGGAACTCATGCTTTGAAGCGGCTTCTTCAAGGCTTTCATCGGATCATTGCGCAAAGCGATGACGTTCTCTGCCGCCTGCCACGTATTGCGAAAAATAAACTTGCTCCGCTCGATCGTACCGAAAAGATTGGAGACAGCCCGATATTTCGTGCCCTTGATGTTCTCAAACAAAAGTGCCGGTCCTCCGGCTTCATAAACGCGCAAATGAATAGCGGCCATTTCCAGATAAGGGTCCACTTCCTCACGGATACGAACCAGATGCCCATGTCTCTCCAAATCAACGACGCATTCTTCCAAATTGCGATACTTCATATGTATACTCCATCCATTCTCCAGAGATATTCGTTCTAGCAATTGCTACATAACATCATCATTGTTGCTTTCCTCATGATAACATATCAGAAGCGGGCTAGAGTAGTTTAATAGCCGGCTCACTTGTGAACAATGTCCAAAATAACATGCACCGAAAATAGGAACAGCCCCCAAACCTTCTATAGGATAGAAAGTCTGAGGGCCGATAGCTTGATCCAGATTAATGTGAAATCATCGCTTTAGCATCCGGCATCGATTCGTTCTCCGGCAGCTCCTCCTCCGGTTTGCTCCGCGGCTTGCGCAGCAGAATGCTGAGCAGCAGCCCGGAAACCGCAATGCAAGCTGTCAGAAAGAAGGTATCGCCAAACGCTAGCGTTGAACTCGCCATGACATCTCCGGCTGTCTCCGGTGCCGTCATATGCTTCGTTATATTTGAAGTTAAATAGCCCGTCAATCCGGCGATAGCAAAGGAAGTAACAACCTGCTGCGTTGCCGAAGTCAACGGTGTAACACGATTCACAAGCTTACGGGGCGCCGAATTAAGAATATGCGTATTTAACGGCATCATCGTCATGCCCATGCCTGCCCCCATAAGAATAAGCGGCATTACAACCATGATCATCGACGTATCTACCTTGATCTGTGAGAGCAGGAACAAAGCCGTGGAAATCAGAGTCAACCCGGTCATGGCTAGCGGACGCGCCCCCCATTTATCAAACAGCCTTCCTCCAATCGGCATCATGGTCATGGAGGCCAGCGCCTGGGCCAGCGTCGTGAACCCGCTCTGCAGCGGCGTAAACCCTCTTACGTTCTGCAAATAGAGAGGCACCATCAGAATCGCACCGAACAGCGCAATCTGCACGATCCAGGATAGCAGCACACCCCTGGTGAAATCGGAAGAGCCGAAGACACGCAGCTCGAGGAGCGGTTCTTTTTTATTCAATTCTACGATAATAAAAATAATCAGCGCGATGCCCCCAACAAGGAGTGCTGTTAATGTAACCGGGGAGGACCATTCCGTTCCCCCTTCATTTACGCCAAAAGCCAGCGTTGCAAACGCGATCGGTGCCAGGATCATCCCCAGGATATCCAGCCCCGGAACCTTCCTGCTCTCAAACTTCGGCAGGAATTCAATACCAACAATGATCGCGGCGATGCCGATTGGCAGATTAATCAGGAAAATCCAATGCCATGAAGCGATTTTAATTAACCAGCCCGATAAAATCGGTCCTGAAGCTGGCGCAAGCAGCATCGGAATGCCCAGCATCCCCATGACCGCCCCTCTCTTATCGGGTGGAGCCAGCTTGAACACCATCGCCATGCCGATCGGAGCAACCATGCCTCCGCCCAGCCCTTGAATCACCCGGAAAATGACGAGCTGTTCGGACGTCTGCGCCAAGGAACACAGCACAGAGCCCAGTGTAAACAAGGTAATCGTAATCAAGAATACCTTCTTTGCGCCGTACTTATCCGTCATCCAGCCCGCAAGCGGAATAACGGCGGACAACGCCAGGGTATATCCCGTTATCGTCCACTGGATAGCCTTTAGCGAGGTGCCGAAGTATTGCTGCAAATTTGGTATAGCCACATTGATGACCGTACTATCGAGAATAACCATGATCATTCCCAGAATAACCGCCAGCAGAGGAGCTATTAACGACTTCATAGAAAACTCTGCCGGTTCATGGATGGCGTCTTTGGACATGAGTTATTTTCTCTCCATTTCTCTGTGTAATGATTTCCCCAAATATATGTTAGGATATAGGGGAAAACAAAAAACTCGTCATGACTACATGGTTTTTTAAAAAACCGCCTGGTCATTGAATACAATAATTCTACTTAAATTTGAACCAATGTCAAACATTTTTTAGGGAAAGAGTGAGGGTTTTGAGTGTAACCAAGCAGAAAATTTTGAATTCGGCGATGCGTTTCTTTTTAGAAAAAGGATATCTTGCTACCTCGATCCAGAATATTGCTGACGACTGCGGCGTAGCCAAAGGCTCCTTATATAATTTTTTCAGCTCGAAGGAAGACATCCTGATTGAAATTTTATTATCTCAGCAGGAGAGCATGATTGAGCGGAAAGAGCAAATTCAAAGCGACAAGTCGCTGTCCTCGAAGGAGATTTTTATCCGCGAAACGGAATGCCAATGCGAATTTTTCTTGAACAACAATTACATGATGCAGGAAATGAAGAAATTCTCGACGCCTGATGGCAAGGTCGCCCCCATTTTGTTTCAAATGAGGGCGAGCCTGCTCAAAAGTAATATAGAGAGCCTTATTCGGGTTTTTGGTGAAGGAATCCGCTCCAACGTCTGGGATCTTGTCTTCATTTATAACGGAATTATTCGCGAGATCATTTTCCTGATGGTGTTCGAGAAAAGATCGCTCATTCTTCGCGACGTGGCTGAGTTTATCGTTCATTGCATGGAAGATATGGCAGCGAATACACAGGCCGCCAGCAGACCTCCGCTGCTCAAACGGGAAGATATGGAAGTATACATGCAATCTGCGCTGCAGGGAGAGTCTTTTTGTACCCGCCACAGACTGCCTGACCTACTCAATGACCTCATGACCACCATACCTGAATTGCAGATTACAAATTTTAAAAAAGCTGAGCTGCAGGAAGCCGCTGAACTGCTCCAGGAGGCATTGCAAGCCAAGCAGCACAAGCCGGTATTGATCCGCTCGCTGATCGGATTTATGGAGAAGGAGCACGGTCTTCGCCATGTGCTGAAGCAAATCGAAAAGCTCGTGTTTGAGGGCTGATTGTTTTTATAGGTGATCGAAAAAAAGCAGCTTAAATCTCTTCAAGAGAAATTAAGCTGCTTTATTTTGTATGGGCGCAGAAGGATTAATCCTCCAGCTCCACGTTATGATATACCTGCTGTACGTCTTCCAAATCCTCCAGTGCATCGATCAATTTCTCAAATTGCGCTTGCGCTTCCTCCGAAAGATTCACGTAGTTCTGAGCCAGCATCGTCAGCTCGGCCACGGTAAATTCCGAAATGCCGGCGCTGCGGAAAGCCTCCTGCACAGCATGGAACTGATCCGGCTCTGCATAAACGATGACGTTGTCCTCTTCCTCAATGATATCCCGGACGTCCAGGTCCGCCTCCATCAGAATCTCAAAAACTTCATCGATCGTTTTATCCGCTACGCCAATAACTGCCGTGGCATCGAACATATAGGATACCGAGCCGCTTACTCCCATGCTTCCGCCGTTCTTGTTGAAGGCCGAGCGTACTTCGGGCGCCGTCCGGTTTACGTTATTCGTCAAGGTGTCCACAATGACCATTGAACCGTTTGGCCCAAAGCCCTCATAACGTAGCTCTTCATAGGTTTCTTCCGAGCTGCCTTTAGCCTTGTCCAATGCACGGTCAATAATCGCCTTCGGCACATTATACGTTTTAGCGCGTTCAAGCACGACCTTCAATGCGCGGTTCGATTCAGGATCCGGCTCCCCTTTCTTGGCTGCCACGTAGATCTCGACGCCGAACTTCGCATATATACGACTCGTATTCGCATCCTTAGATGCTTTCTTCTCTTTAATATTATTCCATTTACGACCCATGTTGTTCCCGCTTTCTTTTATTATTTTACGTTCCTATTATAGCATCTTCCGCCCGTTTGAAAAATTGCGGATGGCTATTAATCACCAACCCCCCTTTAACTTCGGGAGTATATGTTTGTGGTCGCCTCTAAGACTGGAGTGCTGCCTCTTATGTATGTAAATCATTCAAGGGATGTCGGGCTAGTGCCCGCAGGAACATTATACCTCTTCTTACCCACCTGCTTACCTGCTTACTTGCCCTACACCCTTTGAATAGTTCAACACTTATCTAAATGGATCTATAGTAGTTAGTTTCTGCGGCCAAAATGAAAATGTAAATTTAAATGGATTTCATATCGTTAAAAGCAGAACAATTGCCAATCAAGGTATGGATTCCTGAAATAGCTGCATAAAATCCATCTAATCCCCATTATCATCCGTTTAGAGCATAATTAGATGTATGAAATCCATTTACTGTACGACCTGCAAGACAGCTTAGGATCCAGTAGTTGGTATAAAAGAAAGGGGTTCCCCCAGCACGGATGATCACGCTTTGGACAACCCCTTCGCACTCCCCTAATATGTTGCGTACTTACGTCCTACTCCAAATATAACGGCATTTCCTTAACTCCCCGGACGATCATTCCCGGCCGCCATTCCAGCTCGCTTACATCGACTTTGAGCCGAATATTCGGATATCGCTTCAGCAGAGTGTTGATCGCAATTTCCCCTTCCAGCCGGGCGAGCGGCGCACCGAGACATAAATGGATGCCTTTGCCAAAGGCCAGATGCGGGCTCTTCTCCCTTGAAATATCAAAAAGATCGGGATCGTTGAACTGCTCCGGGTCCCGGTTTGCCGAGCTCAGGGAAATAATCACTGATTCTCCTCTTTTCATAGATACACCCTTGAATTCAAGGTCCTCCTTAACCCAACGGCCCGTACTGAATTCAACGGGACCGTTGTAGCGGAGCACTTCTTCGATCGCTGTATGAATCAGTTCCGGACGACTCTGCAGGATCCGAAGCTGTTCCGGATGCTGGAGCAGTGCAAGAATACCGTTGCCGATCAAATTGACGGTCGTTTCGTGACCAGCAATGATGAGCAGCATAACCAGATTAAACAGCTCATGCTCCGTAAGCCGATCTCCTTGTTCCTCCGCAATAATTAATTGGCTGATCAAATCATTGCCCGGCTGTTGTCTGACTTTGGAGAACCAGTCCGCCAAATACTCCCTGAACTCCATGATTAAATTGCGCACGTCCTCATCAGGCTCCCGGCCAGAGCGTTCGATAAGCGCATTCGACCAGACCCGAAACTTATCGCGGTCCGAATTCGGCACGCCCAGCATTTCGCTGATTACGATGATCGGCAGCGGAAATGCATATTCATCGATCAGATTGATTGACTCCTGGCCTTCTACCTCCGCCAGCAGTTCATCGGCGATTTGCTGGATCCGTTCCCTCATGCCGGAAATCAGCTGCGGCGTAAAGGCTTTTTGTACCAATCCTCTCAATCTCTTATGATCCGGCGGATCGGAGAACAACATATTATTATTGATAAAGAGCATATCTTCTTCAATCCCAGCATTTCTCATATCCTTCACAAAACGAGGGTCCTTCAAAGCCTCAACAGCATCGCTATACCTAGTAATGATCCAGCCATAATGCCCATCGGGGAAAAGAATACGCATAATCGGTTCTTTCTCTCTCATTTGTTCATAGGTCGGAAACGGATTCTGCGTGAATGCTTCAGTAAACAAATTTTCACTTAAGGACGAATTGGTCTGCATGGAAATAGTCTCCTCTCTCCTCATTTGAAATTGTTGAGCAGCTACAAGAAAATATTACCATGGCGTTTGCGGTGATAGCAAATATACGCAAATTTGCCTATTTTTATAAAATAATAGGCACTAAGACAGCAGATTTCTCCAAATATACACCTCTGTCCGCATCCAAGCGATATCCGGGATCAAACCCTGCTGACCGGCATGAAGGCTCATACGATTGATCAACTGGCATCTATTCATACCCATTTTAAATTGTATAGTCTAACAAATAAGCACATTCGAAACATGCATCATATAAAGTGATATGGAGACATACCAAATATGAGAGGAGAACAATGCCATAGGCCATGGATTCACATAAAATATGCTTCATTTATTGCGTTAGCCAACAAGATGTGTTGCAGGAATCGCTTCGCCATATTTCGGCTCTCCACATCCCCGACGGATTCGAAATCGAAATTATTTCGGTATCCGGAGCTCAAAGCATTACCTCCGGCTACAATAGAGCAATGCGTCAATCTGATGCAAAATATAAAGTATATCTGCATCAGGATGTTTACATTATCCATGAAAATTTCCTAGAAGATACGATTCGTATTTTTCAACAGCATCCAAATCTCGGGCTTATGGGAGTAATCGGTTCTGCCTATATTCCGCCAAGCGGGATGTGGTGGGAAGCCGCAGAGAATTATGGCCAGGTATACGGCAGCCACTCTGGCCAGATGGAACTGCTTGCCTTCAATAATAGTGAAGCAGGCCGCTCTTACCAGCCTGTCGCTGCAATCGATGGCTTGCTAATCATGACGCAGTCGGATATTCCTTGGCGTGAGGATTTATTCCAGGATTGGGATTTCTACGATTTGTCCCAATGTATGGAATTTTATAGGGCAGGTTATGAGGTTGGCATCCCTTCACAGGACACCGCATGGACTGTTCATGACTGCGGCGTGGCTGATTTGTCCAAATACGAGGAGAATCGCATACGGTTTATCCAGGAATATGCTCAGGATATCCGTAAGAGCTTTATGTTTTACTATGAGAAGAAATTAAATGAATGTGCTGCCGCACCATCCTTATACGAAAAAACAGCTTTATCTTTAATTGAGAAGCATTCACGTGATTATGAGGTAAGCACCGAACTCAAAAAAGCAATCAAAAAGGAGCGCTGGAATACAATGAGTTTTAATGGAGAATATCAGTTTTCCGAATTGCTTGACATCGTCAAAAAAACCGAAGGCTACTTAATGGAGCTCGAAATTTTAGGTCTTCTCCATTTGCCTTTGCTCGTAGATCATTTGGATGGAGAAATCGTAGAGATCGGCACCTTCAAAGGTAAAAGCGCGATAGCGCTTGGTCTTAGCAGCCAATATCTAACCACGCGCAAACGTTCTATTCACATTATCGATCCCTTCTACCACCCTGCTTTACCTGTAAACTATGAACATGATTTTGACGAAAATATCCGAAATGCCGGGCTGGAACCTCATATTCACAAAATCAAAAAACCTAGCCAAGAGGCTTATGACGACTGTCCGTCCAAGATCGCAGCGCTCTTCGTCGACGGAGATCACAGCTACGACGGGGTTGTTCACGATATTGTACACTATGCTTCAAGAGTTGTACCCGGAGGTATTATCGCCTTCCATGATTACTCATATAAAGATTGCCCTGGATACGAATGGGCAGAGCTTCCGGGGGTTACAAAAGCGGTGGATGAAATGTGCGCAAGGGATGAATATGCTTATTTATGCGACTATAACAGCATGCGGCTTGTCCGCAAGCTATAAAGTAATGAGTTCAACCCATGCGTCCAAAGCCCCGCCTTGCCATTATTGATACCCGATTTCCTTGGAAGCTCAGCGGGTTTCGATATTGGGAGAATGTTCAGATGCATGTCGAGCGTCCGGACACCCTGTTCTTTGCGACTGAACCTTACACGGATGATTTCCCTGCGGTCGTGCATCCCTTTTCTCAATTCAAGGAGTTAGCCGTTTCTGAACAGATTACGGATGTCTATTGCGTTTTTTTGAACTTGGTCGTAAGTTTGCTGGGAGCATGCACCCTCCCCGATGGAACTCATATGCCGGGCTCAAATCCATATTTGGATATTCGCTCATTTTTGATCGAACGGCAGATTAGGCTGCATACGACGCTTTACCCTGGCGGCGGCCTCGTACAAGATACAAGATCCGAATATCTGGACATTGTTGCCAGTCATTGCTCCACCGTCTTTACGAATATTGAAGATGTTCTCATAAAAATGAAATCGAGCATCTATCAGCCTGTGGTCGTTAATACTAAATTATATAACTACGCTGCAAGATCGTGGTCATCACCCATTCAGCTTGTTTTCTGCGCCTTTAATTACCCCAGAAAAGGATTCCCGTTGCTGGTTCAAGCTTATAATCTGCTTAATTCAGATGATTTCCATCTTCACATTGTAGGAGATTGGGAGAGTCAGCTTGGCTACTTCATAAATAAACGCATTACTTTCCATGGATTGCTAGCGCCCGAGCAGTTAAAGACCTTATACCAAAGCTGCCATGTGTTCATCAATTGCAGTATTAGCGACCACATGGCTTTAGATGGATTTCCAACGACGGCCGCTGTAGATGCCATGGCTACAGGATGTCTTCTGGTGACAACGAATCCGCGCAATGACCAGCTTATATTAAAAGAGGGAATTCATTATATCAAAATAGATGCTAACGTAGAATCCCTCCTCTCCGCTCTTTACTGGATCAGGGATCATCTTCCCAAAACAAGGCTGATAGCGGCAAAAGGCGCGAAAATCATCAAAGCCGCTTTTGACATGAAGAAGGTTGTAAAAGCTAAGCTGGCCCATATGCTCGGTAAGCGGTAATTATAAAATCCCCTTTCGTAAAATCCCGATTGCAACCATGAGGACATGGTTAGTCAATCCAAGTTTTACTGCAAGGGGATTTATGATTAAGGATTCGTCCTTGTCTTTTTGAAGACGGCTGGGACTCCTGCATAAAGAGCTTGAGGAGGGACGTCACTTGCCACAAATGAACCGCCCCCGATCATAGACCAGGCTCCTATGCTCACTTTCTCGCGAATAGCAGATCCTGTACCGATAAAAACGCCTTCTTCTACAGTGACATGACCGCTAACGTTGACTCCTGGCGAAATCGTACAATAATCAAAAACCGACACGTCATGCGCCAGCGTAACATTCGTATTGACGATGACGAAATTGCCCACCTGGACATTTATGCTCACTATAGATCCTGCGCAAAGAATACTATTGATCCCCAGCCGGCTGTTCTTAGGAACGTTCACGGATGGATGAACTAACGCAGGAGCGAATCGAAAGCCAGCCTCCTTCGTTTTAAATACGAATTTCCGCTTCAGGGCCGGGTCGCCTACTCCAGAACAAATGATTTCCGCTTCATTTCTGTATTTAGCGATATGCGCTATATCCCCGAGCACGGGAACATTGTCTACAAATTGTCCCCGCATTTCTATACGCTCATCAAGGAACCCTATCACATTTCGCCCCAGCACCTCGCATAGGGCGAGAATTTCCCGCCCCATGCCGCCACAGCCCCAAATCAGCAAATTTGCCTCACTCATGGATCAAGCTCCTGACAATACGCTCAACCTGTTCCTTTCTTATATCTTCCCAGACGGGCAAGCTAAGAATCCTCCGGCTAATTTCCTCTGTAACCGCTAGCGATGTACGAGGATGATAATCGAACATTTTTTGCCGATGACAAGGCGGTGAGAAATAAGTTCTTACCTGAATGGCCAATGCTTGCAATTTATCGACGTAAAACCTGTTTTCTTGATCAACCGGGCATAATATCGGATAAAATTGGTTGACGATTTTGCCTGCAATAGCCTGAACCTTCCATCCAGATTCTAATAATTTATAATCATTTAACGCTTCCTTGTACCATTCTCCGATCTTCTCCCTAATTTTAATCTTCTCAGAGAACACATCTAAAGTCGCGAGTCCTACGGCAGCCGTATATTCAGAAATTTTGCCATTCAATCCCAACTGCCCTGACGACCGCTCTTCATTAAATCCAAAATTCGTGGAGCGTCGTATACTTTGTATTAACTCGAGATCACCGCTATATACAATGCCTCCTTCGCCAATTCCAAAAGATTTCGTAGCATGGAAGCTGTACACGATAGCTCCTCCAAAACTGGTGAGATCCTGCTCCTCCATGGTCGTTCCGAAACTTGAAGCAGCATCAATAACGACGGGGATGCCGCGCCGAATCAACGATTCATAGTAAGCCAGATCAAGCTGTGTGCCAAACGTTGCGTAAGGAACGACGACGGCTGCCTCATCCCCGAGCTTCTCCAGTGCAAGTTCCAGCTTGTGTTCGTCCATGCACCAGTGTTCAGGGTCGATGTCGATATAATAAGGCTCCAGCCCGCACCACATCGCACTCAGCGGTGTAGCTGGAAAGGTAAAGCTGGGCATCAGAGCATATTTCCCTTGCCGCTTCAATTGGGAAATAGCCAATAGTAGACCTATTGTCGCATTGCTGACCGTGACGACGGCCCCTGTATGATTAAAATGTTCCTTGAGAATACGCTCTTCAAATCTTTTGTTCAAAGGACCATTGTTCGTATATATTCTTGATTCATCGATTTCGTCCAAATAACGTTGATAGTATTGTTTGGGAACCACTTTTGGCTTTAGAAACGGAATATACTCCATTAACACATCACAACTCCCTAATACTTCTTAGTCAAAGGCTCAGGATGTCTTGCCGTCTTGATCCCAAGCTCTAACATGCGCCGGACTTTATTCCAATCCCCGGGCTCATTGAGCAGGTATGATTTTGGATCCCAAGGAACACATTTTAACCAGTGATGATAGAACATGGACGAAGTTGTTATTTTGGCGCACATCAGCGGCTCTGCATCATTCACCACCCAGTGCTCCGGTACGACATAATAGTAAAATGGGTGATATATCAAGTCTGCGCGGGTTTCTTTTGCGAAGTTTACCAGCTTCTCAATTCGGTCTTCGGCAAACTCATCATCATCGTCCAGGTGAGTTATAAATTGGCCTGAAGCCAGCTCGAGCGCGCGATTTGTAGGGATGCTTCCAGCCACCAGCCAGTGTTGATAGGTCTCGGCCGGATACTCGCCACGGCTCTCCCGGTTTTCAAATATGATTCTTGGATCATTGAACTGGCGAATGACTTCTTCGGTATGATCAGTGCAGCAATCCCCGATGACGATGATTTCCAAATGCGTGTAGGTTTGGTTCACGGCTGACTTCAAACTGAGGTTTAATAATGAATCGGCGCGGTTATATGTGGGGATGCAAATCGTGACCAACGGCTGTTCCATCTCATAAACTTTCTTGTAATCATCGGTACTAGACGCTTGTAAGTAGTCTAAGCTCGTTACCAATGAGCTCACCCCCAGGCGCGAATGGTCTAAAGTCATAAATATGCTTGAACTTTATCTTCTGCAATAACTCTATATTATTCGTAAAATACAAGTCCGGCCCAATCTTGCGAATTCCATGAATCGGTTGGCCCAAATAACTTCCCACGCGGGCAATGACAAGCGAATCCCCGTTGCATTGTTGCAGCAGTTTGCGCTGCCACTCTTCCTGCGGATTCTTCCATTCCTCAGGACAGGAAGCAAATACAGGTATTTTGGGATTAGCTGCGACAATTTCTGCAATTTTATCCGGATCGGAGATGTTGACAAATAATGATAGAGGCATCTTATGCGGCGACCAATTTATGCCCCACTTACTTTCGAAATAGGATTGGTTATGGTGAAACAAACTGTTCTTCTGCTCCTCATCCCACTGGTTAAAAGTTGCGCTGCCCTTGTGATACACAAAAGCATCCTCCGCCACGGCTAGTCTATAGCCAGCGTGCCGCATCCGCAGGCAGAAATCATCGTCCTCAAACATGCCCGTTCCAAAATTCTTATCCAGTGAACCTAATTTCTTGAATATCTCCTTCTTGATCGCAACGCAGAAGAAACCAAGCATTTCCGTATATCTCATTCTTCGGTCGTACAGCTCATAAAATTCATCAAGCCAAACTTCGTTTGCACCTTGGATTTCATCTCCAACAAAGAAATCAAGCCTCTGGTCATTCCCAACATAGTTGGACATGGGACCAACGGCTGCGATTTGCGGGTCTGTCTTGAAAGGACGCAGTAAACGAGGCAGCCAATCTTTGGATACGATCGTATCGTTATTCAACAATACGACATAATCCCCGGTTGCATTCAAAATTCCAATATTATTTCCTTCAGCGAAGCCATTGTTTTCAGATAACAGAATCGTTTTAATGTCGGGATAACTCAGCTGCAGCAAGCGGGCTGACGTCTCGTCGGTAGATGCATTATCGACCACTATGATTTCAAATCTAGGATAAGCGGTATGCCGCAGCAAACTATTTAAGCAGCGTTCCGTGAAGGTCCAATTATTGTGAGTCACGATAATGACACTGACTTTTGGATAAAGCGCGGTAAGAACAATGGAGTGAAAGTCCTTGTACCGGTGTTCCCACGTATTCTCAGCTGCAAATTGCCGGCGCTTCTCCCTTGCTCTTGCTTGCTCTTCACCATTCTCTTGAAGTCCTCTAGCGATAGCTGCTTCAAATTCCTTCGGCCCGCTTGCAAGAGACACATATTCGTTCATCGGGGCGAGCTCTGGCAGCGGTGTGGATACGACGGGTTTGCCTGCAGACAGGTATTCGTATATTTTTACCGGATTTGTTGCCAATGTCAGGGAATTGATAAGAAACGGAATGATGCAGACATCAAAAGCATGCAGGTATGCCGGCAGCTCATGATACTGTTTCTCGCCTAGGAGAAACACATTTTGCAGCTTCTCTATGTTTGAGGTATCGCTATAGTACGTATCGCCAACCAATACGAAATTCCAATCCGGATTGCTTTTTGCAAGCTCATACACCAATGCCATGTCAAACCAGTCAGCAATGGCGCCAATATACCCGACAATCGGTTGATTAACCTTCGCTATATCAATAGGCCTGTAGCTGGGCTTCACGGAAAAATGTTCAAATTCCCCCGCATTGGGGATTAAATGAACAGACGGATTTAGATTCCGCGCTTTTTGATAGAGCACACCGGACGAAGCAACGACGGCATCTGCCCGGTTCATTAGAGTAGGCTCCAGCGCGAGCAGCTCGTCGGATGTATTCGAGAATCCGGCATGTTCATCCATGCAATCATAAATGACTTTATTATCCTTCAGATCAAATACAAGCATGGACCAGAACGGAAGATCGACGATGGATGCCGTTTGTCCGATATTGAACTTTTGCTTCAGGGCCTCAATCGACCATTTCATGTATCGTTTATCGAGCGGATGATCGATGGTATCGCGATAAGCGTTAAGACTGTTATGCGAGCACAATTGAACAAGCCAGACATTCTCCTCCGCCTCTCGAATCTGCAGCGCGGCTTGAACGTCCTCAAATGTAGCCTCTACACTGCCGATCGGCATCGTTTCAATCGCGAAATAAAATACCCTGTACCCATGTCTGGCGAACTGCTGACAAATGTGCTGCGGCCTTTGCCATCGGTAACCCCAGTCAATAATCGGAAAACGAAACAGAGTGATATTGTTGGGATCTAGTGAAGAATTCAACGGTTTCAGCTTATAATCATTTTTTGGAGGTTCATATAAGGACACTGGTGACACTGGTCTGATTGAATTTTCAGTCAACACCCCGCTGTCCGCTGGGGAAGCCGGTTTAACCGGAACAATAGGCGGGGCTATTGGCAAAACGGGACTTGGTAAATTTTCAGTGTCCCGATTCTGCTTGGCTTGAATCCTCTTGTCTTTTGTCGCTTCCCAGTACTGTATTTTACGCAGCAATGCCCTTCTTTGTAGTCTTGCCCGTCGTCTGCCTTTCTTCCATCGAATGGCCCCGCTTAACATTCTTAATAACCTTCGCTGCTCTCTCGTGTACACATTGATCCACCTTTCCGCCTTGGTCTAAATTCCTAAATAATTGCGAATGGTTCGGGGATGCTGCCCCGAGAATGGTACAGTTCTGATCTCATATTCGCCGTGCTGGAACGACCAGTCCGGGTCGCCTATATTGTCATATAAATTAACATCTCCACGGCGATTGTCGTTAAATTTGAATTTCTTCCCGAAGGCATAATGATAATGATAAATGGGTACTTCAATGCGTTCAGACGGCAGCGCCCAAATGTCGCTTTCGGGCCCCTTAAGTGTACAGTGATGTTTCTGGTCACGATAACGTATGCCGATCCCGTTTCGCCACATACGGATGATATCATTCGACCATCTCTCGTCATTGGGTGCATTAACGCGCACCGTCCATGGGTCCTTCCAGAAATTGATAATCGGGAATCTCAACACCTGGGCGGTCGTATGGGCTAATATGCCGGGGATGACCGATTCGAAGGCATCATCGAATATTTCATCCGCATCAATATTGGCGATCCATTCACCCTGCGCCTGATCCACCAAAAAATTTCTAACTTCAGATTCATTCCATTCATCCGTATAAGCAGTTCCCTGTTTATTGCTAAATAAGCGAATGTTGTGCTTCCTCATAAATGACTTGATAATGGAGATGGAATTATCACTGCTTCCCCCATCAACGATAAGAATCTCGTCGGCAAAGGACGTCACCCTCTCCAGAAATAGCCTCAAAAAAGTCTCCTCGTTCAAAACGGGTGTAATTACCGTAATAGTCATCTGTCACCACACTCCAAATATCATATAATTCACAGTCTATTCCCCTAGTTTGAAGGGGAACATCGGCATTTGCCCTTTTACTGCACAAAACAACTATTGACCGAAAATGGTTGACTGCCTCAATCATTTGCCGCTCCCGGCGCATATGTTGAAGAAATATTGAACCTAAATGAGATTGAATACAGAAAGGGCGATATCTTGTGCAGACAGATCTCGTGATTGTAACCTACAATTCAGCCTCTTACATTCAGCGTTGCCTTGATGCCATAAGAACATATACGCCATCTGACTATGCCATCATCGTTGTCGATAACGGGAGTACAGACGGTACTATGGAGTACTTACAAAGCTTCCCCGATATCAAGCTGATCCAAAACGGCCGAAACAAGGGGTTCGCCAGCGCGGTTAACCTCGGCATCGTGAACGGTTCCTCAGAAACGATCGTGATTATGAATCCCGACGTATTCGTAACGAAAGATTGGCTGCCGCCTCTAATTGACGCCCTATGGAGGGATGAACAAACAGCGGTCGTCGCTCCCAAATTAATAAATAGCTCCAACCAATTAGTCGGTGTCGGGACGAACATGGATTGGACCTCTCCTTACTTTTTATGTCCCAATGAACCAGGGATCTTGGAAGAAACCAGAGAATGTCTGGCAGTAAACGGAGCTTGTTTTTTATTAAAGAGGAAATTACTGGATAACCTCGGTTTATTAGATGAACAATACTTTCACTATTTTGAAGAAACGGACTATTGCTTTAACGCCATTTATTGCGGTTACAAAATATTGTTCTGTCCAGACAGTACGATTTATCATGAATACTACCCCAATCCGGAACGAGAGGAAGCGATCAAGCAGTATTGGGTGCACAGCGAAGCCCGGTTTAATCGCAAATGGAGCTATCAAGGCAATGGGATCGTTGCTAAAAACGCATGAAAAAGGATGGGCTGATCATTTATCAGCCCATCCTTTTTTTACTGATCTCTTAAATTCAATTCAACTCGATCTGGAATTTTGCCCCTTTATCGCCCGCAAATACAATCGTGCCGTTGTTCGGCAGTTTTACGGTATTGCTGCCGCTGACGCGTTCGAAGTTCAAGCAGATCCCATGCTCATCATAGACGGCAAACGAAGCATTGGAGGGCACTGTTACCTTCATTGTCTTGCCGGCCGCTGCATCGGGAACGGAGAGCCATCTCGCATATCCTTTATCTTGAATAGTGAGGAAGGAACGAGAACCAAGATAAAGCGGTTTGACGGCTTCTTCGCGAACAAACAAGCTTCCACCGATTTCTAAATACTCCAGCCCGCTCTGGCTGAAGAAATTATAATCCATCGTATCTCTTCCGCCCATGGCTGGAATTTGCAGCTCGCTGACCGCTCTGTTCGCATCGATCATTTTGCGGTTGAGCAAGTAATTCGGCGCCTCCGGGAATATCTCCACAGTCTGGACAGGCATCATTGCCAAATACAAAATAGAGGAATACTTCTCATTAACCGCGAAATATTTCTTCCCGGCCCTTTCCTTCCAAGCCGCTTGTGCCTCGGCTGACAAGGAATGCGCCTCCAGCTTCTCGGCGGCATAATGAGATATCGCCGTCTGCCCTAAGCCAGGCAGCGTGGAATAGGCTCTGAGCCATAGATAGGTGCGCCCGTTCTGTTCATGAACAAAACTCGCCTTGGTGCTGCCATCCTCTTTTACAAAAGAACCATCCGCCGTGTAGACATACTTCTCGATCGGATAATCCGGTATATTAAGTACGGATACAATCATTTCGTTATCTTCGGTAATGTCCACCTTCATTAGTGCGTTGCTCACTCCGTAGATGCCGGCATGCTCAGCAGCCTCTTTCGGCATGGCCGCCTTGACAGGGATTCCATGCGACTTCTCCGGTTTCAGTTCAGGAATAACACCTTTTTCGTGAAGCGCGCTAAGGAGGATTTCATTGGCAAGCAATTGATCTGTCATGCTGCTCCCGCCTGATGAGACCACGGCGGCAGCCATATTATGTTCTGGAAGCACCACGAGGGAAGCATGGTACAGCATCGTGTCACCACCCTTGGACAGCGCCTGAATGCCGTATTCGCTGAACGGGAACATATTTACCGTGTCCCAGCCAAGCCCGAACCCAAACGCCGAATCCGCTTCCTTAGGCCACAATCCTCTTCTGTATTCTTCCTGCTGCATCGCTTTGACCGATTTTTTACTGATGATCGAATCGACCTGACCCGTAAATATTTGCGAGAATTTTACCAAGTCCTCTGCGGTAGAATAAATACCGCCCGAACCGATGACATTGACAGTTTCATTTGGCAGCCGCCCTGGATATACCGGAAAGTATAACGGTGCCGACTGGCTTGTTTTAACATGATCCTGCGGCGTTTTCGTATGCTTCATATTTAAGGGCTTTGTAAAGGCCGTGTGGATATAATCCGTGAAGCTGAGCCCGCTGACACGCTCAACTAAAATTTCAGCCAGCGTGAAGCCGTCATTGCAATATACAGAGAATGCGCCCGGGTCAGCTTTCAAATTCTGCTCGGCAAGCTGTGCCAATAACTGATCATGCGCGTAAGTGTCGTTATCCTCGAACAAAAACGTATTGCTAAGGGCGCCCCCCTGCAGCCCGGAAGAGTGATTCAGCAGCATGCGCGGCGTGATTTGCTTATAGCGCGGGTCTTTCATTTTGAAATCCGTAATGTAGTTGACGACGGGAACGTCCAAATCTACCTTGCCCTCATCAACTAGCTTCATAACTGCAGCGGCGGCAAACATTTTACTGGTGGACCCGATGCCATACATCGTCGTGGCGGATATCTCAGCCTTTCCCTTCCCCGCATCTTTGCTGGCTACCCCGGAAATTACGATGTCCCCCTGATCGATCAGCGCATACTGCACACTGTTTGTGTCATAGGATTCTACCAGCAGCTTAGCCTTCCTGGAAGCAGTATCTCTAGTAACCTTGTAATCCCGGTTGAAATGCTGCTTGGTGCTCTCATACTCTGTCCCAATCCCACTGTCTGCCGCCACACTTCCTATCGGCATGAGCAGGCTCGCGGCAAGCATGATCGATACGGCGATACGTCCTTTTTTGTTCATCTCTCTCCCTCTCAATCCTAGTTATAATGGCAAATCATAGATAATACGCTGAGAGTACCGGTTTCGTTCAACGGGCCAATAATATTCGTATGAAAGTGTGGGCAGAGACATTCCGATTCACTTCCCAAGAACTCTATGTAAGCCTCCATCGCAAAAAAAAGAATCCGCATCCAATGCGGATTCTTCATATCCAATATAGTTGGTACGGTATAGCATGCTTACCTAGATAAGCCGCATTACAGAGCTCCGACCGCGCTTTGAAACTGCGCTTGATGCAAACGGCTGTACGGGCCGCGAGCTGCGAGCAGCTCCTCATGCGTTCCCTGCTCGGCAATACCCTCCTCGTTGACGACGACGATGCGGTCGGCATTTTTGATCGTTGCCAGCCGGTGGGCGATTACGAGCGTCGTACGGCCTTTAGACAATTCGGCCAGTGATTGCTGAATGACCTGCTCCGTCTCCGTATCCAGCGCTGAAGTCGCTTCATCCAGAATGAGAATCGGCGGATTCTTGAGGAACATCCGCGCGATCGCGAGACGCTGCTTCTGTCCGCCGGACAGCTTCACGCCCCGTTCACCGATAACCGTCTCCATGCCGTCAGGCTGGGATCGGATAAATTCGTCCAGACGGGCCCGGCGCGCCGCCTCCCAGATCTCCTCTTCCGATGCGTTCAGCTTGCCGTATAGTATATTTTCGCGAATAGTTCCTGCAAATAAATACACGTCCTGCTGCACGATCCCGATCTGATGGCGCAGCGACTGCATCTTGATGTCCCGAATGTCTACGCCGTCTATTGTAATCGCTCCTGACTGCACTTCATAGAAACGCGGCAGCAGGCTGCACAATGTCGTCTTGCCGGCACCAGATGGCCCGACAAAGGCCACCGTCTCGCCTTGACGAATCGTCAGGTTAATATTGCTCAGTACAGACGATTCGCTATCGTATCCGAAGGACACACCCTCATAGCGAATCTCCCTCCGCAGTTCGCCGATCTCCACGGCATCCGGCCTATCCGCAATATCCGGTTCGGTATCGAGCAGCTCGACATAGCGCTTAAAGCCCGCGAAGCCTTGCGGGTAGCTCTCGATGATTGCATTGATTTTCTCAATCGGCCGGAAGAAGACGTTCGTCAGCAGCAAGAAGCCGACAAATTCGCCATAGGACAACTGCCCGCGAATAACGAACCACGTACCGCAAACCATGACGAACAGCGTCACCAGGCGCATCATCATGTAACTGATGGCACTGTTCTTGGCGATCAGCTTATAGGAGAACAATTTCGTCAGACGGAATCGTCCGTTATTCACAGCGAATCTTTCCTTCTCATGCTCTTCGTTCGCAAACGCCTGAACAACGCGAATTCCGCCGACGTTATCTTCGACACGAGCGTTAAAGTCGCCCACGTCGGTGAAGAGCTGATGAATCGCCTTGGTCATTTTGCCGTTAAAATACACGACAAGCCAAATGATGACGGGAACGACAACAAAGGTGAGAACCGCCAGCTTCCAGTTAATCGTAAGCATGAGCGTAAAAGAACCGGCCAGCGTCATGACGGCTATGAACAGATCCTCAGGTCCATGGTGAGCCATTTCGCCAATTTGCATCATGTCGTTCGTCAGTCTCGACATCAGATGCCCTGTCTTCGTGTTATCAAAAAAACGGAAGCTTAGTTTCTGAATATGATCAAACAGCTTCTTGCGCATATCCGTCTCAATATTTATCCCGAGCATATGCCCCCAGTAGTTGACGATATACATCAGAACCGTATTTAACAGATATAATGCCAGCAATCCCAGCGATGCCCAAACGATCAGATTCCATTCTTCATTGGGCAGTAAATCATCCACAAACCGGTTTACGACCAAAGGAAAACCCAGCTCCAGCAGGCCGGCGATCAAGGCGCAGCCGAAATCAAGCAGGAACAAGCCCTTATAGGGCCGGTAGTAAGCAAAAAAACGGCGAATCATCATACTCATTGGCTCATTCCAGCCCCTCTCTATTTTATTTTTTTCACAGCAGCTAGGCTGGAGATTCCGGAATGGCCGCCCCTCTCCTTCAAACCTGGAGGTGACGGCCAAATATTAATGCCATTGTAACCCACGTTGCTCGAAGCTACAATACACATTTGCGAAATCGTATTTGTACAAACTGAACGATTCTCATAGAAGCTGCTTTCACACGTTAGCTTGCCGCAGCTAGCCGTTTGCTGCTTGAACGAGTGCAAAGCGAACCGCACGGCTGATCAAGGCGGGCAGCACCGAGATGTGGCTCTCCCCGGCAAACTCGCAATATTCCACGCGCAGCTCAGATCCCTGCTCAGCCAGCTTCGCCAGTCGGTCAGCGAGCCCGCTCGCGTTCTCGACCATTCGGCTGGGATGTGACTGCTCCAGCTCCCCTGCTGTAATCAGCAAGCTCAGCTTTTGGGGCCTGCTTGAGCTATCCGCCTGCCCAGCTCCCTGCCCCATACGGGATACAAATCTCTGCTCCGCTTCAGCCATATAGGATTTGTTCCAATGAATTGAGGGACTGCCAGCAATATAGTTCTGAAATAAATGCGGTTGATCGAACAGAGCCTGCAGCACGAATAAGCCGCCAAGGGAATGCCCCAGTACGGCCTGCCTGCCGCCATCAATGGGAAATTGGCGTTCCACCTCCGGCTTCAGATCCTGCTCGATGAAATCAATGAACTCACTGACGCCGCCCAGCTCGGGCCAAGGCTTGCCCTCCGGTCCGGGAATGATCTGATCAGGCTGCGTCGGCATCGTGTAATCATAGTAGCGCGCAGGATCAAATAGCGCATCGCCCGGATAGCCGATGCCGATCACAACGGCGGGAGACACACCGGTTTTCTTCTGTACACGGGATTGTGCACGGACAGCATCCACCATAGTAGCAAATAGCGCATTTCCGTCTAGCAAATAGATGACCGGGTAGCCGCCTGAAGGCGGCGCTTCCTCCGGCTTAAAGGCAAAAATGCGATAATCGCGGTTCGCTGCCGTTGAGCGCATATCCCAATACTCCGTATTCGGCAGCGTAAATGACTGATTAATATTTTTCAACGAAACCACTCTCCTTCTTCATTGATCTAGAGCAACTCGTTAGCTGCTGCGGCAGAGTCGCATTCAGGCAATGCCCCGGCCTTTGGCTCTGTAGAGCAGAAAGATGAAATAAGGCACGCCAAGTAAGGCTATAACAACGCCTACCGGCAGTTCCGACGGAGCGAACGCCGTCCTGCCGATATAATCGGCCAGCATGACCATCAGCGCCCCCACTATACCGCAAACCGGCAGCATGTGCCGGTGCGTCTGGCCAACAAGGGCCCTTGCAATATGCGGGGCCATCAAACCGACAAAGCCGATCCCGCCCGAGACGGACACGCAGGCGCTGACAATGCCGATGCTGCACAGCAAGAGCAAGGCTTTTTCTTTTTCCGAGGCAATCCCCACGCTAATCACGCTGTCTTCATCCAGCTGGAACAAATCGAGCATGTACGACTTCCACACAATGAGCGGTGCTAGAAGCAGGAGCCAGGGAAGCATGGAAATGATATATTTCCAGCTGGCGTTATAAATGCTGCCCATATTCCATACCGCGGCCATTTCAAAATCGCCAGGGTTCATTTTCAAAGTCAGGTACAGAGAAATGGCGCTTAAGCCCGAGCCGATCGCAATGCCGGTAAGCAGCAGCCGCTGCGGCTCCAGCCGGCCATTTTTCCAAGAGAACATGTAAATCAGCATCGCAGCGATCAGCCCGCCTGCCAAGCCAAAAAGCGGCATCGCCAGAATAGACAGCCACCCGTCTCCCCGAATTTGTCCTTGATAGAAAAAGAGGAAAATAACCATGGCCGCCCCTGCGCCCGAATTAATCCCCAAAATGCCGGGATCGGCCAATCCATTGCGGGTAATACTCTGAATGACGGCTCCAGCCAACCCTAGCCCAGCCCCGACAAGCAGTGCAATGACGATCCGCGGCAGCCGAAACTCGAAAATAACCAAATCGTGCTCCGGCTGGGGGTGAATGCGCAGCAGCGTCTGGACGACATCCCGGATTCCGATATCGAAGGTGCCGTTCGTCAGGCTGATATACGCCGCCGCGAGAACCAGGGCAAGTCCAATCATAAACACCCCGGCAAAACGTAGATTCCTTGATCTATACACGCTTACCATCCCCCTTGGATCGAATTAAATAAAGAAAAAAAGGAACACCAAGCAGGGACGTAACTACGCCAATCGGCATTTCATAGGGATAATTCAAAAAACGGCTAACTACGTCGCAAAGTGCCAGAAACAGCGCTCCAACGATGCCGGAGCAGGGAATAATCCACCTGTAATTTACACCGGTCAGAAAACGGACGATATGAGGCACAATCAAACCGACGAATCCGATTTTGCCCGCTAGAGCTACTGAGATTCCCGTTAGAATGACGACGGTTAGCATGGTCGCGAATTTAATCAGCTTCGTTTTTTGTCCGAGACTAAGGGCAATTTCTTCACCGAGGCTCAGTACGGTGATGGACTTGGACAGCCAAATGGCCAGCACAATGCCTATGACGGCAAACGGTATCGCCAGTTTGATCAGCTCCGGGTTCAATTGATGCAGCCGAGCATTGTACCAGAAGCTGATATTCTGTGAAATTTGAAAATAAGCTGCCATCGCCGCGGATAAGCTGCTCAGAAACGTGCCGATAATCGTACCCAGAATCGCCATGTGTACCGGCGACAATCCGCCGGGGAGCAGCGAGGCAAGCCCAAAGACGATCACGATGCTGAGCGCCGAGCCCATGAAGGAATACAGGATCATTTCCATCGAGTTAGAATCCGGCATAAATACCATGCAGAGCGTGATGGCAAATGCCGAACCGTCCGAGACGCCCATAATAGATAATTTCTTGTCATCCCCTGCATTAATGCCCCGGATATGGCGAGAAAAGCTCCAATGAGCAGTGCCCCAACAGCTCTAGGCAATCGGGAATGGATGATGATTTGATGATTCACATTACCTGCATCGAAATGAAACAGCGCTTCTCGAATCGTGCCTATATCGATGTTCTTTGCACCATATATCACGGATATCACAATCGTAAACACGATTAGAAACGGAGAGCTCCCTAAGATCAGGACAGCTGCAGAATGCCTTGCCCGCATACCCGTCTCCGTCACTTCGCTTCAGCTAATTTGCTGTTCTTGATGGCTTCCAGAAACGCAATTTTGCTGTAAGCCGTACCGCCTTGAGCGCTCGGATCAACGATGTTCACGAACAGATTACCGTTTTTCACCGCATTGATGCTGCTCCAGATCGGGTTGCTCTGCAGTTCTTCCAGCGTTTTTGGCGTGTCCTTGTTCTCAGCCTCTGAGAATTGGACGAACAGGTAATCCGGATTCATTTCAGACAGCTTCTCCAGTGAGATCATTTGCTGCGCCTTCGCCTGCTTTACTTCCTCTGGTACATCCGCCCCCAGATCTCCGTAAAGCGATGGATTAAAGAAGACATCCTCCGGATAGATCATCATACTGCCGGCACGCAGCCGGATCATCAACACACTTTTACCCTTAAGGGCTGGTTCGATTGTCTCCCTCAATTCAGCGGCCTCTTGCTTGTACGATGCAAGCAATTGATCCGCTTGCTCTTCCTCGCCTGCAAGTTCAGCAAGCAGCTTCAAATTTGCTTCCCAGTCCGTAGAAATATGAGAGACAGGAATCGTCAGGCCCACCTTGTCCAGCTTCTCCAGCGTCTCAGCGGGAAACTTCGTACTGGCCAAAATAACGTCCGGCGCCAGCTTTAGAATCGTTTCGACGTTCGGCTGCGTCTTCTCCCCAATCGCGACTGCTTCTGCAGTTATTTTCGCAAATAACGGCTCGAAAGAACCTCCCATCGTCATCGCGCCCGCCGGTTTAACGTTGAGTACGAGAGCATCCTCCATTGACTCTACCGAACCGGTAATGACGATTTTCTCGACCTCGGCCGGCACCGTGTATTCCTGCCCCAAATATTTGATCGTTCTTGTCTCAGCCGATGCATGTCCGTCCTTGTTTGCGGAATTGCCGGCAGAAGAAGCGGAATTCTCCGTTTGCTGATGGGTTGTACCTGCGTTAGCCGGCTGGGCCTCTTCCTTGGCTCCACACGCGGATAGACCAAGCATCACCCCCAACGCTATAACTAGTAACGTTGATTTCTTTAACATGTCTTGCTCTCCCCTCATCTTCGATCATCCTTGAGAATCATATCTTTTTCATCGATAATCATTCTCAATTACAAATTATAGGCTGCCGATTTCTAACGGAACATAGACTAAATCCAGAAGGTGTTTGGACGATATCCATTTGGGTCCGCCAAGATAAGCAAAAAAGGAGCTATCTCAATAGTGATTTAGATGGCTGCAGCTCCTATTCTTTAGCTCTGTTTATATAAGCTGTTGGATATACCAACCTGTCGTAGTACAGGTGGTCGTACAGTTTTCGTACAGTCTTCATACAGATCGTATAGGCCGTAAAGTAAATGGATTTCATGTATCTAATATCCTCAAAAACGAATGCTTAAGGGGATTAGATGGATTTTATGCAGCTATAATCAGAGTCCATTCCATGATTGGCAATTTTCCCCCTTTTAACGACATGAAATCCATTTATATTCACATTTCCTTCTAGACCGCAGAAACTAATAACTATAAATCCATTTAAATGGAAAGAGCCAAAGCGGTGAGTATGAAATATGCTTAAGATGAGCCGCCATGAAGCAAAAAGCGCCATTTCCGGGGCTGATAGCCCAAGAACTGGCGCTTTTGTTCGTAAAAATGAATTCATCCGTTCCCGCTTTGAAAAAACTACTTTGGGACAGCAGCTATTCGTGTGCCTCCCTTTTTCTACTTCAAAATGCTATTTAATACATCATCGATGATTTTTCCGTTGGCAATCACACCCGTATAGAGCCAGCTCGATTCATTATCAAATTCATATATCTGGCCGTGCTTCACCGCCGGTAGTCCGGCCCAGATCGGATCGGTGAGCAGTTCTTCCATCGGTACAGCGGAGCTGACTATGAAAATGTAGTCTGCATCCAGCTCAGCCAGCTTCTCCGCCGAGATCTGATTCCAGTTCGCCGTGGCTGAAGCGGATATTTCCTGCACGACGGACGGCACCTTCATCCCGAGATCCCGATAGAGAACATCTCCGCTAGAGAGCTTCTCATGAACGATGTAAGTGCTCTTGCCTAGAGGCCACAGGACTGCAGCAGATTTCTCGCCGATGGCGGCTTGCAGCTTCTCATTGGCCTCATTCGCCTTCGCGTCGTAATCCGCGAGAGCCTTCTTGGCTTCCTCGGCCTTGTTTAGAACGTCTCCGACGGTAAGCAGCTCTTCCCGCCAGTCATTGTTCTGCTCTGTACCTACGGAATATGTAGGAGCTATTTTTGAATATTGTTCATATTTATCTCCAGCTGCCATGTCGGCACTGTCCATAAGGATCAAGTCCGGCTGGAAGCTCATTACCGTTTCATAAGGAAGCTCGGACGGAATCGTCGGTACATCCTTCAATTCATATTGCAAATAATTCTGTACCGTCTTGCCGTCTGCTACAGACCATTGCGCGACTGGTTTGACGCCTAGGGCTACGAGATGGTCCTCCAAATAAGAAGCGATGATCCGTTCGGGATTCGCCGGTACCTTCATTTCATGGCCTAGTGAATCCGTAAGCACACGCTCTGCCGGCTGAGATTCTTCGACTTGATTTCCGCCGGAAGCCGGGCTTGCGTTGCCGTTCGTACTAGCCGGGGCAGACCCGCCGGAACAGGCGCTCAACAGCAGAACCAAGCTTAATATTCCTGCTGCTGCAGCATATTTAGGTTTTCTGTTTCTGTTCATTCCTGAATCTCCTCACTGTATGACTGATAATGATAATTATTTTCAACGAAAATATTATAACCTGAATTGGCAGAAGATACAATCAAAATTCTCCAGATGAGAACGACCACAACAAACCGTTCTGTCGATAAGGTACTATGTAACAACTGTTATAGCGTACTCCAATAACTATGACTAACCTATAACTTAAGACTATCAACCGTAATCCTTGGCTACAGATTCCTTGAGCGCCTCTACATAGGCTGTACCCAGCTTCGACAACGGCATGTTCCGATGCGAAATCCAGCCCACATTGATCGACTCGTCACATTCCAGGGGCACCGGAATGATGTCGCGTCCATTCAAATCGGCGCTCAGCACCCCCGTGGAAATCGTATAACCGTTAAGGCCGATCAGCAAATTAAACAGCGTCGCTCTGTCGTTGACCCGGATCAGCTTCTTATGGGACAGCGTGCTTAGAATTTCCTCCGAGAAATGAAACGAGTTGAATTCGCCCTGGTCGAAGCAGAGGAACGGATAATCGTCGAGCTGATCAATAGTGACAATGGGCTGTTTCGCAAGAGGGTTCCTGGCGCTAATAAAAATATGCGGCCGCGCCACAAACAAGCTGGTAAATTGCAGCCCGGCATCGTCCAGCAGCCTGTTTATGACCTTGGCATTGAATTCATTCAGATACAGGATGCCGATTTCGCTGTACATATGCTTGACATCCTCGATCACTTCGTAGGTCTTCGTCTCTCGCAGCGCCAGCTCGTACTCGTCATGTCCATATTGATTCACGAGTTCCACAAAAGCACTGACCGCAAAAGCATAATGCTGAGCTGATACGGAGAAATGCTGGGGAGCCGGCTTCACATTCAAATAGCGGCTCTCCAGCAGCGCCGCTTGCTCGACGACCTGACGGGCATAGCTCAGGAATTCCGCACCGTCCTTCGTGAGTACAATGCCCTTATTCGTCCGTTCAAAAATCGTAATCTGCAGCTCCTCCTCCAAATCTTTGATCGCATTGGACAGGCTGGGCTGCGAAATGAACAAGCGCTTCGCGGCTTCGTTCATCGACCCGCGGGTAGCCACCTCTATCACGTATTTCAACTGCTGAAGGGTCATCCTTCACGCCTCCTTTACTGTGATGATTATTGCATCTTTGCAATAAACCGACCAGTCATCCTGGTCGGCTGTCGGCGTAATATTTAAGCGGCTGATACCATAGATCAAAAATGGTTCAATGTATAGATGCTAAGCCTGTATGACATCGTGTGGTTCGAAAGCGACGATCTGATTTCGTCCGCGTTTCTTCGCTTCATACAGGGAAGCATCCGC
Organism: Paenibacillus sp. FSL W8-0186; assembly: GCF_037969765.1. Taxonomy (NCBI): domain Bacteria; kingdom Bacillati; phylum Bacillota; class Bacilli; order Caryophanales; family Paenibacillaceae; genus Paenibacillus; species Paenibacillus sp. FSL W8-0186. The sequence continues at coordinate 2,707,754 of NZ_CP150207.1, read as the reverse complement.
CTTGGCCACAAGACCATCGAGATCGGAAGCATGCTCGGGATATGCAGCCACTCCCGCGGAGACCGTTACGATGTCTCCGCATGGACTCACCGTTCTTTCCATCTTCGATCTCAGTCTCTCCGCCACTTTTACTGCATCCTGCTGGGCCGTGTCTGGCAGCAGGATGACGAACTCTTCTCCGCCATAGCGGCAGCATATATGATTCGACCCTGCCGTTTCCGTCATTTGCATGGCCAGAAATTGCAGTACATGGTCTCCAGCCGCATGACCGTAAGTATCGTTTACCCGTTTGAAATGATCGATATCGAGCAGGATCAGCGAGAATGGCTTCTCTTCCTCCAGCCACTTCTTCATATGCTCCTCCATTCCGCGGCGATTCGCCAATCTGGTCAGTGAATCAGTCCTCGATTGATGAGTGGAATAATTGATGCGATTATGAAGAATCGCGAGGCTGTGAACAAGCGCCTTCTTTAACTGAATGACCTCATAGTACCAAGCAGGAATTTTCGCGATATGCTTCTCCTGGTTTTTCTCCGTGCTATTCTCTGTATAATAAGCCAGCTTATGCAGTGGCTGCGCTATTTTATTGGACAGCCAGATGATGAATATGAGCGATACGAACAAGAACGGAAAGGAGGTAACGATCATCTTCTTCAGCATTTCCTTCGCAGGAGCCAGTGTTACCTCCGTATCCCGCTGCGATACCACGCCCCAGTCGGCCGTAGGAATATAACTGTATCCTGCCAGCATGTCCTTCTTCTTCGTGTTAATGACCCGCTCGGCCCCCCGCTCTCCATTCATCAGCTTCCGAACGACCGGATTCTCGTCCACGACTTCATTAACGCGGCTTTGATCCTGATGATATATGATACGTCCGTCCTGATCTACTACGTAAACATACGAGCCGTCTTTGTAGAAATGTTCTCCCAGAATTTCATTGAGAATGTTCATTTCCTTCAAATAAAGCGTCCCGCCAACCAGACCCAAATAATTATACTGCTCATCGAAAATTGGATATGAGATAAAAATAATCAGTCGTCCCGTAATCCCCGTGTAGGGTTTCGAAATGAGCGGCCTTCTCTCTTCCAGCGCTTCCTTGCTCTCAGGTGAAGTCAATATTCTACCTTTAAGATCAAGCGATTGCGGAGATGTAGCCAATACTTTTCCGCTGGGATCAGTAATCGCCACGGAATTGAAAGTATTCGTTTGCATTTTCAAACGATCCGCTTCCTTCAGAAGAGCCGCCTCGTCATCCATGATTGTCGCGATTTCCGCCGCGCTAACGCTCAAAGTCTGCAATGTCGTATAAAGGAAGCCATCCGTCGCCTGCGCCAGCTTCTCCGCATACATCCGGTTCGTCTCCAGCGTGTTGGCAATCAGCGTCTGCTTGTTGGTGTCGTATCCGCTCAGCAAGCTGCTTATCAGCGTTAAACTGAAAGATAATAGAGCCACACAAACAATCAAATACCGCAGCGACAGTTTCATTCTTTTCATTTACGAGTCTCCCATTTCAACTGATGTAGGCTAATCCGTTGAATTCTATCATATTTACGAGTGGTTTTAAACAATGATTTTAGATAGGTCGCTGCCGCATGATAAAGGGATCATCGTAACATCAAAAAAGCCCTCCCCCGCAGAGAAAATGCAGGGCAGGACTGGCAAATTGGGATATATGCTATTGAATTATTGGTTCTCTTGCAGCTTGTGAAAGTGCTCAAATAATTTGTCGCAATCTTCGCGAGCAGGCACCTTCACCATATTCAGCACGCTTGTATCTTTGCCTGTCAAATAATTGCGCAGATGCATGTCGCTGAAGCCGTGTCTATCCGCATCTTCGGCCGTGTTGCAATAGTACACCTCTTTGATGCCTGACCAAATAATAGCGGATACACACATCGGACAAGGCTCGCAGGTCGCATAAATGACGCAGTCGGAGAGGTCCATCGTACCCAGCGTTTTGCACGCTTCTCTAATCGCGACCATTTCCGCATGCTGCGAAGGGTCGGTATCGGCCATCATGCGGTTGCTGCATACGGCAATAATTTCATCGCCGCGTACAATAGTAGCTCCGAAAGGTCCTCCCATGTTGTTGTCCATGCCCTCGATGGTTTTGTCTGCTGCTAGTTTCATGTAATCCATGTTCATACATCCTCCCCATATGATTTTACGATATGCGTGCCTGCCGCGTTGTTGATTGCGGCCTTCAAGCTTTCCGGATTGGTAATAATGACTCGGGAGCCGCTTTTCTCTAGGAAGCTTAGGCTGGCCTCGATTTTTGGCAGCATACTGCCTTTAGGGAAATGCTCTTCGAGCACATATTGCTTCGTTTCGGACACCGTAATTTTATCCAGCGCTTTCTGGTTCGGCTTGCCGAAATGAATGAACACTTTGGGAACACCAGTCGTAATAATCAGGATCTCGGCTTGGATTTGATCCGCCAGCAAGCTCGTTGCCAGATCCTTGTCGATTACGGCATCAATGCCTTCATAAGTCTGATCCGCTCTCTTGACAACGGGAATTCCGCCCCCGCCGACGGCGATAACCACGTAGCCGCTCTCAATTAACGATTTGATGGCATCCTTCTCGACGATGTCGATCGGCTGCGGCGAAGGCACGACGCGCCTGTAGCCGCGGCCCGAATCTTCCACGAAGACCCAGTCCGGGTGCTCCTTTTCCAGCTCCTGCGCTTGTTCCAGCGTAAAGAAGGAGCCTACTGGCTTGCTCGGTTTTTTGAAATTCGGATCATTGCTGCTCACTTCGACCTGTGTGATGACGGTTGCTACCTTTTGCTTCATACCGCGGCGAATGAATTCATTCGTCAGTGCCTGCTGAATTTGATAACCGATGCCGCCTTGGGTATCCGCTACACAGTTGACAAGCGGGACGCTAGGCATGCCGGCCACTTTCTCGGCGATTTCCCCCCTGCGAAGTGTATAGCCTACCTGCGGGCCGTTGCCATGAGTCACAATGACTTCACAGCCCGCTTCTACCATATCTGCAATGTTGACGGCAATTTCGCAAACAGACTCGTACTGATCCTGAATTGTGTCATAATCGTTTCCTTTGACAAGTGCGTTTCCGCCAATCGCTACGACTACCAGTTTTCCCACTTCAATCCTCCCAAGTCACTTAGCTGCCTGCATATTCTCGTTTGTTTCTTGTAGAGAAAAGTGTATAGCACAAACGAAATGATCAGCCCGCTAAAGAACGCAAAGTCTTTTAACGTTACTAATAATGGAGCATTCGTGAATCGGTTCGCCAAAACGATTTCCCCACCTACGATGAGGGGGTTATAAGTGACCATCCATAGTATGATATACGACAGCACCGTCGGAAAGTCCAGTCCTAGAATGTTGAAGCCGCCTTACAGTACATGTTATCAAGAAATTTACATGGAGAACTATCCGCCGAGATTCAATAAGTGTCAAAATGAAAAAGCAAAAGTCCTTAATGCAGAACTTTTGCTTTTGCTTATATGATTCACGATTCGAACATATTGATATGAATCTTAACCACAAGCTTGCGGATGGCCGCCGGCTGCTCAGCCATGCCTGGTCTATGAATATCATGCGGAAAAAATACGGCGAACATTCCGGGCTTCATCGCTAATTTCACTTCTTCATCTGAAGGCTGATACAGCGCATAGTCCCCTTCCTCATCATACGCCTGCACAGGTTGTTCTCCGCCTTCAGCAGGCGACCATCCGATCATCTCCTCGCCTTCGATCAGATAATGCACATCGATATAGGTTTCATGCTTCTCTGCTACCTGCTCTGTAAACGGCTTTGCTTCCAGTTCCATAACCGAAGCATACATCTCATCGCCCCGAATCTCGACGCGCCCAGGGGACGGCGGATCGCTAACGATGCTTTGGATCGCTTCAATCGCCTCTATAATGGCCTTATGCTCAAATTTATGATCATCTTTCCAGGTTGCTAGTGAGCCTAAAATCATATGCATCTCCCCGTAACTAATCATAAATTAACTTTACTTATAATAGCTTCTCGCTAACCGCTGCTGCGGTATTCTCCTTGTTGGCGATCGATTGCTCTTTCGCTCTTTTGAAATATTCGGTATATAGTACGTCCAGCAAATAGAGCTGGGATATTTTCGCTGATAAGGAGCCTCCCTGCAGCGGACCTTCATTGGCTCCGCACAGCAGTGTAATATCCGAATACGAAGTTAGCGGTGACTTGACGAACCGTGTAATCGATATTACCGTTGCGCCGCGCTCCTTTGCCTTCTTCGCCACTTCAATATTGTCCTTGGTTGAACCTGAATACGAAATGATCACAGCTACATCCCGCTCGGACATGAGAGCCGCCGACATCATCTGCAGATGTGAATCAAAGGTGCACTCCGCCTTATTTGTGATCCGCATGAACTTGACTTTGGCCTCCATGGCCGTGATCAGTGACGAGCCCACGCCAAAGAACAATATCCGGTCGGCCCCGATCAAATAATCGATGGCCTGATCTATTTTCTCAATGTTTAATAAATTAAAAGTCTCATTCAATGCGCTGATATTTGAAGACAGCGCCTTGGACGCGACCTGGTCGATCGAATCATCCATGAGCACCTGGTCGGTCAGCTGCGGAATCTCATTGTCCACGGTAATGCTGTGAGCCAGGGCGATTTTAAATTCCTGGTAGCCTTTATAGCTAAGTGATTTGCAAAAACGGAATATGCTGGATTCCCCAACATTACAGGCATCGGCCAAATCCGTAATGGACATGTAGACCACGCTCGCAGCATTTTCCAGCACATAGTCAGCTACCTTCTTCTCTGTATTCGTTAAATTGTTGTACTTGGAATGAATCGAAGTAAAAATACTTAATGGCCGCAAATTCTCTCCCCCTATCGACAAAATAGTGATGCCGCTCCAAGAACGCCCGCTTTATTCCCTAGGGAGGCTTTCAGAATTTTCACATCACGATAGCTTTCCATAACCGCTGCCTTCGTTCTGGCTTCTACAAGCTGAACCAGCTCATCCTGCTCCATTACGCCACCCCCGACTATAACGGCAGAGGGATTAAAGATATGAATGATTGAGGCTAAACCGTAGACGACTTCATCCACCCAGACGTGCAGAACTTGCTCCAGCTGACTGTTTCCCTGCTTGATCTTCTCGAACAGCATTCTGCCATTCCTGCAGTCGGGGTCAACGTCCCTGGCCATTTCCACCAAAGCCGTCGTTGAAGCATATTTTTCGTAAAAAAGAGGGGTACCCCCGTTGCCGCGATCGGCCACGGCATGTGTCACGATATGGCCAAATTCAGCAGCCACGCCGTTAGCCCCCTTATAAACCCGGCGATCGATCACGATGGCCCCGCCGATCCCCGTACCATAAGTCAAGCATAAAAAATCATCCAAGTGCCGGGCAGCGCCGAAAAATGCTTCTCCGAGCGCGGCCGCGTTCACATCATTTTCAACTTTTACAGGTTTATGAAATTTCTCCTCAAGCATGTCCTTTATTCTCATGCCGGTGTAATCTGGTATATTTTCGTTAGCGAAGACGATAATTCCTGCTTCCGAATCAACTTGCCCGGCCGTACTGATGGCAATTGCATCAAAATCGTCATATTCCGCAAGCTTGTCCATCAATCGGGCCATCACATGAGGGCCGCCTTGGCGGCTCTCCGTGGCGTATTCCTGGAATTTCTCCATCCTTCCGTGTTCATCACAGATGCAGAGCTTTGTATTCGTTCCGCCAATATCCGCGGCTAATATTCTCATTCTCTCACTGCCTTCACGAACCGCTGCGTAATTTCCATCGGCCGGGTGATGGCAGAGCCAACCACCGCCGAATATACGCCAAGGTCGTACATTTTCTTCAGCTGCTCCGGCGTCGAGATCCCGCCTTCCGAGATAACGGGAACCGATAGGCGGCTTACAAGCCGCTCCACTAAATCAAAATCAGGCAAAGCTATGCCTTTCGTCGCTTCTGTGTATCCGCTTAAAGTCGTGCCTACGAGATCAAATCCCAGCTCCTCGGCCATGATTCCTTCCTCGAACGTTGAACAGTCCGCCATAAACAACTGATCCTTATACATCTCTCTAATACGCGGGAACAACTCGGAAATCGTCGTCCCATCGGGACGGATGCGGACAGTTGCGTCCATCGCGATAATATCTACGCCTTCATTGTACAGAGCTTCAACTTCCTTTAATGTCGGTGTAATGAACACATCCGAACCTTCATATACCTGTTTGATAATGCCGATGATCGGCAATTGAACTGTTTTCTTGATCTCTCTAATATCTTCCACGCTATTCGCACGAATGCCTGCTGCTCCGCCCAAATAGGCGGCATATGCCATTCTCCCCATAATAAAGGGGCTATGAAGAGGCTCCTCAGGCAGCGCTTGGCAGGATACGACTAATCTATGATGGATCTCTTTTAGCACTTTATGATCTGTATTCATCTGTAAACCACTCCACGTTTTTATATGTTTATTACTCTTTCACTGCCCCGGCCGTAATGCCTGATGTAAAGTAGCGTTGGAACAATACGAAAATGATCAGCATCGGAATTGCGGCAACGGTCGCTCCCGCCATTTTGTAAGCAAAGTTAGGGTTGAGATCCTGCATCAGGGTCGCGGTGCCGACCATTAGTGTTTTCATCAATTTCTCCTGGCCAACGACCAATTGCCACAAATAGTCGTTCCAAACCTGGACGAAATTAAGGATGAACAATGCTCCAATGCCCGGTTTAACGATCGGCAGCATGATTCTCGTAAATGTTCGCCACTCGCTGGCACCGTCGATTCTCGCCGCTTCCCTGAGCGCATTTGGCGTCGTATCGAAGAACCCTTTTAATAGAAATACCCCGAATGCCCCCGCTACGTTTGGCCAGATCATTCCGCCGTAGGCATTTACCATGTGGAAATTCTGGACGATGCGGAAGAGCGGTACAATCATGATTTCCTTCGGAATCATCAAGCTGGATATGAAAATAATATAAATTAGATTGCTGAATTTAAAATTGATTTTCGAGAAAGCGTACGCTGCCATCGAACCGATGACAATGACCAGAATGGTTGTAACGCCAGACACGTAAATACTGTTGAACGTCCACCGCAAAGCGGGCTGGTTTTGAAATATATCGACATAATTGGAGAAAGTAATCGTCTTTGGCCACCAGTCTGGCGGCATCTTGACGACGTCCGAGCTGTTTTTCAAAGAGCTTGTAAATAACCAATATAGCGGAAACAGGTTTAAAACAGCGAAGAGGGTAATGATCGCGTTTGAAACGATATCGAACTTCTCCATTTTTTTCTTGTTCTTGATTTGTGACATTGAGCTTATCCCCCTCACTTCTCCTGAAGCATGCTTTTCAATTGAGGTACTGAGAGCAGCAGCGTGATGATGAACATAATCACCCCAACCGCAGAAGCAACTCCGAGCTGATTATATTTAAATGCGTTGTTGTACAGGTAATACATCAGAGTCACGGAGGCATTGTTAGGACCGCCGCCAGTCAATAACTGGATGACGACGAATATTTTCAGAACAGCAATGATGTTAATGATCGTGATGTACACGGTCGTCGGTTTGACGGATGGAATCAATATTTTAAGGATGACCTGCCATCTGTTGGCCCCATCCACTTCTGCCGCTTCGAATAGATCTTTGGGTACGCCGATCATCGCTGCGATATACAGGATGATTGCTTGGCCGACGTTGGTCGCAAAGGTGACGAAAATAATGACGGGCATAACCGTCTTGGGATTACCGAGAAGGTTCACTGTACCTAGCCCCATATCGCGGGCAAAATACGAAATCAATCCATTTGCCGGATTAAGCAAAAAGCTCCAAACCATACTCATGACAACCATAGAAACCATGACAGGAATATAATAGCTTCCCCGGATGAAGGAGACATATCTGGCGTTCTTGTCAAAGATTGCCGAAGCTACGAATAACGCAAAACCAACCGTAAGAATGACGATAAATACGACAAAGATGACGGTGTTAAATAAGGCCTTGAAGAAAACCGGATCACTAAACAGGGTCAGGTAATTATCGAAGCCGACAAACGTCTCGCTCTGATAGTTAATCCGGTACATGCTCAGCCTGATGCCTTCAATGATCGGATATACAAGGAAGAGCAAGAATACCAGCATCTGAGGTAAAATAAACAAATAACCGGTCATATTCTCTTTGGCATAAATATTTCTTCGTAGTTTCATATCCATTTTACCTTTCTAATTAGCAGCCTTGAGCCTAGCAAACTTCCAATGCTCAAGGCTGTTAATCGTGTAATGTTGATCAGCCGGCAGACTATTTATTGTAGATGACAGAGCCGGCTTTATTCTGCTCAATCACCTTGTTGCCATTCGTTTGATAGTCTTTCACCATTTGCTCAGGCGTTTTTTGTCCCAAGTAAAGCGCTTGAAGCTCTGGGTACAGTACTTCTCTCAATTGGCTGTAGCCTGGAACGTTGCCCGTAAAGTTGAACAAATATTTAGAGTTGGCATCGTAAGCCGCGAAGAGCGGATTTTCGCCTTTCAATTCCTCCGAAACCGAGCTTCTTACAGGGATGCCGTTCTTCGAGGATTTCACCAGTTCGGGATCCGTAGAGAAGAATTTAACGAAATCCTTGGCCACCTCTACTTTTTTCGCATTGCCAGATTGGAACACGCTGGCACCAACAACGTACGTAAAGGACAGCGGATCTCCGCTTTCAGACGGAATATTGGCCAAGCGTACGTCAAATTTCGGCGAAGTGCCATTCTCCATATTCGTCTTCATGTTGCTGAAGAGAACCGGATTGGTAAAACTAATGCCGAGCTGCTGATTCTGGAACATGGCGTTTGCATCGTTGGAGGATACGGACTCAGCACCTGGATTGGTGTAGCCGCCATCATACAGCTTTTTGAGCCAAGCTGCAGCCTTAGCACCGTTTGCATCATCCAGCACAATGTTGCCTTCGCTGCTGAAGAACTTGTTGCCGAACATTCTCAGGTAAGCCAGATTCCAAGTATCGCCTTGGTTATTCACGGCATACAGTGCCATTGGATAAGCATTCGCATATTTGTCTTTAGGCAGGTTATTCTTCAGTCCGTCCAGGATTTGTTGATACTCGTCCATGGTCCAGGTTTTAATCTCGTTTTCGTCGCCGACAAATTTCTCTAAGCCGGCTGCTCTGAACATATCGGCATTGTAGACAAGCGTGCCAGGATTATGCTGGAACGGATAGAAATATACATCATCTCCGAACGTCACCGCATCCCAGAAGCTTTGGTCGATGTCCTTTTTAGCCGCATCATCAACGATGTCCGTTAGCGGTACAAGCGCGCCGCGGTGTACATAGTCGCCCATCGGGAAGACGCTTTCAAAAAACACATCCGGTGGCGTGTTGCTGCTGAGGTTAACATTAAGAAGCTGGTCGCGCTGATCTCCCGCAATCACTTCCACTTTAACGCTGGCATCGTATTTATCGTATTGTTCTGAGAATTTCTTAGCCGCATACTTCAAGAAGCTGTCATAGTCGGCGCCTTGCTCCGAGGCATCCAGGACGCCCTTCCATTGCGGCGTCAGCCATGCCGTAATTTCGACTTTTTCCTTGCCGCCCTTGCCTGCGTTGGATGCCGCATCGCTGCCGGCTTTATTGTTTCCAGAGCATCCCGCAATCATCGAAACAATAACCATAAGTGCAACCGTTGTCATTAACAGACGCTTTTTAAACATGTGTAAGCCTCCTTAAGTAAATAAAGATCCATCGTGAATAGATTAAGATTTTGGATTACTTGCAGTGGCGTTCAACCGCCTGATCGATCATCTGAACGATCCCATCAACTCGGGCCAAATCTTCTTCGCTGATGTTATGCATTGGGGCTCTTACTCCACCGATATCCACGCCTCTTCTTCTCAGCACTTCCTTGATAACGGCATACATGGAGCCATCCTGAGAACATAGGGCGATAATAATGTCGTTAATGTCGCTCTGAATCGCTGTCGCTTCGGCAAATTTGCCGGCCTTTACCCATTCATTCGCTTGCAGGAACAGCTCTGGCATGGAGGCGTACGTTCCGCCGATTCCAGCGTCGGCTCCCATGATTCTTCCGGATACGAACTGCTCATCAGGGCCGTTGAATACGATCACGTCATCACCGCCGACTTTTTTGAATCGCTCAATGTCCATGGTCGGCATCGAAGAATTTTTAACGCCAATGACTTTTTTATTCTCCAGCATTTTGGCGAACAATGCCGGACTAAGCGTATATCCCGTCGTTTGCGGAATGTTATAAATAATGAAAGGAAGATCCGTTGCCTCAATAATGTCGCTCCAATATTTAAAAACGGCACGGTCAGGAAGCTTGAAGTAAATTGGCGGGATAGCCGATAGCGCATCATAACCCAGTTCCGCCGCATGCTTCGCTAATTCGATGCTGTCTCTCGTCGACGGAGCGCCCACATGGGCAATCAAGGTCATTTTGCCTCTCAACTGGTTCGCCACATACGTTAGCACGGCTTTGCGTTCATCGAGATTGTGATAGATGCACTCCCCAGAGCTTCCGCCAACGTAGACGCCTTGCACTCCTTTGCCTAACAAGTAATCGCACAGATCCTTCGTCCGCGCTTCCGAAATGTTGCCTTCTTCGTCATAGCATGCATAGAAGGCCGGTAGGATGCCGTGAAACTTTTCTAATGAAGCCATTTTTCTTTCCTCCTTGGTTGTCTGCATTGCCTTTGTTCTCGAATGGTCATGAGCCCTGTGTTCGTAAATTATTTTCACTTATATCTAGTATATGAAAAATATTTCCGCCAGAAATCATGACAAGGTGTTCGTGTTAAATCCGATGACCTCCCCCGTTCGATGATACGAATGCGACATGAATCTGGAAGCCCTTACATAACATTGGGTTGTTAGTATTTAATTTTGGCTCCTTCTATATTCAACTTATCATGAATTTTCGATTTTGTAAATTATTTTCTCCGAAATATAATTGTTGAAAATTTCTTCCGGTGATAGGATATTGAATTTCCTTTCCTGTCTTCATCCTCTTCTACAGATTATTGTGTTACCATATGATCAATTCATTCTAAGGAGAGTAAGCCTAATGACACTAGCAGAAGTGATGACGAAGCTCGAGGAACTGGGCACTGAGCAAACGAAGAAAACCTTTATGCGCCATGGAGCTAAAGAGCCCCTCTTCGGCGTCAAGGTCGGAGATCTGAAGAAGCTGGTGAAGCAAGTGTCTAAGGACCAGGGATTGGCCCTGGCTCTTTATGACACTGGCAATTCTGACGCCATGTATTTGGCCGGACTGTCCATCAACCCGCAAATGATGACATTGCCCCAGCTGAAACACTGGGTCAAACAGGCTAACTGGTACATGCTGGCCGAATATACGGTTGCAGGCGCAGCGGCAGAGAGCCCTTACGCACTGAAGCTGGCAAGGGAATGGATGCGTTCCGATAACGAAATGATCGCGACCTGCGGCTGGAGCACGTATGCCAATTACGTGTCCATTACTCCCGATGACCAGCTTGACCTGGAGGAAATCCGCACCTTGCTGCGGCTGATCGAATCCTCGATTCATGAGGAGCAGAACCGGGTCCGGTATACGATGAATATGTTTGTCATCATTGCAGGAAGTTATGTGACTGGTCTATATGATGAAGCTATTGCCGTCGCTGAAAGCATCGGCAAGGTTCACGTCGATGTCGGCCAAACCGCTTGCAAGGTTCCGTTAGCTGCCGATTACATTCGCAAGGTAGCACAGCGCGGCAAGCTGGGCATCAAGAAAAAAACCTGCATCTGCTAAGGACGCCCATCCTTTAGGACTATAGATGGAGTAAAATTCTGGCCACAGTGAAATAGATGATTAAGCCGGTGCCGTCCACGAGCGTCGTAATGAATGGCCCGGAGATCACGGCAGGGTCCGCCTTCAGCTTATGCAGAACGAGAGGCAGGATGGCGGCCACGAAGGAAGCCCACAGCACGATGATCATTGCCGTTAAGCCCACGACTAAGCCTACGTTCATCTCAACGCCGAGCATCCAGGCACGAAGGTAGGCGATAATAAAAATCGTTGAGCCGGTCATGATTCCGGTGACCAGTTCCTTCCGGATTACGCGGAACAGATCTCTAAAGTGCACTTCACCGACGGCAAGCGCCCGGACAAGCGTGGACACGGTTTGCGTCCCGGTATTGCCTCCGGTGCCAATGAGAAGCGGTATAAAGAATGCAAGCGATATGACTTCGGTCAACGTATCCTCATAATGCCTTAGCACCGTCCCGGTATACGCCTCGGCGACAAACAAAATCAGAAGCCAGATGATCCTTTTTCGATAAAGATGAAATACAGAGCTCTTGAAATAAGTACCCTGAAGCGGCTGGCTTCCGCCGAGCATCTGAATATCCTCCGTCGCCTCCTCCTGCATGACGTCGATCAAGTCATCGACGGTAACGACGCCGATCAGACGCTGCTGGGCGTCCACGACCGGCAGCGCAACCCAATCGTAACGCGACAGCAGCTCAGCCGTTTCCTCTTGGCCCATCGTAGCTGGGACGGAGATAGGTTCATCCGCGATTTCCTGCAGTAGAGTAGCGGGATCAGCCAATATGATTTTTTTCAGCGAAACGACCCCTAACAGCTCCCCTTTCATTCCAGTTACATAAATATAAGCCGTAATTTCTGCCTCGCGCCCGACCTTGCGTATGTGCTCCAGCGTAGTATCCATCGTCCATTGGCCAGGTGCGGCGATATAATCAATTGTTGCCAGGCTCCCTGCCGTTTCCTCCGGAAACGTCATCAAAGTCTGCAGGCGCTTGCGGTAATCGTCCGGCAGCAAATCCAGCAGCTTGTCCGCCTGATAGCGATGAATCGCCAGCATCATGTCCGCTACCACATCACTGGGCAGCTCATTGAGAATTTGCGAAGTCAGATTCACATCCAGATTGTGCAGAATCTTATACTGTACAAGCGGTTCCAGGAACTCCAAAATTTCCGCCGCCACAACCGGGGGAAGAAGCTCCATCAGTCTAAGCTGCTCCTCCGCCTTTAATTTCTCCAAACTTTCTGCCAAATCAATCGGTCTGAAGGCCTCCGCAAATGTAAGCATCTGGTCCAGATCCGCTGTCAAGATCTTCTGCCTCATTTGATTAAGATCGATCATTATAACGTACTCCTTTGAATTTGTTATTCATGCCTAATATTCCATTATACCACGGTTGAAAGCAGGCAAAGCATTTATACAGGTTCTTACTAAGGTATAAGGCGCATGCTTTCTTCAGACAATAAAATCATGTCAACAGCCATCATGAAGCAACCTGCTTTTGATTTCATTGCTACTGAAATCGCTAACAGCTACGATAGTTATAGGATATATGAACTACACATCAACTTCAGATTCAACAAATTAATTTGTGGAGGTCAAAAAATATGGATACTGCACAATCATCTGGCTTTAAAGTTCTAGTGCAGCGGTTCGGCCGATTCCTAAGCGGAATGGTTATGCCGAACATCGGTGCATTCATTGCCTGGGGTCTGATTACAGCCCTGTTCATTCCGACAGGCTGGATCCCGAATGAAGGTCTGGCTTCGCTTGTCGGACCAATGATCACTTACCTGCTCCCGCTCCTTATCGGTTACACGGGCGGACACATGATTCACGGCGTACGCGGTGGCGTTATCGGTGCCGTCGTAACGATGGGTGTAGTTGTAGGTGCGGATATCCCGATGTTCCTCGGAGCCATGATCATGGGTCCACTTGGAGCTTGGGTCTTGAAAATGTTCGACAAATCGGTTGAAGGTAAAATCCCTGCCGGTTTCGAAATGCTGGTCAACAACTTCTCCTCTGGTATCATCGGCGGTGCGCTTGCCCTAGGAGCATTTAAAGGCGTTGGCCCAGTCGTTCAAGCGTTCAGCAACGTTCTGGCTGCGGGTGTTGAGTTTCTGATTAATACGGGCCTGCTGCCGCTCGCTAATCTGCTGATCGAGCCTGCAAAAGTATTGTTCCTGAACAATGCCATCAACCACGGGATTCTTGGCCCGCTGGCATTGGAGCAGGTGTCCAAGGCAGGACAATCCATTATCTTTATGCTGGAGTCTAACCCGGGGCCTGGTCTTGGTATTCTGCTAGCTTACTGGGTATTCGGCAGAGGAATGGTAAAGAACTCTGCCCCTGGTGCGGTTATCATTCACTTTTTGGGCGGTATTCATGAAATCTACTTCCCGTACATCCTGATGAATCCGCGTTTGATCCTTGCGGCGATCGGCGGCGGCATGGCTGGTACGTTTACCTTCTCGATTCTGGGCGCTGGTCTCGTAGCTGCACCTTCGCCAGGAAGTATTATCGCCTACATGGCGATGACGCCAAAAGGCGGATACCTAGCCATGTTCGCAGGTGTCCTGGTCGCAACCGTCGTATCGTTCTTGATCGCTTCCCTGCTGCTGAAGACTGCGAAAGACAGCGGAGAAGAAGGCGGTGACCTGGAAGAAGCACAAGCTAAGATGAAACAAATGAAAGCTGACGCTAAAGGCACCAGCACGCCTAGCGCTTCTGAAGCCAGCAATGAGGTTAAATCCAAAGAAGATGTGAAGAAAATCGTCTTCTCTTGTGATGCCGGTATGGGATCCAGTGCAATGGGCGCATCAATCCTGCGGAAGAAGGTCAACGCTGCCGGCTTGCCGATTACGGTTACCAATACAGCGATTAACGACATCCCGGCTGATGCGGATATTATCTTTACTCATAAAACACTGACAGACCGGGCACGTCTGAAAAATCCGAACGCAGAGCATATATCCATCGAAAACTTCTTGAAGAGTCCTGAATATGACGCGCTCGTCGAAAGATTGAGCAAGTAATCCCAAGCTTGGCGCTGACAGATTTTCTGTCGGCGTTAAGCTCATTTCTCTCGTGAAGGATGATGCCATATCATAATGTCAACTAGACAACGCCGGATTGTAGAGCTGCTGTTCAATCAACAGAATGAAATTACAGCTGCAGATATCGCTGCCGAGATTGGAACCAGTACGCGAACCATTCACAGGGAGCTAATTGATATTGAACCTGCCCTTGCGGCTCATGGCATTACACTTCACAAGAAGTCGGGAATCGGCATCAAAATCGAAGCGGACAGCGAGCAGATCGAATTGTTCAAACAAGAGTTGAATCTATCCGTGCCTGCCGAATATTCTCCCGAGGAACGGAAAATCCTGATCCTGTGCAAGCTCCTGCAGTATGATGAGCCGATGAAGCTGTTCACCCTCGCTCATGAACTAAATGTGACCATGCCTACGATTAGCAGTGATTTGGACCAGCTGGAGGATCAGATCAACGAACAGCAGCTGACACTCGTCCGCAAACGCGGCTACGGGGTTGAATTAACGGGCAAGGAACAAGCGAAGCGGCAAATGATTAGTTTGCTCGCTATCAAATACTTAGATGATTCCGATTTATTTGGACACCAAGATGATCCTAGCGATCATGCCGTTGTACATCCGCTGACCAACCAGCTTCTGAGCATGGTCGGCAAAGCGCAGTTTTTCAAGCTAGAGCGGGCATTCTGGCAAATCAACAAGCAATACCCGATTCGTTTGTCAGAGGCGGCTTATACTCGTTTGCTGATCCGGCTATCTGTGGCTCTGACCCGAATTGAGCACGGCTGTCTCATTCGTCAGGATCAGGAGCTTACTGCCCAACCGGGCACTTCATCTGTCAAGGACAACGGCCAGCTTGCCCGTCTCCTCCAACTGCTCGAATTGGAGCTCCCTCAGGCCGAGGAAGCATATCTAGGCAGCTTACTCAGGGGCGAAGCACAGCATGAGCTGGGATTGCTTGTCAACCATAACGACATGTCGCTCATCGAAACGGTAACCGAGTTGATCCGCTATATCGAGATCAAGACGCAGATTTCTTTTATGAATGACCGCTCGCTCGTCGAGGGCTTGATCCAGCATATGCACCCTGCCTTTCAAAGGATTGCCAGCGGCATTGCCATTCGCAACCCGATTCTGACACAGATCAAAAAAGATTATGACGAACTGTTCACTCTCGTCAGGCAGGGCGTCGATCAGTTCGTGCAAACCCTCCACGTCCCGGACGAGGAAATCGGTTATATCGTGATGCATTTCGGTGCCGCCATCGAACGCTCCAAGCAATTTCCGTGGAAAGTCCGGGCCGTGCTCGTCTGCACGAGCGGCATCGGCTCGTCGAAGCTATTGGCGGTACGTATTCACAAGGAGCTGCCGCAAATCGAGCTGATCGGCCATCTGTCCTGGTATGAAGCTGTACGGCTGCCAGCGGACGATTATGATTTGATTATTTCAACCGTGAATTTGCCGCTGGCATCTGACAGGTATATTAAAATCAGCCCGCTGCTCACGGAGGATGAGGCCACAAAGCTAAGAGCTTTTATTCATGACATTACTTTAAAAAACAAAGAGCCCTCCCCCGCTGCCGCTGCTGACCCGGATCATGGCCCGCTCGATCGGCTGAGACAGCTGCATATCTACTCAGATATTGTGCTGCAGCTGCTGGAGAACTTCAGAGTTCACAGGATGAACCGAAGTTCCGGAGGGCCTGACCTGCAGAGCCAGCTGCTGCATATGATCTCCACGATTGAACAGCCCAGCGTATTGCTGAACAAGGAGAAGATCGTGGACCAGCTGCTGCATCGGGAAGAGCAAGGCAGCCTGGTCATGCCCGATACGGAGATCGCCTTAATCCACACGCGAAGCGAATGGGTACAGCAGCCGCTCATCTCCCTGTTTCGATACGATATGCCGATTAAGCTCAACCATGAAGCCGGTGATGTTAAGCAGGTCCTGCTGATGCTGGGTCCCATGAAGCTGGACAAGGCAAGTCTCGAAGTACTGAGCGAAATCAGCGGAATGCTGCTCCTCACCGACATGGTTGCGCTGCTCGAGGAAGGAAGCAAGGAAGAGATCACAGGTTTCATCTCCGGGCAACTGGAGAAATATATGATAAGAAAATTGGATTGGAGAGATTAAACCATGGCTATTCTATCTACAGACAAAGTGAAACTCAACGTGAAGGTTCAAGACAAATACGAAGCTATCCGCATGGTGGGACAAATGCTGGTGGACGCTGGCCATGCTCCGCAGGAATATATCGAGAAAATGATCGAACGCGAGGACTCCCTGTCTACCTATCTTGGCGGCGGACTCGCCATGCCGCATGGCACGAACGAAGCCAAGTCCATGATCAAATCCACGGGGATGGCTATTCTTACTGCCCCGGAAGGTATTGATTTTGGCGGAGATGAGCCTGCACGGCTAGTCATCGGCCTTGCAGCTATCCGCGATGATCATATGGGAATTCTAACGAACGTAGCCGTCCTCGTCTCGGACGACGATGAAATGGAACGGATCGTAAACGCGACTTCGGAAGAAGAGCTGATTTCGATTTTCGAAGAGGGGCTGAGCGAATGAAGGCCGTACATTTTGGCGCAGGCAACATCGGTCGAGGCTTTATCGGCTTATTGCTCTCGAAGTCGGGATATGAGGTGACTTTTGTCGATGTAAACGATACGCTGGTCAACCTGCTGCAGAGCAAACGGCAATATACGGTCACCTTGGCCAATGAGCAAGCCGATTCAATCGTCGTCGACAATGTAACCGCGATTGACGGCAAAGATCAAGCTCTTGTCGCCGAAGCTGTTGCAGAGGCCGACATCGTAACGACTGCCGTAGGCGTCTCCGTATTGAAGCATATCGCTGCCGCAATCGCTCAGGGCATTGAACTGAGATTGTCGCGCAGCACCCGACCTCTTCATGTCATTGCCTGCGAAAATGCCATCGGGGGCAGTACGCAGCTTAAAAACCATGTCTACGACCATCTGTCCGCACCCGCAAAAGAGCAGGCCGATCGGTCGATCGATTTCCCCGATGCCGCCGTGGATCGGATCGTACCGCTGCAGCAGCATGAGGACCCGCTGCTCGTCACGGTCGAGCCTTTTTACGAATGGACGGTAGACCGGTCGGCCATTCGAGGGGAATTCCAGGAAATCGCCGGCGTCCATTATGTAGACCGATTGCTGCCTTATATCGAGCGCAAGCTTTTCACCGTGAATACCGGGCACTGTATCGCTGCCTATCATGGTTATCTGAGCGGTTACGAGACCATCCAGGAAGCGATGAAAGATCCCGCAGTCGTCGGCGAGGTTAGAGGAGCCTTGCAGGAATCGGGTGCGATGCTTGTAAGGACGTATTCGTTCGACGAGGCCTCTCACAAGCAGTATATCGAGCAAATTCTCGAACGCTTCATCAATCCTTATTTAACCGATGAGATTGCGCGCGTAGGCCGTTCCCCGATTCGGAAAATTTCTCCGAACGATCGGCTCGTAAGACCGGCACGGCTCGCTCACGAACTGGGGATCCCTGTCCCCCATCTGACAAAAGCGGTTGCCGCGGCTCTGCTATTCGACGAGAGCAGCGATCCGGAATCCGCCGAGCTGCAGGCCTATGTGCGCGAGCACGGGGTTCATGCGGCCATTGAGAAATACACGGAGCTACCGCAGGATCACGCGCTGCATGCCCAAATTGCCGATGAATATGCGAAGCTTAAAGAACATCGATCTTGATTAGCAACGCCGATTGACATTTTGAATTATTTCACTTTATCAGAAAAAGAAGCCGTTTAAACTGCAGTGGCTGTTGTATAGCCTACAGTCTATCGGCTTCTTTTCTCGGCAAGTTATCGATATTCACTGGCACGCACTCCTAAACCAAACATAGCGAGACATGGCAAGAAAAGCAACACAGAAAAGAGATAATGCAGATTGAACCAATATAGTGCAACAGCGATAAGCGTATAAATCAGGCCAGCAAAGCTGGACAATATAGGGATCGGACTTTGCGGCACCTGCTCCAGCATCCCGTTGGAATCTTCCTCTTTGATGATCATCATGACTGCCTGCCCTCCCTTTCGATCAAGGGAAGCAATCCCCAATTGCAGTAAAATAGCGCCCATCGTGATGGATACGCACCACACCAGCGTTTGTAAGATCACTAGGCCATCGATCTGCAAGAACAGAGCTACCACAGGGTACCCGATCAGTACGGGAACTACAACCAGCAAAATCGAAGTTATAAATTTCGCCGTGAAAATATGCCTGCCCTTGGTTCCGCTCATAAAATAAAGAAGATAGCTCTGCTTTTCTTGCTGATATAGCGCAGACACAATCTCACCAAACGCCAGCATGGTATAGAGAACGACAAATCCAAATACATAAGCAGGGGTGTTCTGCCCGGTAAGGAAGGAATTAAACATTCCGATTTTTGTGAGAACAATAGCCGCAATCATTCCAATCAGCCATAAGCCTACTCTCACTAATGTAATCTTATTTTTAATAATTAAAATCCAATCCTTGATCATAACTGCATTTTGCGGAGTTGAGATCAGATGGGAAATCCCGCTATCTTTGTTCTGGATCCGTTTATCATTCTCTACAAATCGAAGCCAGCCTTCATAATACAGCTCCCCCATTTTCCCTGTGAGAAGAAGCAATACGATTACACCTGCACCGCAGACCGCAGCAACCGGATACATGATCTGTTCAAATTGGCTCCAAAAAACAGAGGATACCGACTCCAGTGAAACTAACACCCATATGATAAAGCCAAACAACGCCAAATAACCAATCGTCGCTATGCCGACAAATCCCTTTACGATGGCCGGAATATAATACATGGTAATAATCATCAGATAGCGGCAGACCAGATCGACGGTCATCTCGGCTGCAAATCCAATGACAAACAACAATACCCCTGTCGTCAATTTATCGGCCATGCCCAGGCCGCTTGTCAGCGGAATCGTCAGGATTAAAGCTGCCCATAAATATAAAGGCATCCGGGATAGCCATTGTCCCATAATGAGCTGGAAGTTAGAGATACCCGACGAATGAAACAGCATCAAATTTTTTTGCATGTACATTTGCGAAGGCAGATCGTTCATAGCACGGAGCAAGCCGACAAGCAGACTTTCAGCGACAATAAAGAGAATTTTTTTAGATAAATCGGCCTCCATAAAAATATTCCCAAATTTCTCTGAAAAATAAATGGGAATCGCGATTCCTAGCAATAGAATCCAGATTAGCAATTTAGCCCGGCTGTGGTATAAATATTGATTCAGGAAAGGGCGATTATAGTAATAGATCATCGATTTAATTGTTGAGGGTAACAGGTTTTTCACCCCTTTCTATTAGAGATAGAAAGATCTCCTCCAGCTTGCTCTCCGATTCCATGCCCCGGCTTTGGCGCAGCTCCTCCATCGTCCCCATGGCCTGAATCTTCCCGGCGTCCAGAATAGCAATCGTGTCAGCCATCTCCTCTACCACATCAAGAATATGCGTCGTAAGAAACACGGTGACGCCATTCTTCTTCGCTGATCGATAGATTTGATCCTTGACCTCTCGAGCGGCCAAAGGATCTAGACCATTGGTTACTTCATCCAGGAATAGAACCTCTGGGTTGTGAATGAGTCCGCACGCAATAGCGGTTTTCCTTTTCATCCCTAAGGAATAAGCCTTGATTAACTTATCCGCACTCTCCAGCAAGCCGAACTGAGTCAGCAACTCCTCCGTCCTATGATGGATCTCTTCCCTGCCAAGTCCGTACAAGCCACCGACAAATCGCAGCATCTCCCGGCCTGTTAAGCCTTCATGCAGGAGGGGGACATCAGGTACATAGCCTGTAATTTTCCGAATGCTCTTATCCTTCCACATGTCAATCCCCTTAATCAAAATGCTGCCTGAGGATGGCTTTAGCTGGCCTGTCATCATTTTCATCGTTGTTGTTTTCCCGGCTCCATTACTTCCAAGGAAAGCAAAGATTTCTCCCTGGGGAACAGAGATCGATAGATTGTCTACAGCAAGATGCTTATCATAAAATCGGGTAAGGCCTTTCAGCTCAATCATATGGAGCATTTCGTTCATCTAGCATTCACATTCCTTTCATCATGACTGGAATTGAGTATCAATGAACAATGTAAAGCCAGTTTATTATACAGTAATTAGAATCGTATGTTAAATTTGTAATATTATTTATCTACTGCATCTTATCTGACTTTACTTTTATACTGATAACTGACCAGCCTGTGCAAAATGCTCCGTTGATGAAAAATTGATTATAATTAAAAATTACAATTTAAATCGATAAAATTTTACATTAATCTGTTACAATAAACACTGATCAAAATAAAAAATAAGGATAGGGATGAGACTTGAATTCTACTTCTACTACACAGCAACAAGATTTACAAAACATCAAGAAGCTGCCGATATTGATCTCGCTCATAATCGGGGCCTTCTTCTCCATTCTGAATGAAACGCTGCTCAATATCGCTCTGCCGAAGCTTGAAGTGGCACTGGAAGTTTCTGCTTCTACGCTGCAATGGCTCGCTACGGGCTATATGCTGGTCGTCGGCGTGCTCATTCCTGTATCAGCGCTGCTTGTTCAATGGTTTACAACGCGGCAGATGTTCCTGGGCGCTATGGTGCTGTTTACGGTGGGGACGTTTCTCTGCGGAATCGCCCCGAATTTTGAAATCCTGTTGATCGGTCGTTTACTTCAAGCAAGCGGAGCAGGCTTGATGCTGCCCGTCATGATGAACACGATTCTCGTTCTGTATCCGCCGGAGACGCGCGGGGCAGCTATGGGCACGATCGGACTCGTGATCATGTTTGCTCCAGCGATCGGCCCCACTCTTTCGGGCTTGATTCTGCAGTTTGCCGACTGGCGCTGGCTGTTCTTCCTGGTGCTTCCTTTTGCAATCGGCTCGATCGTAGTCTCGTTCATTTTCTTGAAAAATGTCACCACCGTTACCAAGCCAAGAGTCGACGTACTGTCGATTCTGCTGTCGACGCTCGGGTTCGGCGGCATCGTATTCGGCTTCAGCAGTGCGGGTAAAGCGGATACGACCTGGGCCAGCACGGAAGTATACGTCCCGTTAATCGTAGGCGGCGTGTCATTGCTTCTATTTGTCATCCGGCAGCTAAGGTCGAAGGAACCTATGCTCGATTTCCGCGTTTTTAAATTCTCGATGTTTACGCTCACGACGATCATGCTCATCATCGCAATGATGACGATGTTCTCGACGATGCTGCTGCTCCCCTTCCTGATGCAAGGGGTGTTCCTGATGACGACCTTCGCGGCCGGGCTGGTCCTCCTTCCCGGAGGATTACTCAATGGACTGATTTCACCGGTTACCGGCAAGCTGTTCGATAAGTTCGGCCCGCGTGCGCTTGTTATTCCAGGCAGCACGCTGCTGGTCATCATCATGTGGCTGTTTACGCGAATCGATTTGCAGACAACTACAACGATTCTGGTCCTGCTGCATGTTCTGCTGATGGTCGCCATCGCGATGATTATGATGCCGATGCAAACCAATGGGCTGAACCAGCTGCCGCAGCGGATGTATCCGCACGGGACAGCAGTATTGAACACTTTGCAGCAAATTGCCGGAGCCATCGGCGTGGCGTTATTCATCAGTATTATGACGTCAGGACAGCAATCTTATTTCATGTCGTTAACGGCGGAGCCAACACCTGCGCAAATCGCGGAGGGTTTGCTGTCTGGCATTCATAGAGCTTTTGTAATCGGCTTGGTATTCGCGGTTATCGCTTTAGTACTATCGCTATTCACGAAGCGGACGAAAGCTCCTAAGGAGCAGTTCGCAGCCAGCAACAGCCCATCTTAAAAAGGCTCTAAATAAAAAAAGGACGATTCCCTCTGCTCTTGGGGCCGGAATCGTCCTTTTTGGTAGACTTTTTTAAAAAATTTAATTCCCATAATAAAGAAGGATATATGCAGTTTATTGGATTGCAGAATCTTATGTTGATGATTTTGAATTGCGTGCTATTTACTCAGAAGAGATTCTAGTCGGATTTCTCGTATTTTGTCTGAATCCAGACATGGATGATAACTATTGGGATGATAACTATTGGATTCCTGCTATAATGATTGACGACAAGCATCAAGGCAAAGGTTATGGAAAAGCAGCCATGGAGCCTTGATTCAGTTTATGAGTGTTTCAAATTGTACAAGAATAATGATTGGACATAGCCCAGATAATCAAATTGCGGGAATGTTGTATGAATCTTTAGGATTTATTAAAGTTAGTGTGGATGTAATAGACGGTGAAATAGTTCGTCTACTTCAAATCAATTAGCAAATTAAATGGACTGCCGGCAGGTGACGGCAGTCCATTTAAGTTATTTCAGATTAAATCGTTTCTAAAAACTTGAGCAGCTGCCCACGGTCGGAAACGGACAAAAGCTGGCTTCTGAAATCATCGTCCATCAGTTTCCGGGACAGCGCGACAAGAATTTGCAAATGCTCGTTCCCTTTCGCTTCCTCCGGTACCGCAATCATGAAAACAATCGAGACGGGCTGACCGTCGATTGAGCTCCAATCCAGCGGATTCGCGAGCTTAGCGAAGGCTAGCGCCGGTTCTTTCACGCCGGACGACTTGCCATGGGGAATGGCTACCTTAAAACCGATTCCCGTAGAGCTCATTTCCTCACGGTTCATTACCGCTTCTAAATAAGCGGATTTATCGGCAACCGCTCCGGATTGTTCTAGGGCGTCGATCATCGCGTGAATGCATTCCTCCCTGCTTGCTGCATTCAATGGCATCAAAATAGCATGTTCATTCAGGAGTTCAATAATTTTCAAGTTGTTCACCCACCTAGTTGTTAATTACAGGTTTCTTCAAAACGGATAGTATTAAGGCAGTTACGACGGTTCCGATCGCAATCGCCAGTGCATACAGACCTACTTGCGTTACGGCATTAGGAATCGCCAAGACGAAGATTCCGCCATGGGGCGCTTGCAGCGTAGCTCCAAACAGCATGGACAAGGCTCCGGTTACCGCCGAACCTGCCATAATGGAAGGAATTACGCGGAATGGATCGCCAGCTGCAAACGGAATCGCACCCTCGGTAATGAATGAAATGCCCAGTACGGCGGCTGACTTGCCCGCATTTCTCTCATCAAGCGTAAATTTCTTCGGCGCGATGATCGTAGCCAGCCACAATCCGAGCGGCGGGGTCATTCCCGCGGCCATCACCGCGGCCATCGGACCATAGACGCTGCTGGCCAAAAGGCCAACCGCAAAGGTGTAAGCAGCTTTATTCACCGGACCGCCCATATCGAAAGCCATCATAGCACCGAGCAGCAGCCCGAGCAGCACCGCATTGGTAGAGCCGATCGTATTTAGCCAGTTCGTCAATCCGTCCATCGTGAACTTGACCGGCTCTCCGATGACGTAGATCATGAGCAATCCGGTAATGCCTGTTGCCAGTAGCGGAATAATCAGGATCGGCTTAAGGCCTTCCAGGTTGCGTGGCAGCTTGATCCAATCTTTAAGCCACTTGGCCAAGTAACCTGCCAGAAAGCCGGCAGCAATCCCGCCGATGAATCCCGCGCCGATTTGCGAGGCCAGCATCCCACCGACCAGGCCTGGGGCCAGTCCCGGCTTCTCGGCGATCGAGAAAGCGATGAAGCCCGCAAGGATGGGCACCATCAGAGCGAAGGCTGCTCCTCCGCCAATATCCATAAGCGCTGCGGCCAGTGTCCCCTTCTCATTAAATGCTTCAATACCAAAGATAAATGAAATCGCTATCAACAATCCGCCAGCAACGACGAGCGGAAGCATCGCCGATACCCCTGTCATCAGATGTTTGTATGGCCCTTTACGCGAAGCACCGCGATCAGATTTCGCTTGATTGATCTGCTTCAAGTAATCATCAGCAGATGCCGCCTTCATCGCCAAGGCCTGGTCGAGCAAGCCGGCAGGGTCTTTCAACGCTTGGGCCACGCCCACCTTCACCACAGGCTTACCCGCAAACCGGGATTCAAGGACATCGGTATCCGCAGCGAGAATCACCGCATGGGCCTCGGCAATATCCTGCTCTGTCAGTTCGTTCTCGACTCCAATTGCACCGCGCGTCTCCACCTTGAGCTCGATGTTCTTCGCCTTCGCCGCCTTGATGAGCGACTCCGCGGCCATATACGTATGAGCTACTCCCGTGGGACATGCCGTTACAGCTATGATTTTACGCATTGTTCATTCTCCTCCTCATCATGATGAACTTCCCGCCCGGTTAAATCATCGGTTCGATCTCGATCCGGTTAAGCGATTCCTCTACTTGCTCCATCGTACAGACATCGGTTCCTGATTTGGATGCGGTGACCGTACCCGCCGCTGAGGTCCAACGTGCCATCTCCGCGGTTGTCTTGCAGGCAAGCAGACAGTATGCCATCGCAGCGACCATCGAATCCCCCGCCCCAACCGTGCTAAGCGGTGTAATCGGGAATGGCCTTGCGCGGTACGCTTCCTCTTTCGTTACCAGAATCGAACCCTCGCCTCCCATGGATACCAAGATATAAGACATGCCTTTGCTAACCAAACCTCTTGCTGCTGATACAATTTGTTCCTCGCTCGTGAATTTCGTACCCAATAGCGTCTCTAACTCATAAATGTTGGGCTTCAGGGCAAAAGGCACGGCTTCGATTCCGCGGGCCAGAGCCTCTCCGTCAGCATCCAAAATCGTTCGCACCCCCTTGCGATTTGCAATTTCGATCAGACGACGATAGTAATCTGCAGGCGTTCCCGGAGGCAAGCTTCCTCCGAGGACGACGATAGCCGCATCGTCCAGTCCGGCTTCATAACAGGCAAGGAACTGTTCCAAAAGCTCTTGGCTAGGTATGCAGCCTGCTTCATTAAGTTCGGTCGTTTGCTTTGTATGTTCATCGACGACCTTCAGATTCGTGCGAGTTTCTCCTTCAGCCTCGATGAACCGAGACGGAATTCCCTGTTCACTCAGCTTATCTAAGATGATTTTTCCTTGATGCCCTCCCTGGATCCCCCATGCGATGACAGGAACCGAGAAACTATGTAAAACTTTGGCGACATTGATGCCCTTGCCCCCGGCATCCGTGCGCATCGTCTTGATCCGATTCAATTCGCCCGGCGCGAAGTGTTCCACTGTTACAGTCTTATCTACTGCCGGATTTAAAGTTACCGTATGAATTGTCTTCATCTTGATGTTCTCCCCGCTATCGTGACTTTGATCCCTTCCGCTTCCATCTCGCCGATTGCCTGCTCTGATACCGCTTCATCGACGATACAGTGATGAATTTCCGCTAAATCTGCAACCTTCGCAAATGAAATTTGACCGAATTTGCTATGGTCAGCCACTAAAATAATTTGCTTGGCCGCCTGAATCATGCAGCGCTTCGTTTCCGCTTCAGTCAAATTCGGCGTGGTCAGGCCGGCGTCCGTATCTACGCCATTCATCGCCAGAAACAATTTATTTACGCGAATGGCTCCAATGGAACGATTCGCTAGCGGACCGACCATCGCTTGGGTTTCATGACGCAGCGTACCTCCGGTAAGCAGGATCTGAATATGCTTCGCCTGCTTTAGCACCTCTGCGACCATATTCGAGTTCGTAACCACGGTCAGCTCCTGGAAGTCTTTCAGATGCTGAGCTAAATAATACGTTGTCGTACCCGAATCGAGAAAGATCGTATCCCCCTCCTCGATGAAGGCTAATGCGCTGCGGGCGATCTCTTCCTTTTGTGACCGGTAGCGGTCTTCTTTCTCGATGAAGGTCGGTTCCACGCTATCCTGCTCAATGGCCACCGCGCCACCATGCGTTCTGCGCAGCTGTCTCGCTTCTTCCAAGTCTCTTAAATCCCGGCGTACGGTCGATTCGGATACGTTGAACTGTACAGCCAGCTCCGGAACCAATGCCCGGCCACGGCTTTGTACATATTGTGCAATTTCTCGTTTGCGTTCTTCTTCAAAAAGGGTTGTCATTGTTCTAACCTCATTTCTAGTACGGTTTCTATCTTTATAATATATATCATAAACTTAGAAGATTACGCTCATACGTGATCGTTTGTCGTTGTTTATGATTATATGTGATCATATTGGTTTTGTAAAGCGTTTTCAACTAGGTTATTGGCACAAAATCGAGTATATGTAATCATAAATCATCAAATATGAGCATACGTTGTTCGAAATACCTTGTTATACAAAAAAGGCCCCTTGTCAGCCAATATAGAGGCTAACAAGGAGGCAGAGCCGAATTGCATATTTCCCGTTCTTATGATTGTTCTTCGAAAACTACCGTAAACCGATTATTTACTCGTTGCTTTGCGGACAACAGGAATTATTTCTGTAGCGATGAGCTCAATGCCTGAAGCAACTTTATGAAACGGTAAGCCGCCGATGTCAATCTGGGCAATGAAACGCTGATGTCCAAACAGCTCGTACTGACGAAGGATTTTCTCTGCAATCTGCTGTGGACTGCCCACAAACAGGGCCGTATTCGGACCTGTCATCTGTTCATAATCAGCCCGCGTCATTCTAAACGCCATTCCTCGCTGCCGGTTTACATACGACCAGTAATTCGAGTAATAAGGATAAAATTCATCCTTGGCTTGCTGGGTAGTCTTCGAGACGTACCCATGACCCGTCACACCTAACTTAAGGGCTTCAAAATTATGCCCAGCCTCTATCCCCGCGCTATGGTATGCTGCGACCAGCGGCATAAATCGTTTCGGATCACCGCCAAGCATCGCTATAGCCATGGGAACGCCTAACCGGCCTGCGCGAGCTGCGCTATCCAGCGTCCCCCCGACACCAACCCAGATGGGCAGCTGCTTCTGTACAGGCCGAGGGGAAATTTCGGCATTCCTTAGAGGGGGACGAAATCGACCGCTCCAAGTTATATTTTCATGCTTGTTAAGTTTTAAAAATAATTCCAGATGTTCTGAAAACAGTTCGTCATAATCGCTTGTGTCATAACCGAATAGAGGGAAAGATTCCACAAACGCCCCTCGACCAGCAATAATCTCTGCCCGGCCGTCCGAAACTAGATCTAACGTCGCGAAGTCCTCAAACAGACGAACAGGGTCTACCGTACTAAGCACTGTGGTCGTGCTTGTCAGCTTGATTCGCTTAGTGACTTGTGCAATGGCCGCCAAAATAACAGGGGGCGCAGACACGGCATAGTCCAGCCGATGATGTTCACCCACTCCAAAAACGTCAAATCCCGCCTCATCCGCAAGTTTTGCCGCTGCGATGATATCCATAATCCTTTGCCGTGCACTAACACTTGTTCCAGTAAGGGGATCGGGACCTATATCTGCAAGCGTATAAAGTCCAATTTCGATACCTGAATTTATAGACTGTTCTCCCTCTTTCATGACACTCCTCCTATAAAGCTTTTTAGGATCAGACCAGCATTAGAATACGATTCCCCGATGGATCGGCTGTAGCGAATGCCCCATTCTCCTCCGTAACGGAGGCACCTATATTTTTTAAATTCGCGATGACTTGCTCTCGCGCTGCAGCATTGGGATACATTAATGTAAATGATTTGAGACCGGCACTGTTCTCAGCTGGATGGGGCGCACCCACACCATTCCATGTATTTAAGCCAATATGGTGATGGTATTTACCCGTAGAAATGAACATCGCCTGCGCCCCATAGCGGTTGACGATCTCGAATCCAAGTCCCTTAACATAAAATTCTTCAGCCCGATGCATTTCAGATACGTGCAAATGGACATGCCCCATCACCGTTTCGGACGGCAACCCTTCCCATGCTTTGTTCTGATCTGCTCCCGATAGAAGGTCACTAAAATTCAATGGATCCACAGCCATTTCCACTTCACCTTTATTCCATACCCATTCCGAAGGAGCACGGTCTCTGTAAATTTCAATCCCGTTCCCATCCGGATCCGATAAGTAGAGAGCTTCACTGACAAGATGATCGGAAGAACCGATTCTTAGCCCAAGATGAGCGAAATGCTGAACGATGCGCGCCAAATCCGAGCGGCTAGGCAGGAGCAAAGCAAAATGGTACAAGCCGGTGGTCTTTCCTTGCATCGGCACGACGTTATCAGGTTGTTCAATGGACAGCAAAACCGTCTTTCCATCTGCGGTCAAGTTCGCCGTTTTTTCTGTTTGGTCCAGGACCTTAAAGCCGATGATTTCCTTATAAAATTTCAGCGCACGTTCTAGATGTTGAACCTTAAGATTTACTTGCCCGACATAGATATTGGGTTCGCGGTGAAAGCTCATCATACACACCTCTTTTAAGCTTTTTTCGTTTGGAACAAAATATTGTCTAATGCCCAGGAAGTTCTATTCTTCAAAGCGAGATAAACGGAAATTACAAGTAAAATCAAATCCAGCTCATATCCGGCCATTTGTCCATTGCCAAGGAAGCCTATGGCAAGTTTTACTTTGAGGATTGCAACCGCCATGATGATCGCGAATAAACCGGCGACAACCCTTGTTCCAAGTCCTAATATCATTGCAATTCCGCCTAATAATTCAACTAGCGCTACGACATAGGCAGCAAAACCAGGCATCCCCAAGCTTTCGAAAAAGGCCGCAGTATTGGCAATTCCACCTTGGAATTTGTCAAGCCCGTGTATCAAGAATGTGATACCTAAAATCAACCTTAACAATGTCAAACCCAGCTCATCTTTTCTTACCATTAACTAAACACTCCTTCATCATGATACCAACTGAACAAACCGGAAGACGAAACTTCAATTTATCAGTTGGTTACTTTATGTAAGTTATTATATTTATATAAACTACATACGTCAAGTGTGTAATTATGTAAAAGTAATGTTGAAACTTGTAGAAAGTGATATACTAAGGATATAAGGAGGAGATTCGATTGGATAAATCAATTTGTCCGGGATTTGAACAAGCTATGAGTTTATTAAGCCAAAGATGGACTGGATTGATAATTTATCAGTTATTATCTGGCCCGCAGCGCTTTTGTAATATTGAAACGGCAATCGGAATAAGCGGCAAAGTGCTTTCAGAGAGATTGAAGGATTTAGAGATCGAGGGAATAGTCAAAAGAGAAATCTATCCGGAAACTCCTGTGCGGATTGAATACTCATTAACGGATAAAGGTTTAGCATTTGAGCCCATTTTTAGTGAAATAGAGAAATGGTCTCGGCATTGGCTAAAAGCATAATTCCTGCATGTTGAATGATGGGCCGGATGAAGTCCAAAGTTACAGCTCCTCATGAATAAAACACCGAAGCTCAGGAACGTACAGCTTCCTGGAGCCTCAGTGCTTTTCGTTGGTGAGTTATTATCCTTTTACAATTAATTGTGTTTGGATTCCGAAAGGATCACTTACTGTAATAGCATTTTCTACGCGTTCGAATGCTACGCCTGCTTCTATAATCCGGGCTTCCACCTCGGCCAGCGCCTGCTGATGAGGCAGTGTTACGGTGTAATACGCCAAGCCAGTTGCATCAGCTGCCGCAGGCGGCGCACCCGCTCCTGCCCAGGTGTTAAGCCCAATATGGTGATGGTAGCCGCCCGCGGAAATGAACAATGCAGCCGAGCCGTAATGAGCCGTAACCTCGAAGCCGAGCACATCACAGTAGAAATGCTTGGCCTGCCGGAGATCGCCTACATGAAAATGGACATGGCCAATTACCGTATCAGCAGGGAGCCCCTGCCACTGCGCCTGTTCGGATATATGCAGCAGCCCCTCAATATCCACAGGATCTGTCGTCATCACATACTCCCCGTCAGCGCTGCGCTGCCAGGTTTCCCGCGGCCGGTCCGCATAAATTTCTATCCCGTTATTGTCCGGATCATTCAAATATAGCGCTTCGCTTACTAGATGATCGCCCTGACCCACTGAAACATTGTGCTTGGCCAAGTTGCGCAGCGCCAAGCCAAGCGACACTCTGTCGGGCAATAATATTGCAAAATGATAAAGACCGGAAGAGCGGCTTGCCGATATGCGATAGCCGTCGTTTGCTTCCAGAACTACGAGCGCATGGCGCCCGTCAGCAGCAAGCTCGGCCACATCGCCCTCTTGCTTCAATAGCTTCAGCCCAATCACCTCTTCATAGAAAGCGATTGAGCGCTCTAAGTTTTGTACCTTCAAACGAACCAGGCCAATCTCCGCCTGCGGATGAATAATTTGTGCCATATGTAGGGCCCCTTCCGTCTATATATTTTATGCAAATAACTTGTAATCACATCAGTTACAAATGTTGTAATCAGTATAGTTACAATTAAACTTTTTGTCAATAACCACCTTCAGCGTAAATAAGGTTTAGACTGGGCAACGGGGGATTGCATGTATGCGTGCAACTTTTTTCCAAACAAATCGTCCAAATATTCGACGACGCAATAATTCCAAATTACGTTGGAGGGAGAACCCCATGAATATCACAAAAAAAGCTTCATCCAAAATTGCAATGATCGGACTGGCAGCCATGTTGTCCATCGCCCCGATCACCTTTTCCTCGGCCTCATCAACTGCCGCAGCGGCAAGCAGCAGCAATTCGAAATCAAGTATCAAACTGTTATTTAACGGCCAGGAATATTCACCTTCGTCTGCGCCACTATTTTACAAAGACTCGGTCTATTTGCCGCTTAGGGATATCGGCGAACTGCTGGGCAGCGTCGTATTCTGGAACGCACAGGATCAGAGCGTGACGATGACCTATCCCAATCGTATTGTGTCCATGAAACTAAATGCTTCCATTGCAACCGTTAACGGTACAACGGTGAAGCTGAATTCCCCGGTTATCGTGCGCAGCGGCCGTACCTTCGTGCCCATCCGCTTCTTCTCGGAGGCGATAGGAGCTGGCGTAGAGTGGAATGCCGCCAAGAAAACAGTTTCGTTATCCCAGAAATCGCCCTATGTTCAGGGAGCTGGCGTGAATACAAGCATATGGCTGAATAAGAACACAGGGGATTTATATTTTGCTTACCCGTTTGAAGCAAAACCGGAACACGTGGGCCAATTGAATGTCGATATTCAAGAATTCACGACGATCAGCGCCTACAGCATGCCAAGCGCCCAGCAGAGCTATATCATTACGGTTGAAGACAATTATGGAGAACCACATGTCCATACGAATGTGTACACGGCCTTCATCAAAGACAAACAGGTCATCAGCCAGAGCAAAGCTTATTATTTCCAGCGTTATGAGAAAAACGCCGTAGTGGATCAAGATGGGAATGCGGTTCTCACCGATGGCAAGCTGCTATCAATCATTGACGCCGATGGCCAGGTCATCCGGGAATATGATCTGCCCAAGCTTACCGGCAAAGACGAGAACCACTCCGTTCTAGCTGTAAGCTCATCCTATTTGCTAATCCGCCCGAATCTAAGCGGGCATCTGACATTGATCAACTTGAAGGATAACTCGGCAACCTTATTGTATCAGCAGTTCCTGAGCGGTGAAGAACTTGAATATGCCGAAATGAACGATGTCCCGTATCATGGGGATAATCTTGTCTTTTTGGGTGAGACCGGGGATGGCAGTCTGCAATTCGAGAACCGCAGCCTATATGATAACCATAGTAAAAAGTACGTATTCAAGCTGAAATAAAAGAAGAACCGGGTTTCCCCGGTTCTTTTTCTGTGGATCAGTTTCATGGCGTTTGTGCCGTATCCTTCTCACGCAGGTAATTAATATACGTCAACAATGGCCGTTGTTTCATAACCGTTATAAGTTACCTTCAAAGAAGTTCGACCTGCCTTCAATCCAATGATTTGACCGTCCTCTATCCGGGCAATTGCGGGGTCGCTCACCTCGAAATGGCTATCGCCAGTAACATCTGCGAGCTTGTTGCCCTCCTGATAGTAGGCGACTAGATCCAGCGGTTGGCCGATATTAACACTATATTCTGCAGAGTCCAACAGAACAGCCGTGTACGTCCTCACGACAAAGACAGTGGCTTCTGTCGACATGCTGTTAAATACCGCTCGAATCTTCGTTTGTCCGAGACGATGCCCTGTCAGATTGCCCTCCTCATCAATAGAAACAATAGATTCATCTTCCGAGGTATAAGCAGCTTGTCCCGTGACATCGCTCTTCACTCCGCCATACACAGCTGTAACTACCGTATCGAGCCTCTGCCCCTCGACCAGCGAGTAAGCGTTAGAGTCAAAGCTCAGGCCATCTTCCAAAGGAGCTTCCTCATTAGCCCCTTTGAATTTCAGCAGCTTTTGACCCGCAATTACAACAGCTCCCCCGTCCGTTGTAGGAGCCAGCTTGCTTAATCCGCTTAACGCTCGCTGCCATTGCACATTTCCGTTTTCATCCGTCTTATAAATGCCTTCTGTCGTACCTACCAGATAACCGCCATCCGCTGCTTCCTCAAGGGATTTCACTTCTCCATTAAAAGAAAGCGGGAGATACAGCTCTGTCTCGTGTGAGGCTGTATTTTTAAGGAATACAACTTCATTCGTCTCGGCATCCGTGGCAAAAATGATGTATCCTCCATCATCCGTTGCAAGCGCCGCTCCGCTAATAAGCCCCTGATATTCCTGTGTTTCCAGGATCTGACCCTCTGCATCGAGCCGCCATACGTATTGATTTCTAAAGTAACCGTTATATCCTTCCACCAGGTAGCTTCCGTCCGTCAATTCAATCAATCTGTCGGAATGATATCCGAAACTCGCAAATGTATCGCCAAGCTTGGTCGACCATACCGTTTCTCCTTGATCCGTAACTTTGCCGGCGAAAGCTCTGTCATGAATATTAAACCAGCCCCCCAGATTATTGGCATATAGTATCCCTCCATCCTTTGCGAGCCGAATATCTGAAAAACCCGGAGAGGTACCGCCAGTGAGATGTATATATGCTACACTGTTACCTTCGGCATCATATTTTTCGATAAAAAACGGGCTGTTCCGTTCCCTCCCAATTCCGACAGTGCCGCCAATTAAATATCCTCCGTCCGGTGTAGTGGTGCCAGCTCCTGGAAGATATCTTCGGCCGGGTTCGGAGTTTGCCTCATGAAATTTCTCCCAGTATAAATAACCTTCTGTATCGCCCTTAGCTAAATACAAGTCAAAGCTTTGATTATGAGAACCAATCAGGGAGTATCCGTCCTCCGTCTGCTTCACATCGATGAATCGAATGTCCTTACTTAAAGTCCGTTCCCACTCCAATTCGGCTTCATTGCTTGCAGCGGCAGCCCCCCCTGCCGGCAGAACAACAGCAAGAAGCATAACAGTCAGCAGCCATGCAATCCATTTGCGATTAAGGCGTTTATTCATATTTCATTCCTCCAGTAGAATAGAATATTTGAATTAAGTAGAACGCCTGCTGTCTTTTTAAATCATTGATGCTCGCAGAAGCTGCAGTACAAATGAATCTCCGTATTGGCTAGTATTCTTAACGTGCTGAACTATCTTAGTTCATGCTTCTAAATTACTCCTCTCCTCCTATCTTGTTTAATATTTAAAATTGGACAAGCTCGTATTTTACCACCTCCTGGTTCAACATATATAATTAGACTACGATGCACGTTGGAAGTTTCACTATATTTTCCCATAAATATATATTTTTAGAGCAGCCTCAAACCGATTTAAATACATTAAGAGCGATTCTGACAGCTTCTGGCGATAATAGCTCTCCTCCGGGCATATGCGTAATTTCCTCGCTATATAGTTCCTCCAGCGCTGCGACATCCTTTAGCATGTGACCGGTTAGTATCGCCACGGCTGTCTCTTCTTTATCAATAGTTCCATTCGCTCTAAGCTTCTTCAACCCAGCCAGCGTGGCAGCAGAGGCTGGCTCACAGCCGACTCCGCTGCGGTCAATGACCCGCTTGGCCAGCATGATTTCTTCATCGCTGACCGCTACCGTCACCCCTTGCGTTAGTTCCAGCGCAGCCAGAGCTTTCCGCCAGCTGGGCGGATTGCCGATATTCATGGCACTGGCTCGGGTGACAGGATTAGGCTCGGGCACAAGTGTCTTCCTTTTATGCTCTACCATCCGATGAAAGGGACTAGCTCCCTCTGCCTGTACAAGCGCGATACGGGGCAGCTTATCAATCATGCCAAGGCTCCATAAATCGTCCAAACCTTTGCCCAGCGCGGACACATTGCTGAGAGCGCCTCCCGGAATTGCAATCCATTCGGGCATTTTCCATTGCAGCTGCTGCGCCAGCTCGTAGACGATGCTCTTCTGTCCTTCGATCCGATAAGGATTCAGCGAGTTGCACACATACAATCCAAGAACGTCGCCCCACGTTTCCAAGAAGGCTACCCCGTCGTCGTACGTGCCATCAAACCGTATAACCTGCGCCCCGTAAGCGGTGGATTGACTGATTTTTGCCGGAGAGATATTGCTGGCTGGCGCAAAGACTAAGGAGAAGCTCCCGGTCCAGGCTGCGTACATTGCCAGGGATGCCGAGGTATTTCCAGTCGATGAACAGGCAAAAACATTACCCCCTAGAGATAAACCATGCGAAACAGCTGCGGCCATGCCGTTGTCCTTGAAGGAGCCGCTCGGATTCTCGCTCTGCGCCTTCAGCTTCAACTCCCTGATGCCGGCATATGCTGCACAGGCCTGTGAGCGATACAGTCCCGTGTTCCCCTCTCCCCTAGTCGTCAACACATTATCCGGCAATTCCGGGGCAATCAGCTCTTTATATCTCCACACCCCGCCGGCATAGACTGTACCCCGCTCCGTAAAGAGCCTTTGTTCAAATAGCCGCCTTAACCGTTCGCCGTCCAAGCCGCTTAAATCCCGCCATATTTCCAAAATTCCACCGCAATGACAGCGGATCCGCCATTGTCCAACGAACTCTCCCCCGCACTCTAAGCATCGCAGCGTGTATTCCCGGCCATTTCCGTTCCCCATTCAAATCTCTCCTCGATTCCCCATGGATTTATGTTAATAAGACAACAATAATGGATAGCATAAAATAAGTATAATATATATAATTTAGGAATAGATAAGAATTATTTATATATAAGAGAGGGCATATCCCATGAATATCCATGCTTTACGCATTTTTTATGAGATTGCACGAGCCGGAGGGGTCAGCAAGGCAGCCGAGCAGCTTAATATCAGCCAGCCGGCAGTGACGATGCAGCTGCGCAAGCTGGAAAAGGAATTGCAAATGCGCTTAACGCGCCTGGAGGGAAGAAATGTAGTATTGACCGATGCGGGGAAATGGCTGGCGGCTCAGGCGGACCGGCTGTTTGCCCTCGAAGCCGAAATCGACAAGCAGTGCATTGCCTATCAGCGAGGAAGCATTGGCCGCTTGAAAATATCAGCTACTTATTTGCCGGCAAATTATTTGCTGCCTGATTGGCTCGCGCAGTATCAGCGATCGCACGCCGCGGTTGAAATCAGCATGGTGTCTGGAAATGTGCAGTTTGCACTAGACAGGCTGCTTCGTTATGAGACCGATATGGCCTGGATTGGCGGCTCGCATCAGCAGCTTCCGGCGAACATCGACTTCATCCCGGTTTATGAAGACGAATTATGGTTCGTAGCGCATCGCGATCATCCCCTTGCCGGACGAAGCATTTCTCCGACCGCGTTGTTCGCCTCCCCTTTTATATTAAGGGAATCGGGGAGCTATACGCTTCAGGCGCTGATGTCGCTCTGCCGGGCAGCAGAAATACCCGAACCGCTGCCCGCGGTTCGGGTAAATGGGCCCCAAGAGGCACTGCGCGCCTCGATGGCCGGTCTTGGTATTACCTTCATTTCGGCCATCGAGGCCCGCTCATACATCAACAGCGGTGCGTTAGTACGCATCGAGGCGGGCGAGCTCAAGGCCGGCAACGTTATTTCATGCTGCGTGCGAGCGGGCGACCCTCTGCCTCCGCAAGCCCAGGCTTTCCTGGAGCTTGCTTTGCACGCATCATCAACGGAAGCTACATAGCCTTAAGGCCTTAAAGGGCTGCCGTTTCTGCTTATCCAAGCATCGCAGCCTGCCGTTTGTAATGATCCTCCAGGACTAGGCAAGCCATCGCTTCAACTACCGGAATAATCCGCGGGCAGATGCTTGGGTCATGTCTGCCCTCCGTAATAATTTGCTGCTCTTCGCCCCGAACATTCATCGTTTGCTGCGGAACAGAAATCGATGAGGTCGGCTTAACGACGATACGGAACACGATTTCGTTGCCCGTGCTGATTCCGCCGAGAATCCCGCCAGCATTATTGCTCAAAAATCCGGAAGCATTCATCTCATCGTTATGCTCGCTGCCCAGCATGCCCGCTGCAGCAAAGCCCGCGCCGAACTCGATGCCTTTAACTGCGCCAATCGAGAGCATTGCCTTGGCCAATTCGGCATCCAGCTTATCGAAGACCGGCTCGCCCAGCCCGGCCTTCACGCCGCGAATCCGGCATTCCACGATGCCGCCGCAGCTGTCTCCCGCGGCTGCCAACTGCTCCACCCGTTCAATCATCCGCACGGCAGCGTCAGGATCGCAGGCCCGTACCGCATTTTGCTCAATGATTTCCTCGTTGTAGGTCTCACAGCGGATTCCGCCAAGCTCCTTCGTATAAGCCACCACTTGCACGCCGCGATGCTCCAGCAGCTTGCGCGCTACCGCTCCGGCGGCTACTCGTCCCGCCGTCTCTCTACCGGAAGCCCGGCCGCTGCCGCGGTGATCGCGAATGCCGTATTTTTGCAAATATGTGAAGTCAGCATGCCCGGGGCGGAAAGCGTTCTGGATATCGCTGTAAGCCTCTGGCCGCATATCTTTATTTTCGAGCATGATAAAAAGCGGCGTACCCGTCGTCTTCCCTTCAAACATGCCGGATTTAATGCTTATGATGTCATACTCTTTGCGCGGCGTAGTCACCGAGGATTGGCCCGGTTTGCGGCGGTCCATCTGCGCCTGGATATAAGCTTCGGTCAGCTCCACTCCCGGTGTGACCCCATCCACGATAACCCCAACGGCCGCCCCGTGCGATTCGCCAAACGTCGTAATCTTGAATACTTCTCCAAATGTATTGCCTGCCATATCGATCTCTCCCTCATTCGCTCAATGTTGACATCTTATTATACCTCTCATTATAATTTGTTCATTGATATAAATGAAATTCAAAAACTAATCCTTTGGCATAGACTCTATCTATGTCTCAATAATTTGAACGGTATGAACAAAATAGATCTAGAAGGTGAAGCGCAAATGGATCCAATGGCTTCCATGAATCAAGTCAACATCGAGCTGTATCGCATTTTCCTGCATACCGCACGCCTCGGCAACTTGACCAAAGCTGCCCAGCAGCTGCATATTACGCAGCCTTCGGTCAGTTACGCCATCAAGCAGCTGGAATCACGCCTCGAAGTCAAATTGTTTGACCGGCTCTCCAAAGGCGTACAGCTGACACCGGAAGGCAGCGCCTTGCTTGAGTATGTCGAGCAATCCTTCGCGCTGCTCAAAGCAGGGGAAGAGAAAATTGCCAACCTTAAAAATTTATCAAGCGGCGAGCTTCGCGTCGGCGCCAGCGGACCGATGATCAAACATCTTCTCCTGCCGGCATTGGATGAGTATCACAGCCGGTATCCGGATGTCCGAATTCGTTTATCCCAAGGAAAGAGCAGCGACATTCAAAGCCAGCTTCTTGATGGTCACATCGATATCGGACTAGTTCACTTGCCGCTCAGCGATGATAGGCTGGTCTCCAGCCATCTTATTTCACAACAGCATGTTTTCGTCGTCGGACCTGCCTACCGCCATTTCGCCGGACAGAAGATGACCGCCAGCGGGCTAAACCAAATTCCCCTGCTCTTGTTCTCCAAAGACAGCAGCACGCGGCATTTCGTGGAGAAATGGCTGCATGATTACGGGATCGAAGCTCAGGTCGACATCGAGCTTGGGAGCCTGGATATGCTGATCGAGTTCGCCAAGCGCGGTTATGGAGCTGCCTTCGTCGCCCGCGCCTTTGCTGCCGAGGAGCTGCGCGACGAGACGCTGTTCGAGCTGCAAATCGCCGAGCCGATCCCCTTGCGCTCTATTTCTGTAGCGACACGGCGAGATATGTCTTTATCCGTCGGGGCTAAACAGTTCATGGAGCTCCTTATCGATTCGCTGCGCTCTTCTTACGGATCATGTTTGTAATGCCCGGTTAAGGGTAACTATAAATAGGGACAGCATCAATTATGCCGAAAAGAAGGAGGCTACCATAATGGATCACCAATCTGAGGATCAAATCCGCAACAAGCTTGACGAGAAAGGCGATTCCTTGGCCGAGAAGAAAAAAATTGAAAGCGGCGTTGACATTGAGCCGCAAGCCGATGAATGGGTAGGCAAGCCCGTGGCCTTCGTCGACGACGACAAAACCAGCGGTAAATAAAATACGCTCCAGCATTTGCACCATGAAGCAGTAAATCTGCGCCCAGCAAAAAATAAGCCCATCGTTTGTCCAACGCGAACAAACGATGGGCTTAATTCACTTGTATACCACAACGTCCGCCATGGCTTCCAATCCCTCATAAGCAGCGGTAACGCTCGTCCGTCCCTCTCTTATGCCGGTCATATTCCCCTCGGGATCTATAGCAGCAATCGTTGAATCAGATACCGTGATAACGCTATCCCCGGTAACGGTCATACGGTGCTGCCCGCCTCGATTGTAGATTACGGCCAAAATACAGCGTCTGGCCCACGATCAGACTGTATTCTCCGGAATCCAGCTGCAGCCGGTCTATCGGTGCAGAGCCGTAAACATATACTTCTGCACTCGTCTTCACCCCGGACAACTCGGCGCTAATCGTTGTAACGCCATGCCGCAACCCTGTAATGTTGCCATCGGAGTCTATGGCAACGATATCGGGGTCTGCGGAAGAATACCGGACTTGCCCGCTGACATTGTGAACCTCCCCCTGACCGTATACAGCGGTGACCACTGTATCCAGCGTTTGGCCGATGCTCAGGCTATAGCTATCCGAATCAAAGGCTAAGGATTTGACTTTTTCGGATCGCGGTGGTGCAGACAGCTTAATCATGTTGCCGTATTCTGTAAGCAATATTACGGCACCTTCACGGGTAGCCGCAACCCGGATTACCCGGTCCACATCCGTTTTTGCCCACTCGAGTCTGCCTCCCTCATCCGTCTTTACCACTCCTTTTACCGTTCCGATCAAGTATCCGCCATCATCGAACTGCTCCACGGATAGAACCTTGCCCTGAACCCCGTAGTTTTGAGTCCACAGCGTCTCACCCAGCGCGTCCGTAAGGGTTAATGTCATATCCGTAAAATAATCGGAAGAGGCGATAGCATATCCGCCATTCTTGAGAGGAATGCCAACAGAAGGCTTGACGCCGCCATAACTTTTCGTCCAAATCACATCCCCCGCCCCGTTTAAATTCCAAATGTCCAGCTTTCCGCGATTACAGCCTATCACTGAATAATAGCCTTGCGGCGACTGCTCGATCGATAACGTATCCATATTCCATAATTCAACGAAGCTGCCGGTCTTTAGCATCGTTTCCCAAACGGGCTGACCGTGCTCGTTCCATTTGCCGGCAATGAGGATCATCGGTTCACCTGAATTCACTGCAGCGTAAATGAAGCTGCCATCGGGATTCTCCCGAATATCATACAGCTCGGCGTAACCCACATCTCTGGCCAAATCCTTGCTCCATTCCACTTCTCCGGAAGGATTAACCTTGGCTACATAAGGAATCCAGTCGAAATAATAAAATTCGGGATAGGTTCCGCTTAGAATAAACCCGCCGTCCCGGGTAGGGGCCGCCGACGTAATCGTAACGCGTTTACCGTTATCTCCAGTTAAGTAAAACGTTCTGCTGCCCTGAAGCAGCCCGGATTGATCCACCTTCGATAAATTCACCGCGTCCCTTAAAGCCACCCCTGCCAAATCATATCCGCTTGCCGTTTCATTCAGATGAAAAATCTTGGTATAACCGCTATACTTATGGCTCCACTCCACGATCGGCGGTTCGTCAGAGGAAGTCGCCGCATGCAAAGCGGACGGCCATAGGGAAATCAGCGCAGCAGCAAGCAGGCATAGAACCACTCTTCGGCTTACATCAGTCATTGAAGCGTACTTCATAATTCTCTCCTCCGGGATATAAGAATTATAGGGACTGCTCTCGCTGTTGCTAGGTATCGTGTTTGATCGTTGTTCGAAGTTCGGTTAGAGTCCGGAACTGCCCGTAAGCTTTACCACCTTCTCATACGAGGCGATATATACGGCTCCACCGTC
This sequence comes from Paenibacillus sp. FSL W8-0186, assembly GCF_037969765.1. Lineage (NCBI taxonomy): Bacteria > Bacillati > Bacillota > Bacilli > Caryophanales > Paenibacillaceae > Paenibacillus > Paenibacillus sp. FSL W8-0186. The sequence continues at coordinate 2,666,771 of NZ_CP150207.1, read as the reverse complement.
ATGCGTCGGCAGCGCTTTTGTCAACAGGCTTGCCGGCTTGCTCCACTTTACGTTCCCCTGTGCATCGCAGGCAATAACCGCATTGGAGAGGCCGATCAGATAACCGCCGGCCAGCGCCGACTCAATTGACCTTGCTGTGCCGTTCATGCCGAGCTCCTTGGTCAACTGCTGCCCATTAAATTGGCCTATAATCAGAACGGATTGATTGAGCCAGCGATCATAATTAACGATGGCATAGCCGTTATTTGGCGCAGGTACGGCCCACCCGATCCCGTCGCCATAATAGTTGATCCATTCAGATTGACCCGAGGCGCTCAGCTTCCACAGCATATAACTGCCGCTGCGGAAAGCCCCGGCAATATAGCCACCATCTGCCGCCGGACGAACGGATTCTATGGACACGTTAGGGTCGTATTTCGTCATGGTAAGCTCATTTTTCCACTGGTAATCTCCTGTGGCGTCAAGCTTCACCATATAGGCGGTGGACTGGCCCGAATTATAAGAATAAATAATTCCCTGATCGAATGTCTCCCGAATCTCGTTAAATTCGACATAATCGCGGCTGAACTCTTCCTTCTCCCAGAGGATAATCCCATCCGCATCCGTCCGGGCTATATAATAATAGGAATCATATCCAGGGACCGTGCCGCCAAGCAGGTATTCCCCGTCGCGCGTATAATCCGCAGCTGTGACAACGACTTGGTTCCCATCGCTGGTTCGGAGATCCAGCGTTTTCTCCCACATGACGCTGCCTTCTGCGTTCAACCTGGCCAAAAAGGCTTGCTGTTTATTTTTCGTTCCAATGATCGTGTAACCCTGATCCGTCTCGTAGATCTCGAATATCTTTATGCCGGTGCCGCTAAAATCAAGCTCCCATTCCTGGACTGGCTCGTGCCCGCTTGCAGCCATTGCCGTTTCAGACGCGAAGCTTGCCACAAGGATTGCAGCCAATATGAGCAAGCCGTACACTTTTCTCAACCGGAGTGCAAATGTCATCTTATTCCTCCATTCTTTAACACATTCCTGGCTCTGGCACTATTAATACACATCAACAATCGCCTTGGCTTCAAGTCCATTGTAGGTCACCGTCAACATTGTCCGCCCCCGCTTCACCCCAATAAGGTTTCCTTCCTCATCCACATATGCAATCGATGGATCGCTGGTGCGGAACGAACTCTCCTTGGTAACATTAAGCGGCGCAGCTCCTTCGAAATAAGTCACGATTACATCGATCGGCTGCCCGATGTTCACGCTATACTCGCTGGAGTCCAGCTGTAATGACTGGACGCTGCCGAGCTTGATGATTCTTCCCTCCACGAGAACGACGGCGTTGCCGTCTGAAGTCGGAATGGCCTTATCCAGGCCGCTGACCTCATAAACCTGCAATATATTCCCATCTGAATCTGTCTGATATACGCCTTGGGAAGTTCCCAATATATAACCTCCGCCCGCCGTCTCATAGAGGGAGCGGACTTGCCCCGTCAAATTAAGTTGGACGACATTGCTCTCTTGATGGCCGCTGTTTTCGTACAACCTGACATAGCCCTGCTGCGTTACTCCGGCCAGCGTGTAGCCTCCATCAGCAGTAGCTGCGGCTTTTCCCGTAGAGAGCTCCGTATATTCCTGTTCATCAGCAATGCTAAAATCTTCAGCCAATCTCCATGTATATAAAATTTGATCCTTGCCTCCGACAACCAGGTAACTGCCATCCTTTAATTCAAGGATCTGCCGAGCATATGGTGAAGTGAATCTTCCGCTTGCAAGGGTCTTCTCTATTTGTACATTACCATCAGCATCCATTTTCCCTGCGGAAGTCTTGGAATAATCGGCCAGATACACCTCCGTATTATTCAGATATAAATACCCTCCATCTTCAGCCTGATGAATGTAATTAAAGGAAGCATGAGACCCGGATAAGTATTCATTAGTCCATTCTATCCTGCCTTCAGCGTTAAGCTTGGCCGCATAATAATCGCTATACCGATAATGAATACCACTTACGGTGGCCCCTACAATATAGCCTCCGTCCTTCGTTGTACCTGCCGCCTCGGGTACAGCACGCTTGCCGTTTGCGGCAATCAGCGGCAGCTCCTCTTCCCAATAAACCGTTCCGTCAGCATGAAGCTTCGCCATATACACGAAATTAGTACTCTTGTTCAAGCCGACCACCGAATACCCATTCCCATATTCGGACACATCCAGCAATTTCAGATTTGCTCCCAATGCGCGTTCCCATTCCAGAGTCCCCGTCGCTTCAGCAGCCGCAGCTTGTGCTGCCGGCAAAGTCCATACGATCGTCATAGTTAAGATCAAGGTGAATATCCTTTGGTTCCACAGTACATTTGTTCTTTTCATCATTCTCTCCTCCAGGATTTAAGAATGTATGACTGTACTTGATGAACAAGACATTCGAGAAATTCATGATGGCCGGTACTCTTTTAGCGATCTAAAGCAGGATCATGCCTCATTACGCTCCTTGACCACCTCCAAGAAACAGGGTATGGGCTTACCACGACCAGAGAGCTATTATTCTGGAAGTTTAATTGTATTTTACCAACTTTTGATAGGTTAAGAGAATGAATCGAAGTACTCAGATCACGAAAAAAACCACTTCTTCCCGAAGTGGCCCCTTAGAACTGTCAAACAATTATAAATGAACCATGTTCAAGATTTCAGCTCCTCAATCGTCTCCTCCCAACGCTGCAGTACTGTCTCCGGCTCCTTCAGCCGAATTTGCACGCCGGAAATAATGTCGGCATATTGCGCAATGTCCTCCCGGCATTCCGCGACTTTAGCTTCAAAGCGGGTTCGCGGATGCTTGGCCTTGGCAAGATCAGGCAGTCTCATTAGCGATAACCGGATATAACATGCGGCCTGGCCCGAAATCACGACTAGCATCGCTTGTCCTGTGCGGGTCATATTGCGCGTCGTGACCGTATTTTCCCATAAACCGAGCCTAAGTGTGGACGGATTTAAAGCGACGATTTCGCCTGCGCTGATCATTGCCGTATGCGGCCAATTTTGCTCTGTAACGGTGAGCAGCATAAATGCCACATGCTGTTTATCCGGCAAATCTGTCCCGTTTAGCAGCGAATATAAGTGAGGAGACAGAACCGCAGAGTCATTATCGTGATTACGCATTATTTCCCTCCTAATCCTTCCTTCAGCGGCTATTTCACCGCCTTCGAATATGCTTCCTTCATGATATTGTAATCGATCGCTCCCTGAAATCTCTGGGTGATTACGCCTTTGGCATTGAGCACATAGGTCGTTGGATAGGCAATGACCTGATACTGGTCGGTGATCCGCCCCGTCTCATCGAGCGCATGTGGAAACGTCAAGCCGAGATCTTTGAGGAAAGACTTCACATGTTCCTTGCCTTCTTCCAAGTGAGTCATATTGACCGCCAGCACAACCGCATCCTTATCCGCATATTTCGCGTAAAACTTCTCCATATGAGGCATCTCCAGCCGGCATGGCGGACACCAGCTAGCCCAGAAATTAAGCAGTACCGTCTTGCCGCGATAATCGCTTAGCTTCACCTCGTTTCCATCCAGATTGTACAAGGTGAAATCCGGTGCACGGTTGCCGACCTTCAAGCCGATTGGAACGGAATCATCCTCTGTGGCTGACTCCCCAGCCGTTATCGGGTTGACATCTGCTTTAGTCATGTAATCATACACACCCCAACCGATCAAGCCCAGAAGCACGATGATGGCGATCCAGTTTTTTCTCATTTGATTTCACTGCCTCCTTTGACTTCGGTCATAATCGTTTGGATTTATCGTGGCGATTCCGGCGATTCCCTATTGAATCCAAGACGAGCATCGCCACTGCCAAGAGAATGAATAAAAGCTGCTCCAGTGAAAAACCGGCCAACACGATATGGCGATTTCCGTCCAGAAAGGGAAAAACGGCAGAGCCTATGCTATACCACAAAACGAGCGGCACGAAGGAGCTTAGCGGTAAATCGAATTTCAACCAGGCTGCAATCGACAGGACTAGAGATAGAAGCGCGCAAAGCGGCAGCTTCCAGCCTAACGAGTCTTCCCACAGAAAGAACATCGTGAACCTGGCAGCCTGTACGGCGGCAAATGCCAAAACTGATGATTTAATAAGAAGTTGAACCAGCGGCCGATTTCTATAGCCCTTGTAAGCAAGATAGGCCATCCCTCCGAGCGCCCCAAGCCATAAGCCCCTTTGACCTCCCGAGAAGTACAGCAGCGACAGGGGATTCGCAAGCGCTTCTAGCGGATCAAAAATCAGCATGCTGAATTTCCATAAGAAAAATCCGATTCCCAGAGCAGTGACGTAAGAATCCTTGATCCAGCGGCCCTCTTCCCGATGACGCAGCCGGATGCTTAGAACGCTGTAACCGATGACGGCCGACAGCAAAAACATGAGCAAATCCGCTCTTAACATTAGCGGCCCAAACGTTATTGTTCCGATTGTATTCCCTCCGCTCTATCCAAGAATCTTTCCGAAATACCCCTCGGGGTATACAAAAAGAATAGGTCTTTTGCTATTTCGTGTCAAGCCGCGCCCATTTCGTCTGCTTCGAGGTTTTCACAACAGTTTAAAAAGACTATAGTCCTATCTTTCGGTACTTGCGAAACCAGTCCAATGCATACTCGTATAACATCATTTGTATAACATATATCACATTGCCAGGGAGTGCATCGATTTGATTGAAATGCGCAATAAGGAAAACTTGAAATACTCCAATGAAATTCCAAAGTGGGCCAAATTTGCCCATATTATCATTATTACCGTTATCGCGCTGATCGGAGCAGGAGCGTTTGTGCTCGGGGGCTATTTTATATTTGAAAAAGAAGGGCTTGGAGCGGTGCTTTGCATTTTCGTAGGAGTCGTCATTGTATGGGCAACGCGCATGATGATCCTGGGGAGCAAACTGCATACCGATTTTACAATAATCAGCGAGCTGCGAAACGATGGCTATTATACCTATTTCAAAAATATAAAAAGCGGCCATGAACACGAGCATCTGATCCCGTTCCAGCGCATGCAGGAGGTTCTTATCGCACGCAAGACGCAGTATGTCTCTTCCGGAAGATCTAACACACCCGGCTATTATGTCGTCTGTGCACAAATTATTATGAAATGGCAGGACGAGCACGGAAATGTCGATTATGCTTTGTTTGGTTTAGGAAGCCGCAGCGACCTGATGAAGTGGGTGCATAAATTTTGGGAGCATCACGTTCCCGTATACCATACGCTTCAAAATGTCAGCGAAGCTTCAGCGCAGGACTATGCTGCGGGGTACCATGAGCTCGATAAAACGCTGTTAAGCTCCATGGACGCCTTGTCCGACATCGAAACAAGACAACGCAGAAATATTCCAATTTGGCAAAGTACCGATATGAAGCACCGCAAGGCGCAGCGGCACGCTGCAAACGACCAGCGGATTTTCCGCCCGTTGTTCGCAGGGGTCCTGCTGTCCCTATTTCTCATTGCTATGCTGTGGGTCCCCTATTGGCCGATCGAGGAAGAAATGTTTCCCGACAGCTCGCCTTCATCAGTGGTTTGCATATTAACCGTATTAAGCATTGTCGTTTCGAGAACTTACTGGAGACGGGGACAGAAGTGGTATATTCCCCTTGTCGATACCCTGGTCATTTTAACGGCGTATTTTGCCGGACTGCTAACAGCCAAACTGTGGCAGCCTATTCCTTCGATTTATTTTGAAGCGGTTTTGATCGACGTGCTGACAGCCGGATTTTTCCTGATCACTATATTCCTCGTATTCAAGCTCATCTATTTCCGCGATTGGCTGGAGAAGCGGAGCAAATAACAATAAACCGACCTTGCTCCAAAGGTCGGTTTATTTATCGCGCAGCTTTTACCCCGTTCCGTTAATGACGCGAAACGTCCCGCTGCCAAAGGCGCAAAGCTCTCCGTTTTCCAGCCGGGCATAAGCCTGGGTCGAAATGGATTTGCGGGAACTGTGTATGATTTCTGCGGTAACGACGATGCGTCCCTGTTCGGCCTTCGCTACATAGTTCATGCTGAGATTGGTTGTCACAACGCTGTCATGAGGACGCGCAAGCATAGCGGCCAGTCCCATCGCCGAATCGACAAGCGTGGCATATACTCCGCCGTGGACGATGCCGATGAGGTTCAAATGATGGGGCTGAATGTCCAGCGTCACGATAACTTTTCCTTCGTGAATCTCCGCGATTTCGCAGCCCAAGTAATCCCAAAACGTATTCTGAGCCATGGCATTCCATCTCTCAATATTACGCTGCAAAGCGTCCTTGTCTTCTGTATCTGCATTCATAACCTGCTTCTCCCTTCCCCCGGGATCATAATTGCGGCTTCTCGTTCTCTTCCTCAACCAGCTTGCGGCGCAGCACCTTGCCGGCAAGTGTCTTTGGCAGACTCTCGCGGAACTCGTAAATTTTGGGCACTTTATAGGCAGCGAGCTTCTCTTTGCACCATTGCTTCAGCGACGCTTCGTCAGGCGCCGCTCCGCTGCGTAGCACTACGTATGCTTTCACCGTCTCTCCGCGATAAGGGTCGAACACGCCGGCGACGATAGCCTCGGCAACGTCGGGATGCTCGAAGAGCACTTCCTCGACCTCCCGGGGATATATATTGTAGCCGCCCGCAATAATCAAGTCCTTGCGCCGATCGAGAATGTAGAAAAATCCGTCCTCGTCCATGCGCCCCAAATCCCCGGTCAGCAGCCAGCCTTCTTTTAGCGTTTTATACGTATCCTCCGGCCTGTTCCAGTAGCCTTTCATGACCTGGGGGCCGCGCACGGCCAACTCGCCGATTTCGCCAGGCTTCACATCCTCCAGCGTATCCGGAACTACGATGCGGGCTTCCGTATCAGGCAAGGGGATGCCGATGGAACCGCTTTTGCGCTTCTCCCAAATGTTGTTGGCATGCGTCACGGGAGACGCCTCTGTCAAGCCGTACCCTTCGATCAGCTTGCCTCCCGTCAATGCCTCGAACCGGGTCTGAACCTCAAGCGGCAGCGGCGCTGCGCCGCTGATACATACATTGATGGAGGATAAATCGTATTTCCGGACATCCGGATGGTTGATGATCGCCACATACATTGTTGGCGCCCCAGGGAATACGGTCGGCCTCTGCCGATCAATCGCCTTCAAAATCTGATCTACCTCGAACCTCGGCATCAGGATCAGCGTTCCGGCCATATACACCGCTTTATTCAGAAGCACTGTCATGCCGAACACATGAAAAAACGGAAGCGCCGCCAAATATTTCTCCTCTGCCTCTCGGCCGCGGTAGAACCACAGATGTGTCTGCAGCGTATTCGCCACTAAGTTGGCATGCGTCAGCATCACGCCTTTCGCGAAGCCTGTCGTCCCACCCGTATATTGTATTAGCGCCAGATCCTTTTCGCCGTCCACCGCAGCCTCGCAAGGCTCTGGTGAAGCTCCCTTGATTAGTTCTTTTAAAGAAAGCACCCTGCGGCCGTAGTCTATCTTCACGTACATGCCGTCCTTTTTGGCCTTGATGGGATACAGCACGTTTTTGGGAAAAGGCAAATAATCCTTCACCGAGGTGACGAGGATATAGTCCAGGCCGTCTCCGCCCACGCCAATTGCGTTCTTAACGCGAGCGACGAGCGCATCCAAGGTGACGATCAAGCGCACGTCGGCATCCTTGAGCTGATGCTCCAGCTCCCGCGGCATATAGAGCGGGTTCGTCATAACGACGATCCCGCCCATCAGCAGCGTCCCGTAATAAGCGATGACGGACTGGGGGCAATTGGGCAGCATGACCGCGACCCTCTCCCCTTTCCCAATGCCCAGCTTCAACAGTGCATTGGCAAAACGATAGCAATGATCAAGCAGTGTGCCGTAGCTTATTTTGGCGCCCATAAATTCAAGAGCGATTTTCTCCGGATGACCTGCTGCGGAATCTACCAGAAATTTTGCCAGATTATGTGCAGGATATTCAAAGGTCGGTGGTACTTCAGCGGGATAATGTCTCAACCAAGGTTTGTTTGACATTGCCGTCCACCCCTATCTTCGGATGTTCGTTACACAACGTATTTCTCGGCTGCGATAACTTTTCCGGCAATTTGCCGCTTCAAGCCTATCAGGTCGACCAGCGTTCTGCGCGTCAGCTTCTTGAGCACGGACAACTGCGTCCGCAGCGTATCTCCCGATTCCATCGCCGCCAGCAGCTCCTTCGCCCATCCTTCCACCTGCCCGAACTGCTCATGAATAAACAACGTTGTCATATTGACCGGAAGCTCCGCCTTCGCCTCATGGGACGTTTCCATAATTTTGAGGGTTCGCAGCAGCGCGCTTTCCATCGCATAAATCGAAATCATCATATCGGCAAGCAGACTCAGGATTTCCTGCTCCTGCTCCAGCTTCATTTGGTACTTCTGCACCGCGCCCGCACCGGTCATCAAGAATATCTTCTTGGCCATGGCCAGCATATGGGCTTCCTGCTCCAATGTCCCTTCAAAGGAAGCGGGCGGTGTCATGCCGAGCAGCTCCGACTGCAGCGCTATCGCCTTCTGCATTAGAGGGAGCTCGCCCTTCAGCGCCCGCTTGACAAGCGTTCCCGGAATGAGCAATCGATTGATTTCGTTTGTCCCTTCGAATATGCGGTTAATCCGCGAGTCGCGGTATATCCGTTCGATCGGATACTCCTGAATATAGCCATAGCCGCCGTGGATCTGAACGCCCTCGTCGGCGACGAAGTCCAGCACCTCGGAGCCGAACACCTTATTGATCGAGCATTCCAGCTGATATTCGGCGATCGCTTTGGCCGACTGGTAGCCGACATCCGCACTTTGATGATCCACATCAGCGAGGCCGACGTCGAATAATCCAGCCGTTCGATACACCATGCTTTCCAGCACGAAGGTGCGGACGTTCATCTCTGCCAACTTCTGGCCAATCAGCGGAAAAGAGCTGATCGGACGGCCGAACTGCGAGCGTTCGTTGGCATATTGGGCTGAATGCTGGATCGCATCCTTCGCTGCGCCGACGCAGCCGGCAGCCAGCTTGAACCGGCCGATGTTCAGAATGTTGAAGGCAATCAGGTGGCCTTTGCCAACCTCCCAGAGCAGGTTATCGGCAGGCACCTTCACGTCCTCCAGAATGAGCGGGCAGGTCGAGGAGCCCTTAATCCCCATCTTTTTCTCCTCAGGCCCAATGCTGACGCCCTCCATTTCGCGTTCGACGATGAATGTGCTGAAGTCTTTACCATCAACTTTGGCATATACGATAAACACGTCGGCAAAGCCTGCATTTGTGATGAATTGTTTTGTTCCGTTCAGCACGTAATGCGAGCCGTCTTCAGTCAGCACAGCCGTCGTCTTTGCGCCAAGCGCATCCGAGCCCGAGGACGGCTCTGTCAGGCAGTAGGCGGCAATTTTCTCTCCGGTTGCGAGCAGCGGCAAATATTTCTGCTTCTGCGCTTCCGTCCCGAAATACACAATGGGAAGGGTGCCGATGCCGACGTGCGCACCGACTGAGAGAGCGAAGGAAGACGCCTTCGTTAACCGTTCATTGATCAGCGTTGCGCTCACTTTATCCAGCCCCATCCCGCCGTAGCTCTCCGGTACCTCAGCGCCTAGCAGCCCGAGCTCGCCTGCTTTTCTAAGCAGCTTCACCGTAAGTTCATAGTCCAGCTTCTCGATCTCTTCGTCGAGTGGCAAAATTTCCGCGGCCACGAAATCTTCCGTCGTCCCGGCGATCATGCGGTGCTCCTCCGTGAAGTCCTCCGGCGTCGTTACTCTGCGGCAGTCCAGATCCTCAATCACGAAGGCTCCGCCTAACACTTTACGTGCGGATTCCCGTGTGGTGTCCGCCGCTTGGACCGTATCGTTATTCATCCTTGATCAGCTCCTTTTTCTTTCCGATTTCTACTTGACGGCAAATACAAAACTCTGAACACTCATCCGGATACCGCCTGCTCCCTGCCATGCACTTCGAAGACGCTGGCTGCGCCCATACCGCCCCCGATGCACATCGAGACGACACCATACCCGCCGCCCCGCCGCCGCAATTCGGAAATCAGGCTGATGGACAGCTTCGTCCCCGTGCAGCCAAGCGGATGGCCAAGGGCGATCGCTCCCCCGTTTACGTTGACTTTCTCCTCCTCGATCCCTAGCTCGCGGACAATGTGCAGACATTGCGAGGCGAACGCCTCGTTGATCTCATAGATCGCAACGTCGTTCTGCGAAATGCCCGCCTGCCCCAGCGCCTTCGGAATGGCTTTGACTGGACCGACGCCCATCATCTCCGGCTCCACGCCGCTCAGCGCAAAGGAGCGGAAGGTCGCCAGCGGCGTCAACCCCTTCGCTGCAGCGCTCTCCTTGCTCATCACAACGACCGCTGCCGCTCCATCGCTCATTTGCGACGTGTTGCCAGCCGTTACCGTCCCGCCGAGCTTGAAGCCCGGCTTCAGCCTGGACAGCGCCTCAAGCGTCGTATCCTGCCTCACCCCTTCGTCCTCGTCAAAAACGAATGTCCGGCTGCGGATATGCCCGCTCTCATCCACGGTCTTCTCCTCCACCAGCACTGGAACAATCTCGTCTCGAAATTTCCCGGCTGCGATCGCCTTTGCCGCTTTACGGTGCGAGCTTAGTGCAAAACGGTCCTGGTCTTCCCTCGCAACGCCGAACCGCTCCGCAACACGCTCAGCGGTATGGCCCATCGCCATATAAATTTCCGGCTGCTTCTCCACGATCTGCGGATTCGGGGACACCTTGAAGCCGGTCATGGGCACATGGCTCATACTCTCCACGCCGCCTGCGATAATCACGTCAGCATGGCCCAGCATGATGCGTTCCGCCGCCAGGGCGATCGTCTGCAGCCCCGAGGAGCAGAAGCGATTGACGGTCATTGCCGGAACAGTTACCGGAAATCCAGCATATAACGCCATAATGCGGGCAAAATTAAGTCCCTGCTCCCCCTCCGGCATGGCGCAGCCGATGAGAATATCCTCGACCTCTCCTTTATCCAGGCCAGGAGCCCGTTCCATCACCGCCTCCAGCACGGTGCGGCCGAGATCGTCCGCACGGACATGGGCCAGGCTGCCCTTCTTCGCTTTACCGACAGCAGTTCTCGCCATCGCTACTATTACCGCTTCCCTCATCCTTGCTCCCTCCCCTGTTCATTTGAATACCGTCATGAGACCCCAAAACTTAATTGCGCAGCGGCTTGCCGGTAGCCAGCATATGCTGCATCCGCTGCCGGGTCTTCGGTTCGCCGCAGAGGCTGAGGAAAGCCTCGCGCTCCAAGTCGAGCATATATTGCTCGCTCACATAGCTGCCCGGCGGAACATCTCCACCGGCCAGCACATGAGCCAGCTTCTTCGCGATGAGCAGATCGTGGTCGCTGATATAGCGGCTCTCCCTCATACTGATCGCGCCCATTTGCAGTACTGCCTTGCCTTCCGAGCCGGCCACGCGGATCAATTCCTCAAGCGGCGGTTCATACCCGGCGGCCGACATCCGAAGCACCGCCTGCTTCGCTTCATGAATCAAGTAATCCGAGTTGACAACCACCCGATCGTGCTCCTTGAGATAACCGAGCGTCTTGGCATCATGTCCGCTGCTCGACACCTTGGCCATGCCAATCGTCTCAAAGGCCCGGTTGAGCAGAGGCTGCAAATCCCCGTCTGCTCCCGCATGCCTGCTGGCCCGCAGCGCAAGCTCCTTGCACCCTCCGCCGGCGGGAATCAGTCCGACGCCGGCCTCGACCAGCCCATAGTATGTCTCCGCCGCGGCGATCACCTGATCCGCGGGCATGCACGCTTCCACGCCGCCGCCTAGAGTCATTCGGTGCGGAGCTGCCACGACAGGCTTCTCGAATCGCTTCAAATTGTACATCGTGCTCTGAAACAGGCGGATGATGTCGTCGATCTCATCCCACTCTTCATCCTGGGCCTCCATCAGCAGCAGCATCAGGTTTGCGCCGACACAGAAATTACGTCCCTGGTTGGCAATGACCAGGCCCGCAAAATTGCGCCGCACCTCCTCTACGCTCTGCGAGATCATCGCTAGGATGTCGCCTCCAATGGCATTGTTCGGCGAATGGAACTCGAGGCAGGCCACGCCGTCACCCAGGTCGATCAGGCTCGCTCCGCTGTTCGCTTTAACGACCTTGTTCTGCTCTTTAAGCTCTCGCAGGGAAATTCTCTCCGGCGGAATGTTTACCTGCTTATATTTCAGCCCCGAAGCCTGGAATAAGACTCCGCCTTCCTTCTTGTAGAACGTCTCATTTCCTTGCGCGAGCCATTCCTTCACCCAGACTGGAATGCTCAAGCCTTCGGCTTTCATCCGTGCGACAGAGCGGGGCAGGCCGATGGCATCCCACGTCTCAAAGGGACCGAGCTCCCAATTGAAGCCCCATTTCATCGCTTCATCAATTTCGCGGATACTGTCCGCGATTTCGCCGACCTTCTCCGCGGAATACAGGAGCACCTGCTTCAATACGTCCCAGGCAAAATCCGCATAACGGTCTCCGCCTGACAGCAGCGCCTTTGTCTTAGCCTGGGCGCCTTTCGCGAGCTTCGCCGCTTCCAGCGACCCGGAAGCCGCTTTCCTAACCGGCCTATACTCCATCGAATCCAGCTCAAGCGCAAGGATCTGGCTGCCCTCGGAACCCTTCACCTTCTTATAGAAGCCTTGCCCCGATTTCTCCCCCAGCCTGCCTTGAGCGACCAGTTCTTTCAATACATTGGGAATGGCAAACACCGCCCGTTCCTGCTCATTCGTTACATGCTCGAACACATTGTTCGCCACATGCACGAACGTATCCAGACCGACCAGATCGAGCGTGCGAAATGTCGCGCTCTTCGGCCGCCCCATTGCCGGACCTGTCACGGCATCGACCTCTTCCACCGGCAGCCGCTTCGCAATCATTTCCCGCAGCGTAACGAGCAGCCCATATGTTCCAATCCGATTAGCGATGAAATTCGGCGTATCCTTGGCCTGGACGACCGTCTTGCCGAGCTTCTTTTCCGCAAATTCGGTCATCCTGGCCACTACGCCGGGATCTGTGTTGTCTCCGGGAATAATTTCCAGCAGCTTCATATACCTCGGCGGATTAAAGAAATGCGTTCCGAGGAAATGACGCCGGAAGTCCTCCGACCGCCCCTCCGTCATCTCGTTGATCGAGATCCCGGATGTGTTGGAGCTGACGACAACACCGGGCCGCCAATACCGCTCGATATCGCTGAGCAGCTTCCGCTTCACCTCCAGATTCTCGACCACGACCTCGATCACCCAATCCACGCCAGAAATGCGGTGAAGATCATCCTCCAAATTTCCGGGGGTAATCCGTTTGGCGAAGCGCTCATCATAGAGCGGCGCCGGTTTGGTCTTCGCCAGCTGCTTGATGGCCGACGAGGCAAGCCGGCTTCGTACAGCCGGTTCCTCCAGCGTCAGCCCCTTTGCGGCTTCGGTCTCGGTGAGCTGTGTCGGAACGATATCCAGCAGAAGGCACGATATTCCCACATTCGCCAATTGCGCTGCAATCCCCGAGCCCATAATTCCGGAGCCGATGACGGCCGCAGTTGTAATCGGTTTGAACATACTCCTTCCCCTCCCATACACATTTTGCTGTTTTAGGTGATTTTGCTCGAATGGCAGCTATATGCTTCCCTCCGGAACAATCATCATTTCCGTCTGTCCCGTAACTGCCGTATCACTGCCAAACACGGACAGCGCCAATATTTCCGCAACATCCTTTGTTTTGACCGTATCATCGGCCTCCTTCAGTTTCGTGCCATCCTCCAGCATCGTAAGGCAGTAAGGGCATGCACTGCTGATCAAGCTCGGGTTTACCTTAAGCGCCTGTTCGGTTCTAGCCACATTGACCCGTTTCCCGCTGTTCTCCTCCATCCACATGAGCCCGCCCCCGGCTCCACAGCACATGCCGTTCTCCCGGCTGCGTTCCATTTCAACAAGCTGAACGCCGGGAATGGCACGGAGCACGGCTCTAGGCTCCTCATATACGTTGTTGTATCGGCCAAGATAACAGGAGTCGTGGTAAGTGATGCGCTCGTTCACTTCATGTCTCGGAATCAGCCTTCCCTCCGTCACCAGCCGGCTCAGCAGCTGTGTATGATGAAGTACATCCACCTCCTCCAGCCCGAAATCGGGATATTCGTTCTTTAGCGTATTGAACGTATGCGGACAGGCGGTCACGATTTTGCGTACGCCGTACTTGCGAAAGGAAGCGATATTCTCCTGGCACAGCTGTTGATACAGAAGTTCATTGCCTAGCCGCCGCGGCGTATCGCCGGAATTCCTCTCCTCATTGCCGAGAATTGCAAAGCTCACACCAGCTTCGTGCAGGAGACGGACGAAGGCCTTCGATATTTTGCGGCTGCGCTGATCATAAGAGCCCATCGACCCGACGAAAAACAAATATTCGAACTTCGGATTCTCCCCGACTGTAGGGACGGAAATTCCCTCCACCTCTCCCGTCCAGTTCGCCCGGTCGGTACGGCTAAGCCCCCACGGATTCCCCTGGCGTTCGATGTTCATCATTGCGCGTTGTCCTTCCTGCGGGAGACGGCCTTCCATGAGAACGAGATGTCGGCGCAAATCGATGATTTTATCAACGTGCTCATTGCCGACAGGACACTGATCCTCACAGTTCCGGCAGGTCGTGCAGGACCAAATTTCCTCCTCCGTCATCACTCCGCCGATCAGGGCTATATCCTCGGGAGATGATTGATCCTGAAGCCTCCAGGTGGCTTTATGCCAATCCATCGTAGGCGCGATATTGGTTATACCGGCCTCGTCGCACCAAACGGGCTGAAGGGGTTCAGCTGCGGGCGCAAACTCAAGGGCATGAGCGCCGTGCATGGAATTGGCGAAAGCTGGCACTTGGGGGGATTTCCCGGTAATCACAGTCCCTTTCTCCTGTAAATGATCGCGCAGCTTCGTGATCAGATGCATTGGTGACAATGGCTTGCCGGTATTCGATGCCGGGCAGGCGTTTGTGCAGCGGCCGCACTCCACGCAGGCGTAGAAGTCGAGCATCTGCTTTTGCGTGAAATCCTCGATCCTGCCGGCGCCGAAGCTCTCGGCCTCTTCATCTTCGAGATCCAGCTTCTTCAAGCGCCCGGCGGGTTCGCTCCGGCGCAGCCACAGGTTAATCGGTGCAGTAATAATGTGAAAATGCTTCGATTGGGGTACGTAAACTAAGAAGGATAGCAGTATGATTAAATGCAGCCACCAGAACAGGTAAAAGAAGATAGCTGCGGAGGATTGCGGTATCCCGGCAAACGCTGCTGCGATCAGTGAGGAAATGGGGGCGTAGCCGGATGGCTCCAGCCCGAGCCAAAGCCGTTCGAAGGCGAGCGAGAACAGAACGGTCAACATGAGCGAATAGATGAACATAACGACTATACTGGGCTTCCAGCCTCTTTTCAGCCGGGACAGCTTCTCGCCGTAACGGCGATAAAAGGCATAACCCATAGCCAGCAAAATGAGCAGAACCGTAATCTCCTGCAGCAGGCCGAAGGACTCGTAGGCAGGAAGGGGCAAATGCCTGCCTTTGGCCAGTCCTTTGACAATCAGATCCAAGGCGCCGAACTGCAAAATAATGAATCCGTAAAAAATGACGATATGCATCAGGCCGCTGCGCGGATCCTTCAGCAGCTTCTTTTGGCCGAATACCTCGGACAAATATTCAGCCGCCCTGCCCATGCCGCGTTGCCGCAGCTCAACGCTTTTTCCGAGCCGCAGGTAGCTGTAACGGCGATGAACAACGACCGCGAACAAATATAGGCCGAGCCCCGTTGCCGTCAGAAATAAAACCAAGTTAATGAGCTGCCACGTCATATGCTTTCCGTCCTTTCTTCCGTAATGGTTAAACTAAGACGACAAGCTTTAGATAGCGTTTACAACCGATTGGACTTCTTGACGATGAACGAACAAACATTGACTTTTCCCATCATTTCCCCTAAGATAATATCAAAAATGAATGAGCATTCATTCAGTTGGTTTAAATATTAGCATTGAGGTGACCTGATGACAAGTAGAAAACAGGAAAAATTTGAAATGATTTTGGATGCGGCGCAGAAAGTCATTGCCGAGAATGGGTTTCACGGGTCTCAGGTGTCCAAAATCGCGAAGGAGGCCGGAGTAGCGGACGGTACGATTTATTTATATTTCAAGAAGAAGGAAGATATCCTTATCTCTTTGTTTGAGGATCGCTTGGGCAAGCTGGTCGACAGATTCAACAGCAGCATTCAGGAGACCGATACCGCGGAGCAGGCCCTGCGCAAAGTATGCGAGATCCATTTCACCGAACTGGAGAACAACGTCGATCTCGCCTACGTTACCCAAATCGAGCTCCGGCAGAGCTCCATTGAGCTGCGCAAGGCGATTGGCTTATCCGTGAAGCCCTATATTCAGCTGATCGAGCATATTGTACAGAAGGGGATTCATGAGAATTCATTCCGTCCCGAGCTTGATCCCAAGCTTACGCGCCACCTGATCTTCGGGGCAATGGATGAGGTCGTGACCTCGTGGCTTATTTCCGGGAGGAAATATTCCCTCTCCGCCCAGGTTGACAAGACGGTCGATTTCTTCCTCAAGGCCTTGAGTTCCTAGCGTAGACTGACATCGGCTTTGGGATATCTGGCGACAAATTTGACAAGTGCGTATGTCAATAACGCGGTCACTAATGTGAAGGAGGAGAAACAGCATGAACATTTTCGTGCTTTTGAAACAAACCTTCGATACCGAGGAGAAAATCGTGATTCAAGACGGGGAAATCTCCGAGGATGGCGTCAAGTTCATCATTAATCCTTACGATGAGTATGCGGTAGAAGAGGCGCTTCGCCTGAAGGAGCTGCACGGCGGCCAGGTCACGGTTGTTTCCGTTGGCCCGCAAAGGTCTGCCGAGGCGCTGCGAACCGCCCTGGCCATGGGCGCAGATGAGGCGGTGCTGATCTCGGATGAGCGAATTCCTTCAGACGAATATAGCCTATCAGTCGTGCTCGCCGCGTATTTGCACAAAGTATCCGCCGATGTTGTGCTCGGCGGCAATTTTTCCGTGGATCAGGGGTCGGGGCAAGTCGCCGTCCGTTTGGCCCGTCTGCTCAATCTCCCCCATGTCTCCTCGGTCACAAAGCTGGAGATCGCTGACGGCAAAGCGAAGGTGCTCCGGGATGCGGAAGGCGACGCCGAGACGATCGAGGTCGCCCTGCCTGCCCTTTTTACGGCGCAGCAAGGATTGAACGAGCCCCGCTACCCTTCCCTGCCCGGAATTATGAAAGCGAAGAAGAAGCCTTTTCACCAGCTTGGACTAAGTGAGCTAGGCTTGTCGGATGCGGAAATCGCCCCCCGCACGGAGCGAATCTCCCTCTCTCTGCCTCCACAGAGACAGGCCGGACAAATTCTGCAGGGCGAGCTGAAGGAACAGGCCGCACAGCTGGTATCCCTGCTGCGTTCCGATGCCAAAGCGATTTAATAACCCAAGGGAGGAATATCGATGAGCAAACATTATGTGGTCATCGCGGAGGTGCGCAGCGGGCAGCTCCGCCAGGTCTGCCTGGAGGCGATCGAAGCGGCGCGGCTCACCGCCGAAGAAGGCGATAGGATCTCCGCCTTGCTTCTTGGGCATAATTTGTCCGAGCCAGCCAGCCAGCTGTCCCGTTACGTATCCGGGCAAGTGCATGTCTTGGATCATCCTGATTTGGAGCATTATTTAGCCGAAACATACTGCTCCGCCATCATTCCCGTGCTGGAGTCCTTGGAGCCCTGCGCCATTGTCCTTGGCCATACTGCGATGGGACGGGATCTCGCCCCCATGCTGGCCGCCCATTTTCAGGCCGGGCAAATCTCCGATGTGACAGCCATACACAGAAACGGCTCCGAGCTTCTTTTTACACGGCCTGTTTATGCGGGTAAAGCCTTCGAGCAGAAGCGATTCATCAACGGTCCGCATATTATCACTGTACGGCCCAACAACATCCCTCCCGCCGCGGAAGCAGGCTCCCCTGGGGAAATTATTCAGCATGCATACACAGCTCCCGTCAATCTTAGAACTATAATTAAAGATGTCATTACCAAAGCGTCGGGGCGCGTCGATTTGGCCGAAGCGCAAATCGTCGTCTCCGGCGGCCGCGGCGTGAAGAGCGCGGAAGGCTTTAAGCCGCTCGAACAGCTTGCCGAGGTGCTGGGCGGAGCAGTCGGCGCTTCCCGCGGAGCATGTGATGCCGGATACTGCGATTACGCGCTGCAAATCGGCCAAACCGGCAAAGTAGTCACGCCGCAAATTTACATCGCGTGCGGAATAAGCGGTGCCATCCAGCATTTAGCGGGCATGAGCCACTCCGGGATCATTATCGCCATCAATAAAGACCCGGAAGCCCCGATCTTCAGAATAGCGGATTACGGGATCGTCGGTGACTTATTCGAGGTAGTTCCCCTTATAACGGAAGAATTCCGCAAGGCGCTCGCTTGAGGTTATCATCTTCATCTTTTACCGATTTCTATATCAAACAAAGACGAGGCGACGACGGGTTTCCCCGTCGTCGCCTTAGAATTTCACCAAGCTGGCGAAAGAACGCAGCAAGCGAAGTGCTGCCCTCCTCTTCATTGGCCGCCTCTTCAATCCAACGATTCTGCCTTCCTCATTCACTCTGTATTGCTGTGGATGATGATGAAACAACTTCAGATCTCTTTCTAAACGATATAACTCCTCTGTGTACATTCTCTCCCACCCCTTACTTTTGGACCCTTTATATATATTTCCATTATCTGCTTCAAAATCAGGAAGAAAAAGAGTACACTATTGAACAAGTAATTCCCCTTTTAGAGGATCAAGCCCAATTTATACCGCAATGAGGTGGTATTTTTATGCTTACAGAAGAACGTTATTTGGCACTATTGAATGAATATATCGCGAGGGATATCCCGGCTGGCTCTGTCATGGACAAGGAAGTCACTTTAAACGAATTGACCAAGCTGTTTCATTGCACAGAGAGGAATGTCAAGCTGATCGTCCGCAAGCTCGAAGAGGAAGAGCTCATTGTATGGCACCCTGGACGAGGACGCGGCAACCGCTCGCGGATCGAGTTCCGCGTCCCGCGAGACGAGTTTCTTCTTCAGTATGCACAGCGCCTGGCCGACAAAGGCGAATACCGGACCGCGTTTGAGGTGCTGAATCAGTATGAGGAGGACCTGGTGGTTCTCGATCAGTTCATGAAGTGGCTCAATGGCCAGTTTGGCTACAGCGAAGAGGAAAATTCCAATTCAGCAGGCTGCATCGATTTGTTCCGCTTGCCGGTATACCGTGCCCCGCTGACGCTTGATCCCGCCAATCTGTTCCATAGCTTTGACGCTCATCTCACACGACAAATATTCGATCGGCTCGTGCAATACGAATCCGATGAAAATTCGAAGGTCGTACCGATGCTCGCCCATCATTGGGAGAGCAATGATGATGGAACACAGTGGGTTTTTCACCTCCGAAAAGGCGTGCGTTTCCACCATAAACGCGAGCTGACTGCTCATGACGTCGTATTTACCTTTAATCGGCTTCGGAATCGCTCAATGAACGAATGGCTGCTTTTTACAATGGACCGCGTCGAGGCGCTGAACCCGATTACGGTCAAAATCGTTCTGAAGCAGCCCAATTGGCTGCTCCCGCGTATGCTCTGCTCCGCATGCGCGGCGATTTTGCCCGCAGATTTGGTCAGCGAGGATGAAGAGAAGTTCTGGAGGATGCCTATCGGCACGGGCGCTTTTCGGCTGACCCATTGGAGTTCGAACCTCATCAACCTTTCCGTGAACACCGAGTATTTCCTAGGAAGGGCCTACCTGGATGCGGTGAACATCGTCATCCTTCCCGAAGAGATCCCCGGTTCTTCCAGGCTGAGATGGGAGAAGCTTATCGACAACGAGGCACGGTTTCCAAGCAAGCCGGAGAAGGATTGGAACCAAATCGAAAGCTTGGGGAAGAACTGCAGCCTGATAAGCTGGAACCGCAACAAACCAGGCCCGCAGCAGTCCTTGTCGTTCCGCCAGGCCGTGAATCTGATTATCGACCGAAGGCAGCTGATTCAAGATGTGGAGCGAGGAGCTCCTGCCCGAGGTTTCTTGCCCCGCGAGGAACGCCTCGCCAGCAGCGCATTCCGGTATGACCGGGACGCCGCCCTGCAGCTGCTTCAGGAATCCGGCTATGACGGAACCCCGCTTGACCTGATTACGACCCTTCATCAAAGCGAGGATGCCAGCTGGTTTGCGGAGCAATGCGCTTCAGTCGGTATAAATGTCCGTATAAATTATGTTACGGTCAGCGAGTGTAGTGACGAAGGCATTGGCGCGGAAGCCGACTGCATATTGACCTGCCTTGCCTTCGCGGATGACGAGGTATGCCAGTTGGAAACTTACCTTCAAAGCCAGAGTTTTATTTATAACCACATGGAGCACAATTTGCGCAGATGGATATTTGGGATTGCCAAGGAAATTTTGGCGACGGCCTCGATCGAGGCGCGCAGTGCTCTTTTTCAGCAAATCGAGTTCCGGCTGCAGGACGAGGCTCAATTTTTGTTTCTCGTTCACCGCAAAATCAATACCTATGTCCACCCCTCCATCCGCGGAATCGGCATTAACCGCCTGGGCTGGATGGATTTCAAGGATATCTGGCTGACCTCGCCAATATGTGATTGCGACGAATAACGGAGTGCAAGAAAAAGGGAAAGCATCTTCAGGATGCCTTCCCTTTTTATGTTTACAGTGCGATTACTTAAATACTTTCAAACGGCTTTCAATCGGATTGAATGGCTTCTCTCCCGGCTCGGCTACTGGTTTGCCAAACGGCATTTGCGCGATCAGCTTCCAGGAAGCCGGAATGTTCCATTCCTGCTGAACCTTCTCGTCGATCAGCGGATTATAGTGCTGCAGCGAAGCGCCAACGCCTTCGTTAGCCAGGGCTGTCCATATTACGAATTGCAGCATGCCCGAAGATTGTTCAGACCACACGGGGAAATTGTCTTTGTACAGCGCGAATTGCTCTTGAAGCCCTTGAATGACTTCTTGATCCTCAAAGAAGAGTACCGTGCCGCGCCCGCTGCGGAATGCAGCCATCTTCTCTTCGGTCGGTCCGAAGCTGTCTGCCGGTACGATTGCTCTCAGCGTTTCTTTCGTAATATCCCACAGCTTGTCGTGCTGCTCACCGAACAGAACGACTACGCGCGCGCTTTGCGAGTTGAAGGATGACGGCGTGTGTAGTACGGCCTCGGCAACGATTTCTTCTACACGTTGATCCGAAATAACCTCTTCCTTGCTAATAGCGTACACACTGCGTCTTACTTTGATTTCGTCCAAAAATTGACTCATGCTGAAATTCTCCTTATCTTTTGAATATTTACTTACTTTTATTTAGTAACACTGTTTTATATATTACATGATGAAAAAAACAAATGCAATAGGAACAATTACTTAACCCATTTATCCTAAAACGACGCTATCTATTCCCAACCAACTCGTTTATAATGGGAATAAAATCCAACTTAAGGGGGTGACCCTCTGGCGTGGCGAGAACTAAAGTGTTCATTAGCTCCGTAAATGAAGATGGCCTGAAACCGCTTCGCCGAGCTGCTTTCCGCGAGCTGGTATCCCTCGGTCATGATCCTTTGATGTGGGAGGAAAATCTGGGGCCTTGGCCAGCCCATATCGATTCAATCAAGAAATGCCTTGAAGCGGTTGAGGCATGCGATATTTATTTGCTGTTCCTGGGGAGCAAATCGGGAACTTACAATGCTGCGTCCGGAATCACGGTAACGCATATGGAATTTATCAAGGCGCATGAGCAGGGCAAGCTTATTCTCGTATTTGCGGATACGGAGATCAAATCCGTTTTTTTCACCATAATCAAACCGCTGATCGATCAGTTCATCGACCAATACATTAATGACGAGGAACGTTTCCCTTCCCCATTACATATTATGGATTTCCTTAGCGCATATCATACCATCCCTTCCAACGTTGAGCCTTATGTATGGTATTTTCTATACGACATGACCCTCCGCAAAATATACATCGACGATTTGTCACTGGGCGTACCGATCGACTGGAAGGCTTATTTCAGCGATTTGCTCCGCCGCGGTTCGCTGCTCCTGCCCCTCGAACAATCCATAGAGCAGACTAGCTTCAGGCTTGAGCAATTCGACGAAGCGGTCGATTTGCTGTACCAGCTTATCCCGCAGCTCGAAATTACGGGCCTGCAGCAAAGCGAGGAATTTCTGGAGGTCATCAAGTCACGGATGGCCGGCGGCCGCATCGAGCACAGCTACGGTTCCTATGTTGCAGAGACCGTTGGGTTTTACGGAGAATGCTGCGCGGCTACCTTATATCGGCAGGAGGATGATTGTCTCCGGTTAGTTGCCAAGGTAGGCAGCGCGGCAGGGGCAGCTTGCTACAAGCTCGACGATCATAGCTCCTATAACGTGCTTACGTATCATATGGGAGACCAAGAGGAACAGGTATTTTTCAAAGCGTCGAAGAACATGTTTTATTATTGCATGCGAACGGGTAACTTAGTACTGACCCTTCATTTTCCGGCCGACCCGGATTGGGATTATAAGAAATTCATCCACTACAAAGAAGCCGCAAACGATGCTATAATTAGTAAAAATCCTTTGATGATCGAGTTGATCAAGCTGATTCTAGGAGGGATGCAGTCGTGAGCACCGGAGTATTCGTCTCGAAGAACGGGAAAGTTACCGAAGCTATAGGCACCCAGCCCAAGGAAGCGCTGTTGTTCGCTCCTTCCAAGAAGAGCTCCTCGCAAATATTGCGCGAGCAGCGCACCGCAATGAAACGCAACAGCAAACGGATCAAAGACCGGTTCAGCGAAGCAACCAAACGGGTTTGACCCGTTCAATACACAAATAAAGCGACCGAAGCTCCTTAGTGAGATTTCGGCCGCTTTTTTTACGCAAATGAGGATGTTGAATGCTTTACGAGACTAGCTTTAAACCAATAGCAGCTCCTAATACCATAGCTATAAAAAAAATTCTTTTCCAGTCTTTTGACTCGCCATATAGCAACATTCCTAAAATCGCTCCGCCAGATGCACCAATTCCTGTCCAAATTGCATACGCGGTCCCCATAGGCAAGGTTTTCATGGCATAAGCAAGAAATAGAAAACTTGCTCCAAATCCAAGAATTAACAGCGCTATTGACTGCCAGCTGCGATCTTTATGCAATTTATTTATCATGGAAACACCAAACATTTCAAACAAGCCTGCTGCGACCAAAGAAGCCCACGCCATTAAGATTCAACCCCTTCTATACCTTTGTCATTCGTAACTAATTTCAAGCCCATGACCCCTGCTAATAAAACCACAATTAAAATTAATTTTGCTAATTTAAAGGGTTCACCAAAGAATACGATATCTGAAAAGACAGTTCCCGCTGTGCCTAGCCCAACAAAAACTGCGTATACAGTTCCAACAGGCAGTTTTTTGCCAGCCATAATCATTAAATAAAAGCTAACAATAATGGAAATAACCGTACCAGCCCAAGTCCAAAAGTCATCTGCATGTTTTAATCCAATAACCCAAAAAACTTCAAAAAAAGCAGCAATAACTACTTTGATCCAGTTGTTATTCATCGAACAGCACCTCCGATTTTATTCTTTCCCACACAAAAACAAAAAAACAGCTTGTATCCATGGAATTCCTCCTCCCCAGCGCTCTCATCTCTCTCAGGCAGACAAAAGCCCGGAAAGATATCGGCGAATGATATCCTCCCGGGCTTTTGTCCCTCCGTGTCCACAGGATATTTCCTGCGCGTCCTCTCTTGGACCAGGCCGGCTGCAGTAGCTGCCGCGGAACCCTAGAGAACAATTGTGACATATATTTTACAAGATAATGAGCTCATGGTCAACGGGAATGTCGTTCCCTGCCCTTGTTCCCGCAAACTTGTCAACCCTTCCCGTATAGTCTAACATAGTTTTCAGAAGGAAATTTGCACCTTCATTCCATGAGATAACCATATAAAAAAGGAGAGTAACCATGACCCAAACCAAATTGTTCTCGCCTTACACCATTAAAAATGTAACTCTAAAAAACCGGATCGTCATGTCGCCGATGTGCATGTACTCCTCCTATAACCGCGACGGCAAAGTCACCGACTGGCATCGGGTGCATTATCCAAGCCGCGCCGCCGGACAGGTTGGCTTGATTATGCTTGAAGCAACCGCCGTGGCGCCCGAAGGCCGGATCTCCTATCAGGATCTGGGCATTTGGAGCGACGAGCATATCGAGGGGCTGCAGGAAATCGTCCGCCTCATCCATCATCACGAGGCCAAAGCGGCAATTCAGCTGGCTCATGCTGGAAGAAAAGCTGAGCTGGAAGAAACGATTATCGCCCCTTCCGCCATTCCCTTCCCAGGCATGAAAACGCCAAAGGAAGCTTCCAAAGACGATATTGCGCATATCGTTGCGTCTTTTAAAGACGGGGCGCGTCGTGCCAAGGAAGCCGGGTTCGATATCATCGAAATTCATGGCGCTCACGGCTATTTGATCAGCGAGTTCCTCTCTCCGCTTGCGAATAAGCGCAGTGATGAATACGGCGGCAGCGCAGATAACCGTTATCGCCTGCTGCGCGAAATTATCGAAGCGGTAAAAACGGAATGGAGCGGCCCGATCTTCGTACGCGTCTCCGCGAATGAGTACCATGAGGAAGGCAACTCCCTGGAGCAATATATTCAATTCGCCGCGCACATGAAGGAGCAAGGAGTGGACCTGATCGATTGCAGCTCTGGCGGGATCGTACCAGCTTCCATCGACGTATATCCCGGCTACCAGGTCAATTTGGCCGATCGGATTCGAAACGAAGCCGGCATCGCAACCGGAGCAGTCGGCCTTATCTCCAGCAGCCTGCAGGCGGAAGAAATCCTCGGCAACGGCCGGGCTGATCTTATTTTCATCGGCCGGGAATTGCTGCGCAATCCGTATTGGCCGCTGAACGCAGCTAAGGAGCTGGGTGCTGAAATCGAGCGCCCTCAGCCGTACCATCGCGCATAAGAGAAGGAGTGGCTCACAGTATGAATTATGACAACAACTCCAAGAATAACAATTCTCCTCGTCCTCGCCGCGTGCTCATCATGACTGCGGTCGAAGCGGAGCGGGATGCGGTGCTTCGCGGATTGAACGGCGCGCCCGGAATTGAGGTGCGGCTGGCAGGTGTCGGCCCGATCGCCGCTGCGGCCAATACAGCGGCAACGCTTGCTTCAGCAGACGGGGCTAAGCCCTATGATTTGGTGATCAGCGCTGGCATCGGCGGCGGATTTATCGGCATAGCAGACATCGGCTCCATCGTCATCGCCACCGATATTATCGCCGCGGACCTAGGCGCTGAATCGCCGGAGGGCTTCTTGAGCCTGGACGAGCTCGGCTTCGGCTCCTCGCGCCTCAAAGCCGATGAGCACTTGTCGAGCCAATGGGCGCAGGCGGTTCTGAAATCTGGGCTTGCCGCCTGCACAGCGCCTGTTCTGACGTTATCCACCGTTACGGGATCGGCAGCGACGGCAGAGCATCTCAGCCATCGCATTCCGGGAGCTGCTGCGGAGGGAATGGAAGGATACGGCGTGGCCTTAGCGGCACACCATCGAAATCTGCCCGTAATGGAAATCAGGGCCATCTCCAATCCGGTCGGCCCGCGCCAGCGCGAGCTGTGGAAAATCGGCGATGCCCTATTAGCCTTGGAACGAGCTTGTTCCTTATTACCGGAGGTACTGGAATTATGAAAATAGCTTTTTCTCCCTGTCCGAACGATACTTTCGTGTTCCATGCCTGGGCGCATGGCTGCATTCCCGGAGCGCCCGAGTTGGACATTACCTATGCGGATATCGATGTAACCAACGGTCTTGCCGCCAGCGGCAAAGGCCCCGATGTATTGAAGATTTCTTATGCCGCCCTCCCCTGGGTGCTTGATGAATATGCGCTGATTCCCTGCGGAGGCGCACTCGGCCGCGGCTGTGGACCGCTAGTGCTAACCGCTGGAGACAAATCTGCCGCTGGCTCGGGGTCTGATACGGCTGCGACCGCCCCTTCCATGCTGTCTGGGCGGCGCGTCGCTGTTCCTAGTGAGCGTTCCACGGCTTACCTGCTCTTCCGATTATGGGCTGCCCAAGCGGTTCCTGGCGGTGTGGGCGAAATCGTAGTCATGCCCTTCGACCAGATCATGCCTGCAGTCCGCGACGGCCAGGTCGACGCCGGACTCGTCATCCACGAAGCCCGCTTTACTTATCCTGCGTATGGGTTAACGCTAATGCGAGATCTCGGCAGCTGGTGGGAAGACGATACCGGACTGCCGATCCCTTTAGGCGCCATTATCGCCCGCCGCTCTCTTGACCTGGCGGCCATTGCGAACTGGACGCGGCAATCGGTGCAATATGCCTGGGCTCACCCGGAATCGTCGCGGGAATATGTCATGAGCCATGCGCAGGAAATGTCGCCGGAAGTGACCGACGCGCATATCAACCTGTACGTAAACCGTTATACGGAATCGCTAGGCGAAGACGGATATGCGGCTGTTACTGCGCTCCTTAGCCGTGCAGCACGCGAAGGGCTCGTACCCGAGATAGACCCCAGCCTGCTCCGCTAGAAACAAAACAAATAGCCGATCAGCAACAGGAGCTCTTGCCTGAACTGATCGGCTATTGTTATATGATTTGCTGCGGCCTGCCGCCAAACCGCTTCCGGTAGCCGCATTTGCGGCATAACTCCTCCACGGCGGTTCTGCGCGAGAATCCTTCATAAAGCCGGGTTGCCCGCTCTCCTTCAATAATGTCTGAGAACGGCGTCTGATAGACGTTGCCTAAATTAATTACACCTTCCCCATCCAAACAGCATGGAATAACCGTGCCGTCCACGAGAATGCCCGCTTGATTCCGCAGCGCATGGCAGAAGCCGTGGCCATCGTCCTCTTCCGCCCGCAAGTCCGGCCAGTCAAATTCATGATCCTGGTTCAAATACACCCGGTCGGCAAGCTTAATTCCGCCCCCTGGCACTACTCTCTCCTCGATTTGATAGTCGAGCCCGAACTCTTTCTCAATCATTTCCAGTGTTGCCCGGTTGCGGCTCCGCTGTAAATTGGTCTCGTTGTTCTTATCCAAATTCCACAGGCGGAACGAAACAATCAGGTCAGAGGTACTGACCGCCTCCCGCACGAAGGACAATATATTTTCGATATACCCTTCGCGGTCCGTCGAACCCTCATGACCATCAAAGCTGTGCAGCGAGAAGTTCATTTGTCTCAAAGCAGGCTTGTTGATGATTTTGGGCCAGGCTTTGCGAATCAAGGTTCCGTTCGTCGTAATATTCACCTTGAGGCCCTTCTCATGGCTTAAATCAAGCAGCTGGTCGATCTTCGGATGCAGCAGGGGCTCACCTTTGACATGCAAATAAATATAGTCGGTGTGCGGTTTTACCTCGTCCAGTACTTTTGCGAAGTCCTCAACTTTGATGAACTGGGATTTCCGCTCCGTAGGCGGACAGAAGCTGCAAGCCAAATTGCAGATGCTGGTCGTTTCAATATAGAACTTTTTGAATTTTTTCATCTTGTTTTATTCCTACTTGTCTCATATTATTTGCGACTTATGACGGAAACGGCGTATCCGTCGGCTTGGCGTAGCCATCCCGATACTTCTCGTCGATCCTTGTACGAATGTCCGCGGCCGATTTGCCAGTCTGCTGCAGTTGAATCGATTCTACGGCGATTTCCAGACATACGTTGCATTTTGTCCCGTGGTCATCCCAGACGATCGAGCCATCCTCCTTCAGCTCGTGAATGAAGCAGTCCCGATTGCTGCGATGACCTGCCGAATCCCCGCAGCCGCAATAGCAGGGCATACCGTCCAGCAGCTCGGGATGCTCACTGACAGCTTTGTATGCGAGAACGACATTTTCATGCTGACCCTCCAAAAAAGAAGGCAGGGCCTCCCGGCTAGCCGTCCGTTCCTGGAAGTCCCCGCTAACCGTAATATGTAACTCGCCATGCTGCATTTGATTCGTATCAGTTCCGCCGGCTGCGCCCTTGCTCTCACCGCCGCAGGCGGTTAACGAGAGTAATAGAAGCGTAGACGCCAGCAGCGTAGCAAACGCTTGTCTCATCGTTCCAAGTCCTCCATTCATTTCAAGAAAGTATGATTATAATCACATCATCGCTAGCTCTATTTTATCTCAAATGGAATGAAACGCCTAATAAAATATACCTCGCTGCATTCCCTTACCGCCTTGCCCTATCGCTATCCAGTCTCGTATCGGGCGGAATGCTCAGCAGCGAACTTTTAGAGACGCCGATTTGCTGGGAGCTGTAGATGCCGCTATGACCCGAGAATACATAACTGACCAGGCAGGCAATGAACATGTATAACGCCCCCTCCGATCCAAATAGCTCAATCCCCATTATAAAGCAGGCTACAGGTGTATTGGCAGCCCCGCAGAAGACCGCGATGAAACCAAGAGCCGCCAGAAACGGGCCATGGAGATGAAGCCAACCAGACAGACTGTGCCCCAAACTGGCTCCAATCGCGAAAAGCGGTGTCACCTCTCCTCCCTGAAATCCCGAGCCCAGTGTAACCGAAGTGAACAGCAGCTTGCCCAAAAAAGCAAACGGCGAAACTCCCTCGCCAAAGGAATCGGCAATTAACGGCAGGCCAAGCCCCAAATAATCCCGGGTTCCTGCCGCATAGACCATAACGATGATAAGACCGCCTCCTAGCGCAGTCTTCAACACTGGATTAGGGACTGCGCGGCTGAAGGTTTTTTTAAAATAGTGAGTCAATTTACTGAATAGCATGCTCGTCAGCCCAAAGAGGATGGATGCGGCTACGACCTTCAACAGCACTGTGCCGGATAAAGCCGGAATTTGCCCGATTTGATACGTATGGTGCTGAACCCCCCATAGATTAACCGTCGTCAAATGGCCAACGAAACTCGCGGCAAAACAGGGAACAAGCGCCCGATAGCTGATCAGCCCGAGCACGGCCACCTCTAGTCCGAACATCGTTCCCGCCAGCGGCGTGCCAAATACAGAGCCGAAGCCTCCGCTTATCCCGCACATTAACAGGATCCGGCGGTCCAGCGGACCCAGCCTAACGAGCCTGCTTAACGAATCGGCCAGGGTTCCCCCCATTTGTACCGCTGTTCCTTCCCGGCCAGCTGAACCGCCTAGCAAATGCGTGACCAAAGTTCCAAACAGGACGAGCGGCGCCATTCGAAGGGGGATGCGTTCGTTTCCGTTCTGGATTTGCTCCAGAATGAGATTATTGCCCTTGGCGCTGATTTTTCCCCATTTCATATAGGCATAGCTTACTAACGCACCCCCGAGCGGGAGCAGCCATAGCAGCCAAGGATGCATATACCGCCAATCCGTAACAGCATCAAGACTGATCAGAAAAAAAGCGGAAGCCGTACCGGTAAGCAGTCCGACAATACTGCCAAGCAGTATCCATTTTATGAATGAGCCAGGAAAAGCTGCAAAATTCTTTATTTCCCCGATAAGATAGCTGCCCTTTGTTCGCTCATGATTTCGAGGCGATGCTTCTTGAGACGACATGAACTTAATCCTCCTAGCAGATTAGACTGGTTAATGAACAAAGACTCCTACCAGTGCGCAGGCAAAATACGCACTGATAGGAGTCATTAGCCTCATTGGCGGTTATGGCGAACTCCATCGCCTTCGCTTTTTAGTTGAAATCATTGTATATCAATATGCTCCCCGTAGTCAATCGTCCCCCAAACCAAACTCTAATTCCCGGCATAAGATACAAGAAACCAGAGAGAAAAGGTGATTTCCATTGGCAAGCTTCCGCAAAGCGTATCAAATAAAACAGCGATTAGCCGCAAACATACTGAAGCGGCACGGTGTTCACGGCATTGGCGTTGGACTATCCGATCCGCGCCGCCCGGGCAAGGGCGCAGCAATTATACTCTATGCCAGCGCTCTGGCGGCAACCGCTAAATCCAATCAAAAGGCCTCGTCCAAACGAAAACCTATAAATTGCGCCAAGCTGCAAACTAAATTGGGCGTTCCAGTCCGCATCGTTCGTTCGGCTGGCTTTCATAAACACAGCAGCTCAGAAAGCGTTCGGTTCAGAAGAAGAATCCGGCCGGTCATCGCGGGTTACAGCGTCGGAACTCCTGGGGCTTCCGGTACAGCCGGACTGATCGTGACCAAGAGAAAATGCGGCCAGAACCGCTACTTGCTCAGCAATAATCATGTGCTCGTGAACGAGAATAGCAACCGCTGCTCCAAGACACTCCAGCCGGGAGGCGCCGACGGAGGCACAGTACGCACGGATCGCATTGGAGAACTGCATCGTTTCGTAAGACTAAGCAAGAAAAGGAACAATTACCTGGACGCAGCGATGGCCAAACCGCTTCGCCCCGCGCTGCTCAATCCCCGTTACGCCGTGTTCGGAACCGTTCCGGGCCATTTGCGATCCTATCGTGTAGGAGACCGGTTCAAGAAGGTCGGCCGCACGACGGGAATAAGAACAGGACGCGTAGAATCGATCCATACTGATATTCGCGTCGGCTACGGTTCATACGGCAATCTAGGGACAATTACCTTCAAGAACCAGAGCGTTATTCGCGGCAACCGGCCCGTCTCCTTAAGCGGAGACTCCGGCTCCGTATGGCTAACCCGCCGCGGAAACTTGGCAGCCGCTGTCAATTATGCCGGCTCTGCCGACGGATTTCTTTCGATTTCGTATCCGATTGAATGGTTCATGCAGGTATTCGGTGCAAGGGTAGCCACCCCGTCCAGCCATCAACGGCGGAAATGTCATGCCCTGCATCGTCCTGGCCGGAGCCGGCTGCGGAACTATGCCTTTACGCAGCCTTTGCCGCCTAAGCTGCTGCGCTCAATCAGGCCTATTACCGCCGAGCACTGCCCCCCTAAGTGTCGCCGTTAAAACAAAAGGGAGCTTCCTTGATTTGAACTCAAGCGAAAGCTCCCTTCATATGTTAAACGATAAGCTATTATTCCATAAAATCTTTTAAACGCTTGCTGCGGCTTGGATGTCTCAGCTTACGAAGCGCTTTGGCCTCGATTTGTCTGATCCGTTCCCGGGTCACGCCGAACTCCTTGCCTACCTCTTCAAGCGTACGCGTCCGTCCATCATCCATCCCGAAACGCAGACGAAGCACATTCTCCTCACGTTCGGTCAGCGTATCCAGCACTTCCTCCAGCTGCTCTTTCAGCAATTCGTACGCTGCAGCATCCGCCGGTGCAAGTGCATCCTGATCCTCAATAAAATCACCCAGATTGGAATCATTTTCTTCCCCAATTGGCGTCTCTAATGAAACAGGCTCCTGGGCGATCTTCATGATTTCCCGAACCTTTTCCGGGGTAAGATCCATTTCCTTGGCGATTTCCTCCGGAGTTGGCTCACGCCCGATCTCTTGAAGAAGCTGGCGGGAAACGCGGATCAGCTTATTAATGGTCTCTACCATATGAACTGGAATCCGAATCGTTCTGGCCTGATCAGCGATGGCTCTTGTAATGGCCTGGCGAATCCACCATGTAGCATAGGTGCTGAATTTGAAACCTTTCTTGAAATCGAATTTTTCGACGGCTTTAATAAGCCCCATGTTCCCTTCCTGAATCAGGTCGAGGAACACCATTCCCCTGCCGACATATCGGCGGGCAATACTAACGACGAGACGCAGATTGGCTTCGGCCAGTCTGCGTTTGGCTTCTTCGTCCCCTTGCTCTATTCGCTTCGCCAGTTCGATTTCTTCTTCCGCTGACAAGAGCGGGACTCTGCCGATTTCCTTCAAATACATGCGGACAGGATCATCGATCTTTATACCTGGCGGCAGCGTCAGGTCATCCGTATATTCTGATTCAGTATGAAGCTTCAAATCCTCTGTCACGATTCAGACCCCCACCCATGAATTGACATACAACTTATCTCGATCTATATTTGGTTTGACAATTGCCAGCTTTTATGCTATTATAAAAGCGATCCAAAAATCGTTACTTCTATTTGACTATCCGTCATTTTAACACATAAATAATAATTAATCAATCAATAGTTTTGCTTAATTCATGCAAACAACGCTGATCCCTGACGGGTCGGCGTTTTTTAATGGGCAACGATTTTAGGATCAGCGAATCAACCCAAATTCTCGGGCCTGTTCCTCCGTCAAAATGAACTGTTCCTTGTCCCATACCTCATCATCCTTATCCAAACCGAATGCGCTCATCACTTTCGGCCAAATCCCTTTCTCCATCGCCTCGCTCTGCGTGATGATAATTTTCATGCCAGGATCGCTCCTTTTTCCGAGGTCTTTTATACCTATATATTTAAATTTTTAATAATAGTTTAGCCAATATATCGGTTTTGAAACAGTGATTTGCATGCCTAAATCGGCATCTAAGCATTCCCGCCCATTTGTAATCGCTTACAAAATACCCCGCGAACGTTAACAGGAACAAGTTCCCTATAGGCGTACAGCCTCTTTACCGTGCACTGGCTATATGTATGTCATCCTATTTTCGCTGACAAATTACTTCACTCAAACCTGAATAAATACCCAAAAAATGTGCAAATGAAACGATAATTTTGAAAAATCATACTAAAGAACTAGACAAATTTCGACAAAATTATCAATTTATATGATATAGTGCTTTTATAACCAATTCTTTCATGTATTTTTCATACGGTAAAGAAAAAATAGGAGGTAGGGCCTGGAAGTAACAGCATATCATGAAATCATTTCATCTTCCCGCCACCATAGTCCTATTTTTGTGAATAATTTATTATTAAGGAGCTGGACAACATGAGTTTACCTGCAAATCCTTCCCTCCGGCGTCTCTTCTTCTTGCTCATCGCAAGCATCATCATATTCGGTACTATTACTGCCCCCTCTGCAACCAAGGCCGCTGCAACCGGCAAGCTTCCCAAAGCCACATGGCTGTGGAATACGAAACTGATCGAAACGCAAACCGAAGAGCTTCTGGCATTTTCCGCTTCAGAAGGCATTCGCATGATTTATTTGCAAATCAGCACACGTGTAGACATCCCTTATTACAAGCAATTCATCTACAAAGCAAATGCGCTCGGCATCCAGGTTCATGCCTTGAACGGAGCCCCGAATTGGGCGCTGGAATCTAACCGCTCTCAACTGACAAGCTTCATGAACTGGATTCGCAGCTATCAAGCGACAGCTGCTGAAGAGGAACAATTTACGGGCGTTCATGTGGATATTGAACCTTATCTTTTGCCCGAGTGGAAGAACGACATCAATAACGTTATTAAGCAGTGGCAGTCCAATGTAAAGTATCTCATTCAGGAAGCCGCGAACCTGAAGCTGCCGATCGCTGCCGATTTGCCTTTCTGGTTAGATAAATATGCGGCAAGCGATTCAGAAATGTCATTAAGCTCCTGGATGATCTCCCAATTTGATTCTGTAACCCTGATGTCTTACCGCGATAGCGCCGATGCCGTAATTAAACTGGCCAAAGAGGAGCTCCAGGAGGCGGAGAAATTGAACAAGCGCATATATACCGGCGTTGAGACCAAGTATTCCTCGGAAGGCAATCAGGTATCCTTCTACGAGGAAGGATATGATTATATGAACGCACAGCTGCTCTATTTGGATCAGCTCGGCAGAGCTTACAGCTCGTATGCGGGCATCGCCGTTCATGACCTCGTGGGAATGATGGAAATGGCCCAACGCAGCAAGCCGTAGTCTGCTGTTCATCTTAAACATTAAAGCCTGTCTTACTCTGAAGCTCTCTCCAATTTTGGAATGATCCATATTCATCCAAAAGCGGAAAGAGCTTTTTTTGGATATCCTGAGCTGTAATATGGTCGATTTAAGGCCGTTGCCCTTCTAAATTTTCAACCGGTACAATGGATGCTGTAAACGTTTACAAATATTGGAGCGGTGTTGATCCCGCGGAAAGAGAGGGATTCACGATGTCATGTCAAGCGACAGGCAGGAAGTCACGCGTCCTCCCTTTGCTATCCAAATGGCTGGTCATGATGCTCGTCGTCGGTATTATGCCGTTATTCCCCGTTCATCAGCTTCCGGCAGCCCGGGCTGTTTCTCAAATCACGATCGATTCCCATAGCGATGGGGCCCAAGTAGAAGCAGGCCAGGTTATCATTTCTGGGCATTATACGGATGTCTACGATATCAAGCTGATCGTGAACGGGCGGGAACAGCTCGATACGCACATGAACAATTTGAGCGGAACCGAGACGGGCACATGGCATGCCGAGCTGGACACCAGCCGGTACCACGGCGAGATCAACCTCGTCGCGCGTGGACTGGACAGCGTTACCAGATACGGAGTAACCACCCCGGTCAAACGGATCGAGGTGGATAATCCAGGCTCCTCCCCTCCCCTTGTACGCATTGATCAGCCGCTTGACGGCTCCCTCGTCGAAGGACAAATATCCGTAGCCTTATCCGTCTATGCTTTAAATCCTGTGCAAACCGTTGAAGTCAGGTTGAACGGCGGTTCATGGAATGCCGCGAGCGGTTCCGGGGAGAACTACGAGTATATGTGGGATGCCGATTCGGCTCCAGACCGCACCTCAAGCATCGAGGCCAGAGCTATCGACCAATTCGGGAATGTCGGCCGCAGCTTGACCGTATACGTAAAGAACGGCGAAGTGATTCCGGAAGAGATGGTTTTGGAACGGCAGGACCGGGCCATATGGATTTGGGAAAAAGCCGCCTATAATTTATTCCTCAATCCAGGATCGCGCAGCGCTCTTAAGGCTTTTGCAGACGATACGGATACCTTCGACTCCGATTCGGTAACGACCTTCTACCTGGGCGTATTCCCATATGAAGGCATCGACATCCTGGAGGATGAACCCGGCAAAGTAAGGGAATTCGTAGCCTGGGCCCACGATAACGGCTTTAAAGTCCATGCCTGCATCGCTGGTGGTACGGTCCCTCCCTATTTCGGAGCATTAACTCCCTATCACGAGCTGGCGATCCGTGAAATGGAAAAGGTGATAAACTACAACCTGTCGTCAGCTGCTAACGAGCAATTCGACGGCGTAAACGTAGACATCGAACCGTATATCCTGCCGGACTTTAGATTGCAAAAACCCTCGGTTCAGCTTCAGTATCTCGATATTATGGAACAGCTAATAGCTCGCAGAGATACTGCTGGGATCGCCTTGCCGTTCGGCCCGGCCATCCCCAGATGGTTTGACAGCAACGACCCGGCCAAAGATATTACGTGGAACGGACAAACGAAATGGCTGTCCGAGCATATTCAGGACATGAGCGATTATATTACAATCATGGACTATCGCGATAGCGCCGAAGGCAGCGCCGGAATCATCGCCCATGCTCAAGGCGAAATCGATTATGCCAATTTGATCGGCAAGCCGAATTCAGTCGTGATCGGTGTCGAAACGCTCGATATTGCCAACAGCGGAGACCCGGAAACCATTACCTTCCGGGAGGAGGGCCGGACATATATGGAGAGCGAGCTGGATAAGGTCTATGCCTGGTTCAGCGGGAATCCCGCCTTCGGAGGCATCGCCATGCATCATTATGATTCGATTCGCTGGCTGCCTTCAGCTTGGGGGCCAGGCGGAGTAAAGTGGGCAGTAACGCCTGAAGATGTGACTCCGCCGACCGCCGTGAGCGAACAGCCATCCGCCGATGCCTTCGACTACCAGAGCATTATCCTCCGATACGGCAGGGCATTCGACGATTCGGATATTGAGGAATACGTCATTTACCGCAGCACTGAGCCCGATTTCGAACCTGACTCCGCCAACATGGCTGGCCAGTCCCGCAACCTGACCTATAAAGACCGCGGCCTGCTGCCTGATACGACATACTATTACAAGATTGCGGCCAAAGACATTAGCGGCAACGTCGGTCCCGCTTCTGAAGTCGCTTCGGCCACGACCTCCAGCTCAAGCCTCCGCCCGATGATCATTAGCGGAATGAATATCGCCCGCGAGGGTACGCGTTCAAAGGTGACGCTAAAAGTATGCGATTACGAAACAGGTGAACAAATCGTCGCCAGAGTTTACGGGCGCTTCACCTTCAATGGAGGCAAATACGTCGAACTAGCGCCTGATGCAAGCGGTATGCTGTACGCCCATTCGGAAGCATTGCCTGACGCCGCCGGAGAAGTCGGCTTCTGGCCGCAGCGAGTTCTCTCGGGCGATTACTACTGGGCAAGCGCTTACGATCACCCGCGATCCACTACAGTGACCGTAAGCTGGCCCATTCCGTAAACGAATCCTGAACACCAACCAAGCTCCCTTGGCCAATGGTCAAGGGAGCTTGGTTGGTGTGCTTCATAGTCGAAGCAGCTTCATTTCATTTATCGTCAGCCCGCCGGGCTGCCTGTACGAGCAATGCTGCATTCCGCTCGATTTCATCAAAGCGGCCTTCTTTTACGAGATCCATGTTGACGATGCTTCCGCCAAGTCCGACCGCGGTCGCTCCTGCCTGAATAAACTGCTGAATATTATCCAGCCGGACGCCCCCGGTCGCGATCATCGGAATATGGCTAAGCGGAGCCCGAATTTCGCGTAAATAGGCGAGCCCCATGGAGGCCATAGGAAATATTTTTACTGCGGTTGCTCCCGCATTCCAGGCTCTGACGATCTCGCTAGGCGTCATTGCGCCTGGATAAACGTCAATCGATTGTTCACGCGCATAGTTCACGACAGCTTCATCCAAATTCGGGGCGATTAGATATTCTGCCCCTGCGGACACAGCCTCCTTGGCCATGTTCACATCCAGGACCGTGCCGGCTCCGATACGCATCCGGTCGCCATACTGCTCGCGCCAGCGCGAAATCATGCCTAAAGCGCCATCGCTGTTCAGCGTAGCCTCCACAAACACTACTCCAGCACGATCCAAAGCCGCAATCAATCCGTCTGCCTGTTCATCAGGCACATGGCGAAGAATGGCGATGATCCTCTCTTGTTTCAGTTGCTCAAACGCAGTGCTCATTCTGCTCCCCCTCTCGCTTCAAAACGTAGCATGTTCGAGTCCCGAATACAATACTATCCTTTACTATCCTTTATGATTTTGGCATAAATTAGTTGAAATGTGACTCTAGTGCCCAAGTCAGTTATAATTTAGTAGGGATTCGACTATTTATTGAGGTGATATTCATGAAGCTGACCTATTTAGGACATTCTACCGTTCACATCGACACTGGCGAACACAAGCTGATCATCGATCCGTTCCTGACGGGCAACCCGGTCGCCACAGTTTCCGCTGAAGAGGTTGAGGCCGATTTCGTACTGCTGACGCATGGCCATTCCGACCATATCGGCGACGCCGAGGCCATTGCTCGCAACAATCAGTGTCCGATCATTGCCGTTGTGGAACTAGCGAACTATTTTGCAGCCAAAGGACTGGAAACGACGGGCATGAATCTTGGCGGCTCCTTCACGTTTCCGTTCGGTAAATTGAAATTCACTCCGGCCTTGCACAGCTCCTCGGTAGAGGTAGACGGCGCGAATGTCTATCTTGGAAATCCCGCGGGGATATTGCTGGAGCTGAATGGGTTCACCATCTATCACGCTGGAGACACGGCTCTGTTCACCGACTTGCAGCTGATTGGCACGCGCCACCGGGTCGATTTGGCCTTTATCCCGATCGGCGATTTCTTTACGATGGGGCCGGAGGATGCTTTGACCGCAGCGGAATGGGTCAGCGCCCGCCATGTCGTGCCTATTCATTATAATACCTTCGGTCTGATCCGGCAGGATGGCGATCTGTTCGTCAGCGAACTCAGCAAGCTTGGCATAACAGGACATGCACTGAAGCCCGGAGAAGAGCTGCACCACCATCAGTTAAGTTTATAATAAAAAGCAGCCCCTGGCTGCCGTTCGCGGCAGCCAGGGGCTTTACTTATGCCAGCTAATCCTCCAGCTCTTTGCCTTTCGTCTCTGTCCCCAGCCACAGCACAGCTGCCGCACCGATGAGGATGGTCACAAAAAAGATTACGAAAATGTACCCGATCTCATAATGTCTGGCAACTAGCATCCCGACCATATATGGCGCAAGTATGCCCCCGACCCGGCCAAACGAGGCCGCCAGCCCGACGCCCGTGGACCGTACGCTGGTCGGATACAGCTCAGGCGTATAAGCGTACATCCCGCCCCAAGCCCCAAGATTGAAAAACGATAAACAAATGCCGGCAGCGATCAATGCGCCTTCCGTAGTTGCGAGGCCAAACCATGCCGCACTCACAGCGGTAAGCACAAGATAGAGAACGAGAACGAATTTACGGCCAAATTTCTCGATGAAATAGGCCGCCGTAAAGTAACCGGGAAGCTGGGCCAGCGTCATGATCAAAACGTATTCAAAGCTCTTGACGAGACTGAACCCTTTAAGCATCATAACCGATGGAAGCCACAGGAACATACCGTAGTAAGAAAATACGACGGTAAACCAGAGCACCCACAGCATGATCGTCGCACGGCGATGAGGCTTGGCCCACACGGACTTGAACCTCTGGCGAAAAGACGCTGCCCGGTTTCCCTTCTCTGCCGTTTGCTTCGTATATCTCGGCGGATCCTCGATTGCCCTGCGCAAATATAGGGCATATAGCGCTGGCAGCCCGCCGATAATAAAGGCCGCTTGCCAGCCGTATTTCGGAATCACGAAATAGGCGATCAATGCCGAAGCAATCCAGCCTGCCGCCCAAAAGCTCTCCAGCAGCACGACCGCCCTCCCCCGATCCTTAGACTGAACCGATTCCGACACCAGCGTCGACGCAACGGGCAGTTCCCCTCCCAGGCCAAAGCCGGCAATAAACCGAAGGATGCACAGGACCACAAATCCGGTGGCCGCGGCCGACAAGCCTGTCGCGAACGAGAAGATCAGCAGCGTCCATAGCAGCACAGATTTTCGGCCGTATTTGTCCGCCATATAACCGGCGATGGCCGCCCCGAAGACCATGCCGATCGAATTAATGCTCGTAAACAGACCGGTTTGCTCAGGGGACAGCTGCCACTTCAGGCTTAAGTCAGCGATAATGAATGACAGCATGCCGACATCCATCGCATCAAACATCCAGCTCAGCCCCGCGCTCATCAGCAGCTTGCGCTGCTTCGGCTGGCGGATCGTCTCCAATATGCTCATTTCAACCACTCCTACGGGCTCGATTAGTTTCTCTCTCTCTTTTAATATGGATTAATAATAGCAAATAATGACTTTTTTCGCTCAAAAACTTCAGCTGCCTCGTTACTTCTATGTAATTCCATGGTACTATTGAGGATATTATGCTATATTTTGCAAATCTTTTTTCAAAAGGCAGGATGATATTCATGGGAAACAATTATAACACCAGTCCGGTTCCCTGGTACTATGTACATAACGACATCATTAAAGGACCGGTTACCATCGGACAGATGCAAAGAGACTATTACATCTACCGCGAGCTGCATCCGGGCACAATGGTTTGGACCGATGGAATGGCTGATTGGGTACCGCTATCCTCGACAGAACTGATTAACCATATTATGTTTGCGCCCGGCAGCGGCTCGCAAGCAGAACAAAGCCGTTCTCCATATAACGGAGCATATCCGAATCAGGCCCCCGCAGGCCAAGCTTATCGCGGCTCGCAGCCCGGCACGGTTCCTGGGCCAGCAGGATATCCGCCTGGAGGCCATATGCCTGGAGCGCGGATCTATCCGGGACAGCATACCGGGGCTCGAATGGCTCCCGGCCAATATCCTTTGCAAAAAGTAAACAATACATATGTTTGGCTGCTTGTTGCGGTTGCTGGCACCGGCAATCTTATACATCTTCTGGCGCGGGACGCTGGGGCTTTCTTCGGTTTCGGTTTCGTGATAACAATCCTCATGTTCGGGCTATATGCTCTATTTTGCTCGCTGGATAAAAACGAACTCCAACGTTCCGGCCATCGTACGACGTCTGTCTGGTGGTTCTTGATCGTCCCAGTGTATATGTTTATCCGGGCATACCGGTTGCGCCAATTTCCGTCGTATGCGATCGTAATGCTAGTCATCGGCTTTTCCGTCGGTTTTGTTTATGGTTTCCTCAAAGGTTTTTTCGGAGCGTTCATATAAAGTCAGCTGACTTTAACCGAAATAACATAACAAGAGCTGTTCCCTTGACAGTGTAAATTGCACTTGGGAACAGCTCTTTTGTTATATATACTCATTACTCTAATCTAGCGCTAGATGGTAAATATGCTGCGGTCCGACTGGACCTTCGATCAATCTGCCTTTATCTTGGAAGCCCGCCGCTATATACACGGCCTGGGCTGCTTTATTGCGCCTATTTACGGCCAAGACGACTTCATTTCTCCCGGGAAAGCGGGATTTCATGAATTCGGGAAGCTGAAGCATTGCCGTTTTGGCAATCCCTTGCCCTTGATAGCGGTAATCGATGGAGAAGGAACGGAGCAGCATCGCATTAGGATTTGCGGTATACTCCCCGATATCCGGCCCTTCATGCAGGATAAAAAAGCCGGCATGAATGTCCCCGGATGCGATAACCACCGGATACATGCATTTATCCTGAATCGCTTCATCCAGAACGTCCTTCGGCAGAGCGCTGAAAATAACCTGTTCCTCTGGAAGGACAAAACGTTCCAATGCTTCTTTGTCACTTGCTGCATATAAATGCAAATTCACTTTATTGTCCATGGAATCAGCTGCTTAATCGCTGTTCGCCCTCCTTCCCATGATCACAAGGTCTCTCTCTTCACCGTCCATATTGGCGACCCGCGGTAACAGTCCCCACTGCTCGAACCCGTGCTTGCTCAGCAGCCCCAAGCTTCCGGCGTTATGGGCGAACACGAAGCCAAGCATCGTTTTCACTCCAATTTCGGGACAGGCCGCAATCGCCTTCTCGATCAGCAAGCTGCCGATGCCCTGGCCGCGGAACCTTGAGGAAATGTAAATGCTTATTTCCGCTGTGCCGTCATAAGCAGGGCGCCCATAAAAAGACTGGAAGCTAAGCCAGGCGATCACCGGATTTCCATACTCAATAGCCGAACCCGCCCCTTTGTTCTCTCCGGCTCTGACTACCCATAGCGGCCTACGGTCTGGCGTATGCTCCGCAAACCATTTCAAACGGCTTTCCACCGTGATCGGCTCCAGGTCAGCCGTAACAGCTCTGCTGTCGATCGTCTCGTTATAGATGGCTACGATTTCCTGTAAATCATCAATTGTCGCATGTTCAATCGCATATGATGTCAACATTTATGCTGCTCCTATCCGTATCAGTTCCCAATCCAACCAAAGATAACAAAAAAAAATAAAAATAGCTAGCCGCGCAGGCTAGCTTTGGATC
Source organism: Paenibacillus sp. FSL W8-0186 (assembly GCF_037969765.1). NCBI lineage: Bacteria > Bacillati > Bacillota > Bacilli > Caryophanales > Paenibacillaceae > Paenibacillus > Paenibacillus sp. FSL W8-0186. The sequence goes on along the minus strand of NZ_CP150207.1, from coordinate 2,625,479 downwards.
AATTTCTTATACATCTTAATGACGCTAAAATGCATCCCCTCATGATAAAGGGTGAAATTCAAAAATCCTTCAATCGTATCCAGCGTAAATCCCGACGATGTCGTATACGGCTTACTCACGCGTTCGTCCAGTTTTCCTGGTAAAATCGAAGCAATCTGCTTCGGCTGCTGCTCCAGAACCTCAACGATATCTGCTAGCCTTGGCACGTCTTCCGTCCAGTTTTCCGGAGATGTCCCGTTAGCAAAAAAACTTCTATATTGGGCTGAAATCAGCGAAGGGCGTCCGTTTAGCTGAAATGCAAAAGCGTCCTGTACAAAGGCGATATGTCCAAGATTCCAGCGAATATTGTTGCGGAACTTGGCAGGTATAATATTAGCCTGTTCCTCTGATAAATCCTGAGCTATTTTTAATGTCTGCCCGCGGATGAATTCCAATTGACTAAAAATAATCTCCCCCATGGACTAGCCCCCTTAATTTAATCAATAAGCTGCTTGATCTGAACATAGTGCTGGACAACGGGAAACGGGTCGTAGAAATGATGAAGCAGGGCCTTCCATTCTTGATACTGCTCCGATTTTCTGAATCCGACCTCATGATCGGTAATCGACCGCCATTTGACGAGAAGAATGTATTTATTCTCCTCTTCCACACATTTATGCAGCTCATGGTCGATATACCCTGGCATGCCCGAAATGATTTTGGACGCTTGCCGAAAGCTGCTCTCAAAGTCATTGATCGTTCCTGGCTTCACATGCAGCTCGGCTACTTCAAGGATCATTCTTTCCCCCCTAACCAGCTCGAAAGAAGCATAATTTGTTATGTTGTCCTTATTATACCATCATTATATGATTTACGCTGATCGAATTTTCCTTTCTGCGCCCGCAAGGCTTTATTGATCCATATCGCGGCGATCGAACCTTCGCCCATCGCCACAGTGGCCTGCTCTGCGTGCAGAGCGATATCGCCAGCGGCCCATACGTTATCCACACTCGTCTGCTTGCTTCGCGGATCACTTTCCACATGGCCGTTATCACTGAGAACAGCCCCAAGCTGCCTCGCGAGGTCAGAATGAACCTTGTTTCCGCCAAAAGCAATAAAGCCCCGTTCGGCGGGCAGAACAGTACCGTCATGAAGTATGACCTGCGCAATTTGCCCTTCCGCAGCTGACCGTATTTCCACAATCGCTGCCTCGATATAAGAAATACTTGCATGACCCATCTGTTCCAACAGTTCTGGAGATATACGGGAAGACTCATGGTTCACATAAGTCAGACTGTGTGTGCGTTCTGCCAACAGAAGCGCCATATTGGCACCGGCATCTCCAGCTCCCATCAAAACAGTGCGCTTGCCTTCAATTTCATACCCGTCGCAATCCGGGCAAATATATACGCTGCTTCCGAGCAGCGGAACAAGCCCAGGGATTTCGGGAATGCGATCGCTCACTCCTGTCGCAAGCAGCGTCGTATAGGTCTCGTATGTTTCTCCCGTTTCCCCTTTAAGAAGTATCGTTCCGGCTGAGGTTCGAGCCGCTGTTACAATCCTGTCCCGAGCAAAGCGGACACCAGTGCTCTCAGCCTGATGCCTTCCTCTTGCACGCAATTCTTGTCCCGATATTCCCTCTGGCCAGCCTAAAATATTGTGATAACCGCGGCAAAGCGTAGATCTGCCTTCCCCAGCGTCAACGACCAGAACATCATAGGCGGAATAACGGCCTAATTGGATCGCGGCCTGCAGCCCAGCGATTCCTCCTCCGACAATAATGCAATCCTGCGGCATAAACATAAACTCCTTCATTTAGATTTCGGCAGCTGCTGAATATCTTGCGGGACATGCTGGGAATCATGAGTATACATCTTGATGAGGAGGACACGATGACCAAACGGATTGTTGTCAAAATCGTCTGGAGCTGCATTATCCTTGTAGGGCTCTTTATGCTGATGAGCGATGCCTCGTTTTTCCCCGCGCTGTTAACAGCTGTTGGCCTGACGATTTTCTCGTTTTTATTGGTGGATCTGTTTGTATTGCCCCGAGCCAGCAATGTTTTGGCGACGATGATGGATGCTGTCCTAGCTTACCTGTTTATATGGGCGCTCGCAGCCAATAACGGCTGGTCAATGACGCTGATGGAGGTGCTCACCGCCACGGTCGCCGTAACTGTCTTCGAGTATGTGTACCATGACTGGCTTATCAGAAATGGAATTCAGCAGGACAAGCAGATGAAAGTGGAATGAACGACAATGCGCAACGACCGCGAAACGCGGTCGTTGCTATTGTTCATTCGCAGATTTGGGCAGACGCTGTAAATACACCCTTGCTTCATAAGGCCGCAGCTTCAATTTACATAAATCTTCATTCTTTTCCGGGGGATAATTCGAAATGAGCAGTTCCATTCCCTCGGGTGATACATCCTTCGGCAGTTCAAAGAGCGGCTCCCGTTCAAAAAAGTTAAGGATCACGAGCAGCTGATCGTTATCCAGAGTTCGAGTGTAAGCATATATTTCTGAATGAAGCGGCAGCAGCAGCTTATATCTGCCATAAACGATTACCTTATGCTGTTTGCGAAGCTGAATCAGCTTTTTGTAATAATGAAAGATAGAATCGGGATCATTCAGCGCATCCGCTACGTTAATCTCCATATAATTGGAATTGACTTTAATCCAGGGTGTTCCCTTAGTAAAACCAGCGTTTGGAGTCGTATCCCACTGCATCGGAGTTCTCGCGTTGTCCCGGCTCCTTTTGCGAAGAGCCTGCATGATTTCTTCTTCCGGCACCCCGTTATCGCGCTGTTCCTCGTAGTAATTCAGCGTCTCCACATCGCGGTAATCGTCGATAGACTCGAAAGCGATGTTTGTCATTCCGATTTCTTCGCCTTGATAAATATACGGCGTGCCTTCCAGGGTGTGAATGAAGGTGGCCAGCATTTTCGCCGAAGGCACCCGGTACAGCACATCGTTCCCGAAACGGGATACAGAACGCGGCTGGTCATGATTGCACCAGTAATTCGCATTCCAGCCCCGGTCGTGGAGAACGTTTTGCCAGTTGCTGATGATTTTTTTCAGCTCCAGCAGGTTCCAGGGAACGACGTTCCATTTACCGCTCCCTGAAGAGGCGGCATCTATGAACATATGCTCGAACTGGAAAGTCATATTCAATTCGCGCCGGCCGTCCCCCACATAATCCAGCGCTTGCTCCGGACCGAGTCCCGACGTTTCCCCGACGGTCATGATGTCGTAATAGTAAAGTACTTTGTCATGCAGATTTTGCAGTAAGGTATGGACATTCTCCAGATTGGAGAACATTTCATAGGCCCGTACCGTCTTCGTCTGATGAGGATTGTCGGCGTCCGGAAGGCCTTCGGCTTTGACGATGTGTGATATCGCGTCGAAACGAAAACCGTCCACTCCCTTTTTAAGCCACCATTCCACCATGTTATGGAGTTCATCGATCACTACGGGATTGCTCCAATTTAAATCCGGCTGGTACTTGGAGTATAAATGCAAATAGTATTCGTCCGTCTGCTCATCATACTCCCAGACCGAGCCGCTGAAGTACGATTCCCAGTTGTTAGGCGGACCACCGTTTTTCCCTTTCCGCCATATGTAGTAATCCCTTTTCGGATTATCTTTGGACTGACGGGATTCTATGAACCATGGATGTTTGTGCGAGGTATGGTTCAGTACCAAATCCATCATGAGCTTCATCCCACGGGAATGCATGTCCTGAAGCAATCGGTCAAAATCCTCCATCGTGCCGAACTGCTCCATAATATCGCAATAATCGCTAATGTCATATCCATTGTCATGGCCGGGGGATTTGTAAATGGGGCTCAGCCAAATGACGTTGACCCCCAGCTCCTGTAAATAGTCCAGCTTGGAGATGATCCCTTTAAGATCGCCGATGCCGTCGCCATTGCTGTCTTTAAAGCTAATCGGGTAAATTTGATATACTACGCTTTCTTTCCACCATTTCGGTTTCATTCTATATTCTGCCTCCTTATCCGGACTGAGCCTCATCGGGCCGGCAAGCGGATAATTCATTCTTCCCTAGATTGCAACTAAACCTGATATGCGCTTTGTTATATCTATAAACAAGTGAAACGTCCGGTATAACAGACAAAAAGAACTTTCGGCGGAATGGCATTCTTTTTGCAGCTTATTTTCACTGATATAGTATAATGAAATAATCTGCGTCTATACGTCAGACTGTGCAAATTATCGTTATGTTTCGAAAGGGTGTTCCTACAGTAATGAATTCATTAACCAGCGATTCTTCGACGTCTTCGCATCCCCTATCCCGTTCGGCTCGTTTGAAAACGGCTTTTATTCTCGGCAGTCTGTCAGCCTTCGGTCCGCTTTCGCTAGATATGTATTTGCCCGCGTTGCCCAAGCTTGCCGAAGAGCTAAATGCGACAGCTTCCGTTACTCAGCTTAGCCTGACTTCCTGCCTGCTTGGACTCGCGCTGGGCCAATTGGCAGCAGGGCCGATGAGCGATGTGCGGGGCCGCCGCGCGCCGCTGATCATTTCCCTTTGCATTTACGCGATAAGCTCGCTGCTTTGCGTATTTGCGCCTTCGGCCTGGGCGCTTATTGCCCTGCGGTTTCTTCAAGGCTTGTCCGGTTCGGCAGGAATCGTAATTTCCCGCGCCGTTGTACGCGATTTATACTCCGGTTCGGAGCTGACGAAGTTTTTCTCACTCCTCATGCTCGTTAATGGTGCTGCGCCGATTCTCGCTCCAATCTTTGGAGGACAGCTGCTGCAATTTACATCTTGGCGAGGCGTATTCGTAGTATTAGCCTTGATCGGCGTTGTTATGATGATCGCCGTATTATTCGGACTTCCCGAGTCCCTTCCCAGGGAGCGCAGGCAGTCCGGCGGCTTCGCTGCCACGTGGACAACCTTTCGGCGGCTGCTCGGAGACCGTCTGTTCATCGGCTTCTGCCTGACACAAGGCCTTGTGTCCGCTGCTATGTTCGCATACATATCCGGCTCCTCCTTCGTTATGCAGAATGTATTTGAGGTTTCACCGCAAATGTACAGCTTTATTTTTGCTTTGAACGGCGTCGGTATTATCATTGCAAGCCAAACTACAGGCCGTTTGGCAGGAAAAATCAAAGAAGCGAAGATGCTTCAGTTCGGACTGGCTCTGGCGCTGACAGGCGCCACAGGCCTATTAACGGCGATACTGCTAGGAGGCAAGCTGATCGCTGTCCTGATTCCTTTATTTTTAGTCGTATCCTGCGTAGGAATCATCTCCACATCAAGCTTCTCGCTGGCGATGCAGAGTCAGGGAAAAGCTGCAGGAAGCGCCTCCGCTCTGCTCGGGCTAATCCCATACATCCTTGGAGCCACCGTCGCCCCGCTCGTTGGTTTGGGCGGTGAGCACACCGCGGTGCCGCTGGGCATCGTCATAGCCATCGCCGAACTTGGCGCGATATGCAGCTATTTGTTCCTGGTGCGTCCAAAGCTTGCAAGCAAATAATTCAAGCTATGCTCGCCACATTAGAAATTGATTTGAAGGCTAGGTGCGTTAACCAATAATAAGGGACCGCGAATCGCTGCTGCTGCGATCACGGTCCCTTTTGAATAATGCTATATATATTGCTCTATGGTCTGGACATATCTGCGCCGCGAGGAATCCAGCGCTGTCCCGACTTTGCGCTGCAATGCAGCTAGATCTGACAGTATTCTGTTTACCTCTGACCGCTTACCTTCCACCTGATGCAGCATATCGTTGATTTTACCCTGAACGATCCAATCCATAATGAAGCCGTCAAAGAAATAGTCGGAGAATTTGAGAAACCCGCTGATTTCGATATGAACCGGCATCTGCTCGCCCACGTCCCGCAGCTCCTTCTCGAAATGCCGCAAACTATTCTGGGCACGGTATAAATAATCCATCGCTTCATCCAGACGGCCGTGCTTCATATGCGTCGAGATCATGCCGCCGCCAAGCATATCATAGGTGCCCCAATTTTTAGCTGACAGCAGCTTGTCAACGGCGCTGTCCAGATCGTGAGCGGCCGAGCCGCCCGCCCGCAGCGCTTCTTCTAATTCCTTGTTCTGTACACTTAGGGCTGCCTGTTCTTCCGCCAATGTCCGCAGCTCCTCATTTTCCTGCAGTACTTGACGCTCCTTAGCCTCAAACACTTGATCATAATCAAGCTTCCAGAATTTCACTTCCGCCAGCTGCTTCTCGGCAGCAGCGATTTGCTGCACGGTATGCTGCACCGCCTGATCGGCTTCATCGTATTTGAGCTTGGCTTCGACCACCTCGCGCTGCTCTTGATCCAGCTTCTCTGTCTTTCTGCCAAGAATCGTATGCAGCAAATTGGATAAGGACAAGCTGGTCAGCTGCTTGACGTCCTTCTCTTCCGCTGCAAGTCTCCGGCTAGCCTCTTCTCTTGCACGCTCCAACGCCGCGAGCTCTTCCTGCAATTGTTGATGGCGCTTCTCCCACTTCTCTTTTTTCCGTCCCTTCTCTTTTAGCTCGGCTAAACGCTCATTCATGTCCTCATACATAACACATCTCCTCCTACTAAAAAAAGTACCCGGATGGCGACTGCCTAACCATGCCAAATATCTGCACCATGCTCTTCGGCATGCTTGACAACTAATTCACAGAGTCGATGCGTTTCCAGTGCATCACGCGCGGATACGCCCAACTCCGAATTGCTGCGGACACTGTCCAGGAAATGACTGATGATTTGATGAAAACCTCTGCGGTAAAGCACCGGATCCCAATCATTGAATTTGATCAGCTGCTCCTTGCCCGCATGAAAATGTCTTGTTGTATTTAAACCGTCAATAAGCCATTTATTTCCTGGACTCATTACTTCCAGCGTCTCTTCGGTTATTCCGTTATCGCGATTCATAATAGCTGTGCTTGTAAAACCGTCACCCTCCAGTTGCAGAGTAACATGGTGCAGCTTCCCATTTTGCTGATAGGTTGTGATTTTGGTGTCCTTAATTTCCCCCGGCGCTAAGAAGCGAACTGTATCGACTACATGAATAAAGTCATCCAAAACGAAGCGGCGTGCAAAATCGGGAGAAGTCACGCGATTTTTCTGCATAATAACAAGACGCCGTTCGTTCTGTTCCTTCATGGCCGCAACCATCGGGGCATATCTCCGGTTGAATCCGACCATTAGCTGAACTCCCATGGATTCGGCCAGCTCTACCAATCTGGCGGATTCCCCGTAATTATAAGAGATAGGTTTGTCTACATATACATGGATGCCGTGCCTGATCAGAAGTTCAATGATCCCGGCATGCGATTCCGTCGCTGTATGTATAAACGCTGCATCTATCCCGGCAGCAATTAATTGCTCAGGTTGATGAGCCGTTTCACCAATGCGATATTGATTTGCTGTTTGGCGGAGAACCTCTGAATTGCGGGTGCACAATACAAGTTCTATATTTTCGATAGCCGTTATGACCGGCAGATACGCTTTGCGCGCAATATCCCCCAGACCGATGATCCCTATGCGCATATGGATCCCTCCAATAGTTAATTGATAATAACGTTTATCATGTAGTACGCATTTCACCTTATAAAGTTACACCAAAAAAAGGCACCCTGGAGGTGCCTTTAGATCTTTTTTCTAACGCTCTTATTTCGGCATTACTGGCCTTCCGTAACAAATCGTTCAATGCGGGCCTTGATTTGATCCCTGATTTCCCGGAAACGCAGCATAATTTCTTCCTCGGTTCCTGTCGCCTTCGCGGGGTCTTCAAATCCCCAATGCCATTTCACACCAATTCGGGTAGGTACAGCCGGGCAGTGATCGTCCGCATGACTGCACAACGTAATAATATAATCTGTACGCTTTAGAATGTCTGGATCAATCACCTCTGACCGGTGAGTACTAATGTCGACACCTGCCTCATTCATGACCTGAACAGCGCGAGGATTCAATCCGTGAGCCTCCAATCCCGCACTGAACACTTCAAACTGATCACCGCCTATTTTCTTGAGCCAGCCGTCTGCCATCTGACTCCGGCATGAATTTCCCGTACAAAGGAAATATACGCTTTTTTTATTGTTCATCTAGCAATCCTCTTTCCGAAGTTAATAGAAGTTAAGTAATGGTGCCTTCTAGCCTATAAATAAAAGCCATACATAGAGTCCGGTTAACGTAATGACTAGCGTTGGAATCGTAAGAATAATTCCGGTGCGGAAATACTGGCCCCATGTAATTCTGATGCCCTTTTTGGACAGCACATGCAGCCACAGCAAAGTAGCCAGGGAACCGATCGGTGTTATTTTCGGACCGAGATCCGAGCCAATCACGTTCGCGTATATAAGTGCTTCTCTCATGACCCCCGCTGTACTTGTGCTATCTATCGCTAATGCGCCAATCATGACCGTAGGCAAATTATTCATAATCGATGACAGCAGCGCCGCCAGCAGACCCATGCCTAACGTGGCAGCGTATAGCCCTTGACCTGCAATGGCCTGGATCCAGCTTCCGAGCTGATCGGTTAATCCGGCGTTGCGAAGCCCGTATACGACGACATACATTCCGATGGAAAAGACGACAATGGACCAGGGCGCTTCTTTGATGACTTTGGATGTCCGTATTGCCGGGCTCTTCCGGGCAGCAATGATAAATATGACCGCCACTGCCCCCGCCGCCGCCGATACAGGAATGCCGATAAATTCGCTGGATAAATACGCCGCCAGCAGCAGAACAAGGATAAGCCAGGATAACCGGAACATCCGCGGATCCCGGATCGCTTCCTTTGGCTCCTTAAGCTGTGCCTCGTCATAATGTCCTGGAATTTGTTTGCGGTAGAACAGGTACAACACGAGCACACTGGCACCAATCGAAAATAAATTGGGTATGATCATTTTGATAAAATAGGCGCCAAACCCGATTCCAAAGTAATCCGCCGACACGATATTGACCAGGTTGCTCACAATAAGCGGCAGCGAGGCCGTGTCCGCAATAAAACCGCTCGCCATAATAAATGGCAGGACCATGCGGTCCTCGAACTTAAGCGCCCTGACCATTGCCAATACGATCGGTGTAAGGATTAGGGCAGCTCCATCATTGGCGAATAAAGCGGCGACCAGCGCGCCAAGCAGAATAACATAGACGAACATCAACTTTCCGCTGCCGTTCGCCAGCCTGGACATGTGCAGCGCAGCCCATTCAAAAAATCCGATTTCGTCCAGCAATATAGAAATTATTATAATCGCAATAAAAGCGAGTGTGGCATTCCATACGATGGCTGTGACATCAAGCACGTCTTGAAAGCCAACCACGCCTAACAGCAATGCCAGTATGGCGCCCCCCATCGCCGACCAGCCGATGCCAAGCCCTCTGGGCTGCCATATAACCATCGTTAATGTAAGCGCAAATATGCTAAAAGCAATGTATACCATCTATTCTCCTCTTCCATCAGCAGCAGTTGTTCGTTGAGCATTTCTTCATCCATTCCAGTTGTTCCACAGGTACAGGAACATGCTCCATCAGAGCCTGGACATGCGGCTTGCCCTCAAGTGTCAAATCATAATAGACCCATGATCCGCGTTTATCTTCAATGACCAGACCTGCCTCCTTCAGCTTGCGCAGATGCTGGCTGACGTTCGGCTGAGTCGTCTGCAGTGCATCGACCAGATCACATACGCAGCGCTCCCCTTCCCTCAAAATGGCCAGCAGTGTCAAGCGCGTCCTGTCGGCCAGCAGCTTCAAATCCCGAATGATCTCTTCCATCGGGCAGCCCCTCCTCTCTTAGAATATATTTTGATAGATTATATTATATAATTGAACAATTATATAATCAATCGGTTATATATTTTAGTAGCTTATATGAACTTTCTTCCATCCAATTAAAAAGGGCGCCTAATAGGCGCCTCTTTCACTAAGGTTCCACGATATGAACTTCCTTTCGGAAGGAGCTTCGATTGACTATGCCTGTACATATCGCAAGTAATGTAATACCGGCGGCGAACAAATACATATTTACGATCCCAAGCCACTCGGCGATGCCGCTCATCGCGAGCAGTGATATGCCGAAAACGGTATTCAGCAACGTCGCTTGCGCCGAAAAAATCTGGGGCAGCCGTTCCTTGCTTGCGCTTCGCTGTATCAATGTTCGGCGGGATACCGCAGCAAGCTCTGTCATCGGTCCGGTCAGCAGAACGAGGAGCAGCGCAAGCGGCGCATAGGAATTGACCGCAAACAGAGTCGTCAGCAGTGCATAGCCCAGCATCCCTGCGAGCATTGCCGCAAATATCCGCTTCTCCAAACGCCCGACGAACGCCACGACAAGCAGTCCGCCAATCACAGCGCCGGCAAAATAACTCGCATTGATATAACCCCACCACTGCTCATCCTTCAGCAATACTTCCTTGACGAAGACAAGCATGAACGCTCCGGCCCACACAGAGCCTCCGAACATATCCGTCACGTCCATCACCGTTAAAGCCCGCAGCCTCGGCGATTTCCAGATTAGCACCCAGCCTTCCTTAAGTGTATCCCAGCGGGTAGGCGACTTGATTTCACTGCTCGGATCACTCGCTGTCTGTGCCTCCTTCAGCGCCATATAGCCTTGTTTTGAGGCAGTCCGCCAATCCCATATTCCCCGCCTTGGAGGTTCTAGCGGATCTTCGATCCAGAAGGTCACAAGCATGGCTATTCCATAACCGGCGGCAACAATAACCAGTACCGGAAAAGCCCCCAGCTTCGCGACCATCAACCCGCTTAACGCCCAACCCGCAAACTGAACGACCTGATCAGTTGTAGCCACCATTCCATTGGCCTTCATCAGTACCTCGTCTGACACAAGACGCGGAACGAGCGCATTTCGCGCGGGAGTTGTCCAGCCGTCCAAGAAAGATATGCAGGCAATAATACCGTAGATCAACAGGAAACTGTTTCCCCCGATCCAGGGTGAGAGATAGAAAGCCAGCAGACTAAACAAGAGAAACTGCCCGCTCTGCGATATTGTCAGCAGAAAGGGCAGTCTATAATTCGCAACCATCAGCGGGGCAAGAAATCCGCTCGCTAACTGGGCGGTTACTCGGATGAAAGGAACCAGGGTCGCAAACATGATCGAGTTCGTAGTGCTCAGCACGAATGTCATCAGCGCGACCAGGTAGAAGACATCTACCGTATTGGACAGCGCCTGCGAGCCCCACAAGTAATAAAAAGACTTCTTGAACATGAACCGTAAGCCTCCGTGTTCTATAGCATTAAATTTTGTATGATCAGCTTAATTGAAGCAGCTTACAGTTCATAGTTAAATCGGTCTCATCATATACTCCTATCCGTACAAATATTTAATACTATATATACTAGCCTTCTATCAACCCTTTTTCAATCAAAAATTGGCGTGCGACCTCTTCTTCCTTCAGCCCTTCCACATCGACGTCCGCATTCAGCTTCTGCATCTCCTCGTCGCTAATCAAACCGCTCATTAGATTCAATACCTCTTCTAACTCAGGATATTGCTCCAAGGTCGCTTTACGAATGACCGGTCCGGCATCATATGGCGGAAAAAATTCTTTGTCATCCCGCAAAATAACTAGATCATGCACCTTGATTTGCGCATCGGTGGCATATGCATTCGTCACATCCGTCTCTCCACTGGCGATCGACTGATACATAATACCGTGGTCCATCCCCTTTTGCTGCTTGAATTTCATGCCGTACAGCTTCTGAATTCCCGGAAAGCCGTCGTCCCGATCAAGAAATTCGAATTCTACGCCAAGAATCATGTCCTCGGATACCTTCGACAAATCGCTGAAGGTCTCAAGGTTGTGCCGTTCTGCAGTCTCCCGTGTTACCGCCAGTGTGTATGTGTTATTAATGCCGAACGGCTCCAGAAAGATTAGCTCATCATCAGCAAGCAGCTCTCTCGTTTTAGCCAGCGATTCCGCCGAATTGCCCGTTTCCTCCTGATAATAATTGGCTACAACCGTCCCCGTATATTCAGGGTACAGCTGAATTTCACCATTCTTTAGCGCGCTCCATGCGACGTTGGAGCCACCCAGATTGACCTGGCGCTTCACTTTGATGTCCGTTTTCGCTTCGATCAGCTCCGCCATCATCAGAGCAAGCAGCATATTCTCGGTAAAATTCTTAGATCCTATTGTAATTTCTCCTGCGTTTCCTGCTCCAGAGTCCTTGTTAGTTCCGCCTCCGCACGCACTCAATAGCATCGTCATCAGTACGACTGCCAACAAACCAACCGCCGTTTTTTTGCTAAATTTTATCATTTTCATTTGTTTCTTTGAACCTCCATATTTTAATGCTAAGCACTCTATAGCTGCATTTTTTGCAAGTCAGGCCTGCTATTGCCTTCCTCCATTCACACTTTTAAGCCTTTTGGTGTCGTCACTCTCTCCAGCAGACCAAGCAAGTAGTCCATAATCAGAGCGAGAATAGCCGCTGGAATCGCACCGAGCAAGGTTAGCGCCTCAATATTGCGCTGGATGCCTAGGAAGATGTATTCTCCAAGTCCCCCGGCTCCGATAAAAGAGGCCAGCGTTGCCGTCCCCACATTGATCACCGCCGCTGTTCGTATACCGGCCATTATGACATTTAAGGCCAGCGGCAGCTGGACGCGGAATAGAATTTGCCATGACTTCATGCCCATCCCGCGTGCCGCTTCCACGATTGACTTATCTACATCAGTAATACCCGCGTACGTATTCCGGATAATCGGCAGCAATGAATACAGGAACAAGGCGGCTACAGCCGTCTTCATGCCGATGCCGAATAGCGGAATCATAAAACCGAGCATGGCGAGGCTCGGAATCGTTTGCAGAACCCCGGCCGTTCCCAAGGTAACGCCCTTGAGAGATTTAACTCTAGTAATCATGATGCCTAGGGAGATGCCGACAACTATCGCCAGCAGCATCGACAGGAACACGAGTTCAATATGCACCAATAAGGACTGCGCCAATTCTCCCTTTCGCATGTCGAACTGATGGATCAGCTGATCCCATAATGATTTATCTCTCATGCTTTCTCTTCACCCCCTACCCACTGAGCGGCAAACGCTGTTAACAGACTGCTTCGGGTTACGATGCCTGCAATTGTTCCACTCCCCGTCACTACCGGGATGATGCCAAACGGCGCCTCAGTGATAAGCGCAAGCGCATCCTTCGCTGTCGCAGTATCCTCAAGCAGGGCTTGGGGGGATTGCATAATATCCCGGATGGTTACCGAGCTGTCCATCTGGGCCGACACATCGTAAGCTGAGACGATGCCCAGCAGTCTGCCCGCTTCATCGCTGACAAGCAGCGTGTCCGTCTTCCGCTGGCGCATGAAGGTTAGGGCCCTGCTTGGACTGCGGCCCGGAAGTGTTGTGGAAGGATTGTCCCGCATCACCTCCGTAACCGGAATAAATTCGGGGTTCTGATAGAGGCGATTTTTACCGACAAAACCTTCTACGAACTCATCGGCCGGATGACATAAAATTTGCTCCGGCGTATCGATCTGCACCAGCTCTCCATCTCGTAAAATGGCGATCTTGTCGCCAAGCTTCAGCGCTTCCTCCATGTCATGTGTGACGAATACGATCGTCTTCTTTACCTCCTGCTGGAGACGCAAGAGTTCATCCTGCAGCTGCTCCCGAGTAATGGGATCGAGTGCGCCGAACGGCTCATCCATCAGGATAATGTCCGGATCGGCCGCCAAGGCTCTCGCTACACCGACCCTCTGCTGCTGGCCGCCGGACAGTTGTTTGGGGTAGCGCTTCGCATAAATTTCCGGATCGAGTCCGACCAAGCGCAGCATTTCGCTTACCCGTGCTTTCTTTTTATCTCGGGACCATCCTTTTAATTCGGGGATTAGACCTACATTGTCTTCGATGGTGTAATGGGGAAACAGTCCGATTTGTTGAATGACGTAGCCGATGTTCTTGCGCAGCGTTACGGGGTTTTCCTGCGTAATATCCTTGCCCTGGACGTATATTTTGCCTGATGTGTGCGGAATCAGGCGGTTAATCATCTTCATGGATGTCGTTTTCCCGCAACCGCTGGGGCCGATCAGCACCAGAATTTCGCCCGAATCCACCTCGAAGCTGATATTTTTTACCGCATGATAACCGTTTGGGTATGTCTTGCTTACCTGTTCAAATTTCAGCATTTCTGCCTCCTTTGTGCTTGCAAATTTATGTTTCTTCTCCCCCCATATGCATTGAATCAGCAGCATTGATAGTTTTTTACTACTATGCTTGAAGCATCAATAGGTATTACTATAACAAACCCCCGGAATACTGACAACCTTTATCAAGTTCATAAGTTGTATGTTAAAAAATGGACTTGCTCCAACAAAAAAGAGGCCTCCCTGGCACTATCTGCCTAGGAACAGCCTCTTTCAACTATGTATTATTCGCTGGTTTGATTGACAAACCGCTCGGTTTTGTCGTAAATTTTCGGATCTCCTACAAATACAAGCATATCATTCTCCCGCAAAATCACATGGGGTCCGGGGGAGATCGAGATTCTAGTACCCCTGCGCAGCGCGATTACGGTAGCTCCGGTATTTTGCCAGAACAATAAATTGCCGATTGTTTTGCCCACCGCATGGGATCCTTCCTTGATCTGTATTTCCATCGGGTTATAGGGAGTAAGATTCTGCAGCCGGTCTGAAGCCTTTGTAATTTTGTTCAACAGAACTTCGAATCTGCGATCCACTTCTTTTTTCTCTGCCATCAGCTGCTCCAAATCCCGTTTTAACGAGTAAGCCGATTTCAGATAATTGCTGCTCGCCAAATATTCTCCGGCTTTCTGATCAGAGATGACAACGATCTCTTTGCCCTGCGAGACCGAGACGATTCCCTCATCCTTGAGCAGCCCGATCGCCTTGCGTATCGTTTCCGGAGAGACATGATATTGAGCCGCCAACAAGGAACGCCCCGATATTTTGCTATGGACAGCCAGCTCCCCGCTGACGATTCTCTGAGCAATATCGAGTGCGATGGATTTGTAGACAGCAATTTCCTGCATTACGGTGTAGTCCCCCTTTTACATCATCATGTTATCCAGTATAGCTGCTTTTACCCGGCAAATAAACTAGCCGCCTTACACAGAGTTTTCTCGTATTTTACGCCAGGTTAACATACCTATGATAATGTAGACGAACGGTTGAAACAGGCCGGGTTCTCTAGGCACCACACTTTGAAAGGAACATGACATGCTATGAATACAAAAAATACAGCAAAAAAAGAGACTGCCGCCCAGTCTCTGCCACGCATTACCGTGCTTGATATTTTCCTTGCTTCAGCCAAATTGGGGCTGACCTCCTTTGGCGGTCCTGTTGCGCACCTGGGGTACTTCCATCAGGAATATGTCGTCCGCCGCAAATGGATGGAAGAGAAAGCCTACGCTGATTTGGTTGCCTTATGCCAGTTCCTTCCCGGACCGGCCAGCAGCCAAGTCGGGATCGGAGTCGGCCTGCGCTGCGCCGGGTTGATGGGAGCCATAGCAGCCTGGGTTGGATTTACACTGCCATCCATCCTCCTGTTAGGGCTGTTCGCTATCATCGTGCAGCGCATGAATGTCGCCGAAGCGTCTTGGCTGCACGGATTGAAGCTGACCGCCGTGGCCATCGTCGCCCAGGCTGTATGGAGCATGGGGACAAAGCTAGCCGCAACCCGAAAGCAAGCCGGCGTCGCTGTTGGTGCAGCAGCGGTTGTGCTGCTCTGGCCAGGCACGTATAGCCAAGTAGGCGTTATCGCCGCGGCGGCATTACTGGGGCTCATTATGTATCGCCATGAAGCGGCTGCGGAATCCGTTATGCCAGCTGCCGCGGCAAGTTCGCGGGATGTTCATGGCTGCAGGCAGTCCTTCATCTATCTAGGATTCTATTTCGCATTACTCCTGCTTCTCCCCTTGTTCAGCCAATGGTCAAACGGCGGATGGCTCTCCCTGGTCGACGGCTTCTACCGGGTCGGTTCCCTCGTCTTCGGCGGAGGACATGTGGTGCTTCCGCTGCTGCAAGAAGAAGTCGTCGCACACGGCTGGGTCAGCCAGTCCGATTTCATCGCCGGGTACGGCGCTGCTCAGGCCGTTCCTGGGCCGCTCTTTACCTTTGCCTCCTATTTAGGCGCCATATATGGAGGAGTGCCGGGTCTGGCATTAGCTACAATCGCCATCTTCCTGCCAGCCTTTCTGCTGGTCGCAGGCGTTCTGCCTCTGTGGGATCGGCTAAGCCGGAACATAACTATGCAGCGGGCGCTGCAGGGTATCCATGCAGCAGTGGTAGGAATATTGCTGGCTGCACTGTACGATCCCATTTGGACCGGCGCTGTTCGCGGCACGGCAGACTTCGTTATCGTGCTTTGCTTGTTCGCGATGCTGGTGTTCTGGAAGCTTCCGCCGTGGTGTGCGGTTATCGCAGGCGCGGCAGCAGGCATGCTTGCGCAATTGTTCGTCTAATCTTCATAAATCATTTTTCGAGTCATTCCGCCGTCGACGACGAGATGGATGCCGGTCACGAAATCATTAGCCGGATCTGTTAAATAGAGACAAGCCCGGGCGATATCCTCGGGTTTGCCTACCCGGCCCGCCGGATGCTGGCTATGATCAATCTCGCGCAGCTCCTCGTATTTCCCCGTTTCTATCCATCCGGGGCTGATGCAATTCACTCGTATCCCGTCAGGGCCGAGCGACACCGCCATCGCGTGGCTTAGCGATACGATGGCCCCCTTCGAGGCGGCATATGCCTCGGAGTTCGGTTCGGACATGAAGGAGCGGGTCGAGGAAATATTGACGACCGACCCTCCGCCATGCTGTTTCATCAATTTTGCCGCCTCCCGCGTTACGAGAAAACAGCTGCGCACATTTGTATTCAGCACATCATCCCATTCATCCACCGTCAGCTCAAAGGGCGATTTGAACCGGGACACCCCTGCATTGTTAATGACAATATCAATTCTGCCATATGTATGTTCAACCTGCTTCATTATGCCGGATATGTCCCGTTCGCTGCGGACATCGCAAGAGATGAATTCGGCTTGTCCCCCCTTTTGCCTTATTACCTCAGCCGATTGCTCCCCAGCCGAGGACGGCAGATCGGCCAGGATTACGACAGCGCCGCAGCGAGCGTAAGCTTCCGCAATTCCACGGCCGATTCCCTGCGAAGCACCGGTGACTAATACGACGAGTTTGGCAAATGACATAACGAATACAGCCTCCTTTAAATATTAACGAGTCGTAAAGAAGCTCTTCATCAGCGTTAATCCGCTCATAAGACCAAAGAAGAAAAATTCGCGTTCCCGAACCAATTGGTAATATTCGGCCATCGCGATAATTTTAATATATGAAGAGGCAATTGGATAAATCAAGATCAAAAAGCATGGCAAGAACACGCCGAAAAACAGCGGTTTAATCATTTTTCGCCGGGCCGGCCATCCGTTAAGCAGACTTAAATACAGGCCAAATGCAAAGGCGTAAATCATGTTGGCCAGCAGCATATTGTCAGTTTTGTAAAGTATCGTTCGCTGTTGATCCATCATGGCGAAGAAGCTGCCGCTATAGTAAACAAGCAGACAGGCGCCGATCATCCATGCAATATAATAGAAAATCCCCTTTGAGTTATTCATGTGCGACTCTCCCATTTGTCGGAGGACACGCCTTGCGGGGCGTCGATCCTTCCCTTTTTAACATGCTTCAGCTGCGCAACGATGATGATGCTGATCACAACGAGCAGCAGCCATGAGCTGATTTTTCCGATATGAACGAGCCGCCATACCTCTTCCTGATTCGGGTATTTCCAGGCTCCCAGGAAGGTGGTCACATTCTCCGCAATCCAGATAAAGAAGCCGATCAGCAGAAATGACAGCAGCAGCGGCATTCGAAAGGTGCGCTCTTCCAGCGTAAAATATACCGTGCATCGGAAAAATACGGCAACCAGGAGCAGCATGAGTATCCAGCGATAGTCGCCGATAAAATGATGCGTGAAAAAATTTAGATAGATTGCCGCGCTAATGGCAACGGCGTAAATCGAATTGGGCCAGCCCGTAATTTGCAGCTGCAGCCGTCTCCAGGCCTGGCATATGTAGCTGGCGACACTGGCGTACATGAATCCGCTGTATAGCGGGACACCGAATACCTTGCTCCATGCAGGTTCCGGGTAAGTCCACGAGCCCATATGAACTTTGAATATTTCGAGTGCAAGGCCAATGATGTGGAACATGCAAATGACCTTCAGCTCGTCCAGCGTTTCCAGCTTGCTGATCATCATCCCTGCCTGAGCGAGCAAGCAAATCAGCAAAATCCAGTCATATCGCGGAAGAACGGGCAGCTGGATCACTTTCGTCAGAGCGAGGGCTCCGAAGATTATTAGCGGAAATATGCAGGATAGCGCTTGGAGCCAAGCAAACACGAACAGCTTGCGGATAAACATCATAACGGGACATCAGCCTCCTGTTTCTACAATTGGATTTTATCACAATTCATACCTTGAAGTGACCAGACTGTAAAAATTAAAAACAGCAGGAAAGCGCCCAACTTGCCATGGTCAGCAAGTTGGGCGCTCCGTTATGCTCTATGCGATTAAGGCTCAAGTCCCCATACCAGATCTCCGTTCAAATGCAAAGTTGCCTTCTCCCAGCTGGCAAAATTGGTCTTAGTCGCATCATATGAATAGTCATCCGATTCATTATAGTTGGACCAGTCCGTCTTGTTGACCCGTACCTGGATTTCGCCGGAATTCGCCCCCGGTGCCAAGCTGCCCGCACCAGCGCCGAACGAAATTTCCAAGTAATAATCCGCCCCCGGCTTGGCTGATGGCAGCTTGACGAAGGTTCCGCTTACGTTGCTGCTGCCGATAGCGGCATAGTCGCAATGGAATTGCTGCGGTTTATCACCGTCGATGGTGTAATAATAGCGAATCTTCACATTGCTTAGCGATACGGCTGTGTCACCCGTATTCACGATGCGGAACTGCGGCCGGAATTGGTTATCTCCTGGGTTCGTGTCATTCGTACGGTATTCAAGCTTCAGATTGCCCTGTACCGGAATTGGAGTGGATGCAGGCTTGGCGCTTGCCTCCGGCGAGTCCGGGCTCTCCCCAACGCTGTTGGATGCGCTGACTACATAGTAATACGTCGTGCCGTTGACAACGTTTGAATCGGTATAGGCAGCTTGCGCTGTAGTTCCTAACATCGTGTATGGACCGCCGCTTGTCGTTGCCCGCTTCACCGTATAGCTGGTAGCGCCGCTAACACTGTTCCAGGACAGATTGACCACAGCGTCGCCAGCCACCGCGTTCGGCTTGGATGGAGCTTTTGGCGCTACTGGCTCCACCGGTCCGCCTTGATCGCTGTTGATCAGGCGATCGTATTCGGCGTACGCCGTAGCCATATCAACTTGAGACCAGAAGCGGTGATAAGTGAACTCTGGGGCCCCGTTCGTCCATTTCTTCGTTTGCGGATCCCAGGAAGTGTTGTATTTATTCTCTAAATATTGCCATTGAGGATCATTTTTAATGGCTGGTCTTACATCCGTATAACTGGCATATACGCCATTGCCGCCCTTGGCTGGATCAGATGGCACCGCAGACGATCCCGGGAGCGTATTGCCTTGTCCGAACAAGCCCGTCCAGCCATTAGGGAAATAAATTTCCTTCGTGAAGTAGCGGTAATAGTCCTCGCGCGGCTCAACTGTCGTGATACCGATGCCGTCATTGTATCCCCACGCAGCATCCAGCAGCGCCTTGGCCAACTGTTCAGCCTGGCTGCCCAGCGCAGTGTAGCTGCCGGTTTCCGCTTTCGTTCCGGCCGCAAAGAAGGTCAGCGCTTTGATATAGCTGCCGAGCACTCCCGCATCCTGCCCCGGGTTCTTTGTTACTACACGCAAGTTAGGGTTGCCGTTATGGCTGCTGAAGCCATTCCAAGTCGCCGGCTGGCCGGACCATTCCAAGTTGCTTGGAACCCAGAATTCCCCAGGCGCTGAAACCGTGGCGATGGCCGGATTATTGCCGCCGAGCACACGATTGCCCAGGCTATCCAGATAATAGCCTTCAGAATCGGTTACCGGACGTTGGTTAGCAAAGACGTAGTCCATGGACCAGTCGATCCATTTCTGTACGACCTGCTTGGCCATTTGGAAATTCTCCGAGGAGGTATCTCCATTTGATGCCAGAATATAATAAAGCTCAGCGATCCGCTCTACCGGCCAAGCCTGCATGCCGAACCAGTTATTGGATGGCGGGTCATGATATACAGGCGCATCATCATAAGCCAAACCGTAGAAAGTGCTCTTGCCGGCAGGATAAGCTTTGTAGGAGCCGTCCCAGCTGTTGGTCGCTCCGCCCGCAATCGCCCCTTCTGCGGATTGCAGCCAAGTGTAGAACTCCAGTTGGCGCTTCAGCGAAGTCGTCCAATCTTGTCCTGCCGTTGGAGAATTCGGCACCAGGCCGCCGCTTGGATTGGAAAGCGCGTAAGCCGCTACGACGTTCTGATAACCTTGATGAGCGTGGCTCGATCCGATTCGCCAAGCCCAGTTGCCTGTTTGTCCCAGGCCGCCTCCCCAGGCTGTATACCAAGCCATGAGATAATGGCTGGCATCCTTGCCGGTACCGGCTGTCGGCGTTCCATTTGAAGCGCTTCCAATCTTCTGGAAGTATTTATCGTACATGCCGTAGCGCAAGTAGTCACCCATCTTTTTGGCCTTGTTCAAATATACGGAGTTGTTATAACCCAGTTCCTTAGCCCAGTACATGGCTTGAATGGCCCGCGCATCCGCATCGGTCGCATTCGTATAACGCCATTGCTCGGCCGGAGCGTTGCTCTCCTTCGTAAACAGAGTCATGAAGCCTTCCCCTGCTTTTCCAAACGTTTTATTGTCTTGCGATGGATGTGGTATGGCCTCCCATACCGACTCCTGCTCACCCCGCTGGAACGTGTTCACATAAGTTGCCGTGTGGCTTGGATTGAGCAAATTGCCGAAGCCGTACCAATTGTCCACGTCCAGCAGCCAGTGCATCAAGTACGTCTGGTTGTTTCCGTACGTCGCTTTTAGCTCTGCATCCAGCGGGTCTCTTCCTGCCGCATATTGACCGCTAAGCTGGCTCGGATATTGATCCGGCTGCGAATATTCTGCGGCATAAGTTGCCGGGCTGTTGGGGTTGTAGTAGCTCATCGTTGGCTGTTCTTCCTTGCCGTCTCCCTCATTCACCGGGATAATATACTTCTCCATATTGTCCCACGCGGCTTCAAGCTTGCTCCAATCCCCGGTGTAATGGCCGTAGAGCACCTCGAGCCACAGCCAATAGCTATACGCCTCCGACGTCGTCATATGCCCATAGTCCGGCGCCTCGCTCATTAGGGTCTCAATGGAGTGATAAGGAATTCCTTCGGGCGAAAAGTAGCCATTGGCCGGATTTTTAAGCTGCTGATACATTTGCAGGAACCGGGTTTCCTCGGTGGACGATGCTGCGAGTGCCTGGCTGGAATGAACGGTAAACACACCCGATACGATCGTAAGCGACAGTGCCGCACTCATTAAGAGCGATACCGGCTTCTTAAAAGCTGACCATTTCATCATATACATCCTCTCTATTCTTGGTTTTAGGGCTCAATCCCCCATACAAGATTACTGCCTAGATGCAATGTCACTTTGTCCCAATCAGCAAAACCGCTTTGTGTTCCGTTGTACGAATAATCATTAGATTCGTTATAATTCGACCAGTCCGTCTTATTCACTCTGGTCTGAATCTCACCGCTATCCGCTCCAGGCGCCAAGCTGCCTGCCCCTGGCCCGAACGAGATTTCCAAATAATAATCCGCCCCGTGAACCGCATTGCCAAGCTTAACGAATTTCCCGGTTACATTCCCGCTGCCCACAGCCGCATAATCGCAATGGAACTCTTGAGCCTTGTCCCCGTCAATCGTGAAATAATAGCGAATCTTTATATCGCTGAGGGCAACAGACGTCGTTCCCGTGTTAACGATGCGAAACTGCGGACGAAACTGATTGTCGCCCGGATTAGTATCATTCGTACGATATTGCAGCTTCAATCCGCCTTCAACCGGCGCTGTCCCTTCCCGGGGCTTGGCGCCGACCTGCAGCGAGTTAGGACTATCTCCGGCCGAGTTCCTGGCAACAACCACGTAATAATAGGACGTCCCATTGATCACTCCTTGATCGCTATAGGTCGTCCCCGTCGTTTCGCCAACCACGTTATAAGGTCCTCCGTCGGCTTGCGCACGCTTCACCACATATTGGCTGGCACCGCCCGATGGATTCCAGGACAGATCAACCTGGCCGTCGCCAGCCGTTGCCTTAACGCCTTTGGGCGCAGCAGGAACCATCGGCGTTCCCGGGTTGCCTCCTCCGGAAGGCAGTTGTCCAAACACATGAACACCGGCATCATAGACCGGAATATTGTTCATTTTTACAGGAGCAGCCGCGCTCAGCGCAATGCCCTGGTAAGAAAAATCATTGCTGTTATCCCAGAAATTTGTGTTCAACGGAGCGGCAATCCGGAATTGTACCTCCTTGCGGTGCGCCGACTGCCCTCCGGGATAAATTGCAGTTCCTGTAAAATCAATGGTCGTATAATAAATATGTTGAGCTGCATCAAACGGCTTAAGCGGTGATACCGTCGCTCCCTGGTTGTACCCGCCGGCAGAAACCGTAATATCCTCGGGGCCGTAACCAGCCTCAATTGCTTCGCTGATATCGATGTAGTAATTGAAGGACAGCTTGTCGCTCGAGCGTGCCGGCCAGCCGGAACGGTTATTGAGCAAAGCTCTAATCTCTACAAAATTGCTGCCGCTCACGTTTACAGAAGCTTCAACGAACATTTCATCCTCGCGGACTTCCGGTGACGGGAAGCTCGGAAGAGGCTGCTGTCCCTGTCCATGAAGAAGCACCATCTTCGCAAGTGCCCCCGTAAAAGCGGCATTATAATCCGTGGCTACCTCGTTTGATACATAATCTCCAATCGAATCAGTATAGCTATCGTTCTTGGTTGGCCCGCCAACGAGCGCACCATATAGAATATGCCTGTGATTCGCAGGAGTTTGCTGGTTGTCCGCCCAGGAGCCGTGCGAGGTTCGATGATGCGGATGCTCCGGCGCATTATTGCCGAAACCGACCACATAACTGCTGCTCCGCGGATTATCTCCCAGCATGTACAAAATTTGACTCTCGGCAAAAGTACGCGCACGCGCTTTCTTGACAGGATCGCTCACCCAATCGGAGTAAACGAAAGCAAGGAATGCCTGATTGGCGGCGTAACGAAGAGCTCCCCATTGATCCAGATGCGCAAGCCCTCCTGGTGTGTACGTGACTCGTTCACCAGTTCCGGACACGCCTGTCGTCCAGAACTCCATGCTCCGCTCCGTAGACTGTACGAACCGCGGATCTCCGGTAATTCGGGCCAGGAGAAGCTGGGCGCCATATTGCTTGTTATCCCAGTTTTGTGTCCACTTATAATCCCAGCCACCGGACTGCAGTGTTCCCCACTGGCTGCTTGCGGCTATAGCCTTGTTAAGATAAGTCTCGTCGTTCGTAGCGAGATAGAGCCACACGCCTCCCCAGCTCAATTCATCGGCATAGCCGCTCCAGGACTTGTAGTACTGGGCAGCGTCAGTAATGCTGTCCGAATATGCTCCGCGGTATTGATCCGCGAATTGATACAATTGCTTCGCATGCTTAAGCAGCTCTCCCGAATAGGCGGCGTCCGTATCCTTGAAAATGATCGAGGCGGCAGCCAGCGCTGCGGCTGTCTCCCCGGCAAGATCCGAGCCCGGATGGGCTGCATCAATTTTATAGGCCGGCCGCGCCATAGGCATGACTTCAGCCGGGCCCCACCAGTTATGGTCCGCTGTGCCGTTCCCTACTTGTCCCCATAATTCATTGGGAGCCGTATGAGCTTTCATAAAATAATCCGTCGCCCAGCGGATATTATCCAGGATGTATTCGAGCTGGCCGGACTGCTCATATCCATCGCGGTACTCGTACACGGACCATGCAAGCATTGTTGCGGTGTAAGCCATCGGAAAACCGAATTTGACATGATCGCCTGCGTCGTACCAGCCGCCCGTCAAATCATGACCGACGTCAGCCCCGTCCTTCAGCCCAGAATCGCCGCGCCATTCGACGCGATTATTGTCCGGCAATTTGCCAGAACGCTGTGTCTCGTAGAAATAAATCGATTTCTGCAACGCTTCGGCGTAGTTATAATCCGAGGCAGCGGCTTGAGCGCTTGGCACATTTGTTAGCGCCGCACTCCCTGTAAGCGCTAACACTAATGTGAATGAAAATATCCTGCTTCGTTTCAACCATTTTCCCATCATATCATTGCCTCCTTTCTATACGATAATATCCACAAAAATCCCGACAGGCTGCTTCAAGTACCACCTTCTTTCATTAAATTAGGATTGTTGTTAGGAAGTTTCCATTTAATTACAACAATTCCTAGCCATAATATAACATATCAATCTATTAATTACTATATTTTACATATAAATTGTTATTTATTGTTAGCTTAATGAAAAAAAGAGCGATATGTCATAAAGACATACCACTCTTGCTTCAAAATTCAGTTAAAAAATTCGCAGGGCAATCATGCCAACAATGCATATAGACATGCCAATGACTTCAAGCCTTCTAAATTTCTCTTTGACGAAGATGCGAGTATAAAGAAGAATTAATAGCACATTCATGGCGACAACGGCCGACACGAGCCCCGTAATACCATATTTAAAGGCGGTTATGATGAGGATCATTCCGAAAAAGTTCGTGAAGCCGATCGCCATGCCACTGAAGAAAGTTTGTTTTTCATTCCACTTGCCCAGCTGCGCAGAGGATCCGTATGTACCGGAAACTGCTAATTTCCGTTTGCGATTTTTATCGATCAGCCACCAAGCAGCAAAGCAGGCCGATCCGACGGAGAACATGTAAAACAATGTTGGAAATAGCGCTGCTTCTAAACGTGTCGACATCTTGCCCGCCATATCATTTAAACCGAAAAATACCATGGCCAGCAGACCCCATTGTGCGCCCTGCAAATTCCCGATTCGCAGGTCATTCGAATATCTGACGGTTAGAATCCCTGCAACAATGAGAAAGAACGCGAGCATCTGCCCCAGGGACAGCGTCTCCCCCCACAAGAAGTAGGCAAGCGTAACGACAACGACGGGGGGAAGTCCGGTCAGAATCGCAATGATCGAAGGTTTCCCGACAGCGAAGCCTTGGAACATGCAGGCATTTGCTACGAATGAAAACGCCCCCATAAATACCCCCGTAAGCGCGCTCAGCGTCCAGTTCTGCCCAAACAGGAAGCTGCCTATTAAACTAGCGAGGGCTCCAGTAAAAAATACGCCGAATAACATCAAATTACGATCCATTCCTTGTTTGGATGACCAATGATACAAAATACCGCGCAGACCAAAACTGATCGCAGCGAGAGAAGCGAATAACAGCCACATGTTTTTGTAAACTCCTTCTTCTGGTTGAACTTCTTATTAGAAGCCGCTAATTAAGCATTATACCATCTTCCTGGATATTGGCTATCACCATAGTTACTATTTTTATAGCAGCCTCTATTTGGTTTTTTTCTTGTTGCCAAGCAACTTAGGCTCATTTAATCTAATATTAAGTTTGAACACCGTCAGGAGGGACATTTATGTGGAAAGAGTTTAAAACATTTGCATTTAAAGGCAATGTGCTAGATTTGGCTATTGCCGTCATCATCGGCGGGGCATTCGGAAAAATCGTCAGCTCCGTCGTCGAGGATCTAATTATGCCGCTTTTGGGTATCTTGTTAGGCGGGCGCGATTTCTCGAACATCGTGATCCAGGTTAATGAAGCAACGATTAAAATCGGATCGTTCATGCAAACCGTCATTGATTTCCTGATCATCGCTTTTTCGATTTTTCTATTCACCAAGTTGCTCAGCAAATTCAAGCGGAAGGATGACCCCAAACCGGACAAACCCGCAGAACCCAGCAAAGAAGAACTGCTGCTCACTGAAATCCGCGATTTGCTGAAGAACAAGCAGCTTTAGGAGAGCGAGTGCACACTGCAGCTATTCTACATAACAATCCCCGCAGCGGAGCAGTCCTGCAAGCTGCGGGGATTGTCTTGTTATGCCCGGGAAGAAGGAGAACTTGCTGCATTCAGCGTTTCGATCATTTCGTCCATCATCTCTTCCGTAAACGCACCTCCGCCAAAGTTAACCAACGCGCGCAGCGGCATATATTTCATCATCGCCGCCAGCATTTCGGCCATATTCCCTTCATCGCCCATCTGCGCAAATGGATGGGTCTCGTTTACTTTATCGAGCAGCTTCTTCGCTGTCGAAGAAAGATGCGGATCAGCAAGTAAGTCTCCAACCAGCGTATTCCGGCTCACCTTCATTTTGATGGCTGTACCCGAACGGACGAGCAGCGTGTCGCGCAGCACGATTTCACGAGAGGATTTTCCGATTAATATTTCGAATTCGCCCGTTTCCACATGCCAATCCTTTAACTCGACATTGTAATAAGCGAAGGAGCGTTTATCGAGAGTAAAAGTAACCTTCTTCTCCTCCCCTGGCTTCAGACTGATCTTCTCAAAACCTTTCAGCTCCTTCTCCGGTCTCGTTACACTGCTCTGAATATCTCTCACATAGAGCTGGACAATCTCTTTGCCGGCAGTTTTTCCTGTATTTTTGACGAATACGCTGATTTTCACAGTGTCTGAATCTGCGATTTCCTTCGCGCTAATGGACATATCCCGGTAACTGAATTCGGTGTAGCTCAATCCATGGCCAAACGGAAACAGCGGCTCGATTTCCTTGGCATCGTAATAACGGTAGCCGACGAAAATTCCTTCCTTATACTCCACCTTGTCCCCGTCCCCCGGAAAATTCAAATACGACGGATTATCACTGAGCTTCATCGGAAACGTCTCGGCAAGCTTGCCGGAAGGATTTGCATCGCCGAACAGCAGCGAAGCAATCGCTCCGCCGAGGGCCTGCCCGCCTAAGTAACCTTCCAGCACCGCTTTTACTTTCGGCAGCCAAGGCATTTCGATCGGCGCCCCGTTGCTGAGCACCGCGACAAGGTTCGGCTGAACGGAAGCCACCGCTTCGATCAATGCGATTTGGTTCTGCGGGATGCTCAGATGCTCACGGTCATAGCCTTCCGATTCATATCGATCAGGCAAGCCGATAAACAAGACAGCAACATCTGCATTCTGTGCTGTTTCTTTCGCCTTGGCCATCAACTCCGCGTCGATTTCATCATGCTCCAGAGGGTAGCCCTCGGCAAAGAACACCTCTGCACCGCCCGCTGCCTGAACGATCTCCTCGAACACGTTATCCAGCTTCGTCGGCAATATATGCGAGCTGCCTCCGCCCTGGTATCTAGGCTTTGTCGCCAATGTACCGATCACAGCGATCTTCCCTTGCTTCGTAAGCGGCAGCAGCCGATCTTCATTTTTTAACAGCACCATGCTCTCCATGGCTACTTCCTTGGCCAGCTGATGATGCGCCTCCTGATCATAAACAGCGTTCTCCCGCTGCTCGTCAACCGCCTTAAAAATAATGTTCAGTAGTCTTTCCACAGCTTGATCCAGCTTGGCTTCTGCAAGCGTTCCATTTTGGACGGCAGCGATAATCTTTTGCTCCCCAAGGCCGCTGCTCGAAGGCATTTCCAGCTCCAATCCCGCTTCAAGCGCTTTTACGCGCTCATTGACCGCGCCCCAGTCAGAAACGACAATACCTTCAAAGCCCCATTCGTCCCTTAAAACGCCGGTAAGCAGCTCTTCGTGCTCAGAGGCGTATTCACCGTTTAATCTGTTATAGGCGCACATCACCGTCCACGGCTGGGCATCCCGAACCGCATGCTCGAAGCTGGCCAGATAGATTTCACGCAGCGTTCTTTCGTCGACGACGGCATCGGTCGACATCCGGCGATGCTCCTGGTTGTTGGCGGCGAAATGCTTTAACGATGTACCTACACCCTGGCTCTGTACGCCGCGAATATGGCTTGCGGCCATTTGTGAGGAGAGGTAAGGATCTTCGGAGAAATATTCGAAATTTCTGCCGCACAGCGGCGAACGCTTGATATTGGCTCCCGGTCCGAGCAGCACCGCTACATTCTCGGCCTGGCACTCCTGGCCTAGCGCTTCACCAACCTGCCTAGTCAGCTCCCTGTTCCATGTACTGGCCAAGCTGACAGCCGACGGGAAACAGGTGGCCGGCACGCTTTCGTTGAGCCCTAAATGATCGGCGTCCGCCGCCTGCTTGCGCAGACCGTGTGGTCCGTCCGTCACCATAATAGATGGAATGCCCAGACGCTCGATTCCTTTCAAATGCCAAAAATCCAGCCCTGAACATAACCCTGCCTTCTCCTCCAACGTCATTTGGGCAATTAGTGATTTCATGTCTCTTTTCATAAGCTCCTCCTGTTCCAAGCATAAAAGTAATCGCTTTCATTAATGATATATTCATTATAAGAAGAGAATCTGATTATTTATGGCGCTGATTTAAGCTTTTTGGTGTTTTTTTAAGGTTATTTTCCTGGAAAGATCGTGCGAATCGCTGAAGTATGTTATGTTCAAATTATGAACCTAAAGGAGATTTGTCATGACCCTGCCAGCCGATCATTCCTTGCCATATATTTGCAAGCTCATGTGGCATTCTTTTAAAATACCGGTCTTTTATTTAAATGGGCATAAAAAGATCGAAATCGAATTTTCCGCTAATTTCGTAATGAATCCGCACTTCTCGTCCAAAAACAGCTGGTTGTCCCAGATATGCGCACCGCATGCCGGACATCTGCCCATTCTCTTTAGAACGGATGATTCGGAGACCTTTATCTCCGTTCCTGTTCGTACGGACGGTGAATTTAATGGAACCATTCTGCTTGGACCGGCAGCTGAAATGAAACTGACTGATACGGAAATTCAAGCTTTCGTGCAGAAGACAGGCACCGATCATGATCTGCACGACAAGCTGGCCGCCTACTATCGCTCCCTCCCCGTGCTTTCGATTACGGACTGCGTGTATGCCGCCATGCATCTACACTATATGCTGTATCAAGAAGTGCTTGACCCTGCCGATGTCTATACGCAGAGCCGTTCGGTAACGAGCTTGTCCAAAGAGATCGAGAATCCGGTCCTCACAATCTCCGAACGCCGCCAGAATACGGCCATGCACCATGATGCCTTGTTTGAGCAAAAATCGATGCAAGCGATTAAACAGGGCAATAAAGATGAGGTTATCCGCAACTGGAGGCAGCTCCCCCATTACGGCGAAGTCGGACTGCTTTCCAAAACAAGCGAGCTCAGAAGCCGGAAAAATCTCGCGATCACCGTCATCACCCTGGCAACCCGGGCCGCCGTGGAAGGCGGGCTGCAATATGAGACCGCCCTGACCATCAGTGATCTGTACATTCAAAATGCCGAAGAATTAAACGATGTTAAGGCGGTCGACCATTTCATTGAGGAAGTGCTGTCCGATTATGCGGAACGCGTGCATCAAACGAAACGGAACCGGTACTCCAAGCCGATCAATATTTGCCTGGATTATATTTTCAAGCATCTGTACGACCATATCAGCCTGAATGATTTGGCTCAAAAAGCAGCGCTTCATCCTAATTATTTATCCGCGCTGTTCAAGCGCGAGGTCGGCTATTCCCTGCGGGAATATATTCAGCGGACCAAAATAGAAGAGGCCCAATCCCTATTGCTGCTTACGGATCAGACCATTTCGGAAATATCGGCATTGCTGAATTATCACGACCAAAGCTACTTCTCGAAAATGTTCAAGAAATTCACCGGAGTGACCCCCATTAAATACAGAAACAAACGAAGCGTCCTGTGAACGCTTCGTTACATGACGCCGCACGAACATACATCGCAAGCGTTTATGACAGTGTCCGCTAGAGCGGTGACCTGGTGCTCAGAATGCCTTCACGCGGCGTTACGCCAAATGCCCGGGCCAGCTCGGCCAGCTCTCCGTCGGTAATCCGCTGCCTGATCGGCTGGTTGACAATGAGCATGTAGATTTGCGCCGCCTTCTCAATCGTTTCAATGAGCCCGAAAGCCTCGTCAATGGAGCTGCCCGTGCCGAAAATGCCATGGTGCGGCCATACCACGGCGCGGTGGCCCTTCATTTTCTCCGCAGTGGCTCTGCCGATCTCGCTGGAACCCGGCACCATCCACGGAATTACGGCAATGCCATCCGGGAAAACGACGATACATTCCGTACACATTTCCCAGAGCGTCTTCGTAAATTTATTTTCGTCCAAATCATGAATAAAAGTCATAGCAATGACGTTCGTCGCATGGTTGTGAATGACGACGCGATGGTTCGGGTCAACCTTCAAGCGTTCGATATGACTCATGAAATGGGACGGCAGTTCACTCGTCGGTACAGCGCCGTCCTTCAATCCCCACAGCAGCTCCAAATGCTCTCCATTCTTCGAGACGCGCAGTACGCCGAGATTCGCTTCCGGGTCGGCAACGACGTTCTTGAAATACTTGCCCGAACCGGTGACGATAAAATAGCGGCCAGCCAATTCATGCACGGGAAAGGCAGGCTTGATCGTTCGGATCACATGGTTAATATCCAGATACTGCAACACTTCGGCTTCGTCCAGAATGCAGCTAATATTCCCGCCGTTCCGCTCATCCCAGCCAAACCTCCACATATGCTGTGTAATTTGCGCCATTTCCTTCACAAAAGGAATCTCCAGCTTGCGCGTACAGGATAAAGGATGCTGTTTAAAAGTTGTCATCACGGTTTCTCCCTTTCTCTTGGCTTAAATGTTGTGCTTTAGCGTTGAAGCAGGGATTTCCTGTTCGTATATACCACACCGAGCGGATAGGGTTTGAACTCCGGCTCCAGCTTGACCCCTCTCTTCATCGTCACCAGTAAATCCTAAATTTCTTTGTTCTACTTACATCGTACCTGTGGTTATCTGTTAAGTCAACATGATCAAACATAATTAAATGTTGTTTTATCTTCTTTTGTTTATTTTTGTTAACATATTTGTAACAAATCTATACTTTTCTGCATTTTCAACATATAATGAGAAGCTATTAAAGGTACGGAGAAAGGAGTTTCTATGCTAGCAGCTGAACGGCGCCAAATAATGATCAGCATGGTGCATGCGGATAAACGCGTTCTCGTCTCGGAGCTCAGCGACAAATTCAACGTCACGGAGGAAACGATCCGCCGTGATTTGGAGAAGCTGGAGAAGGAAGGCATCGTCACTCGAACCTATGGCGGTGCAATATTAAACAGCCATACCAATGAAGACCTGCCCTTTACGACCCGAAATGCCACAAATTCGGAAATCAAACAGCAAATCGCAGCTAAAGCATTGGATCTGATCCATGACGGGGATACCCTGATGATGGATCCCAGCTCTACCTCGTTTGAACTGATGAAGCTTCTGCATCAGCGCAAAAATTTAACGGTTATCACAAGCTCGATTCACATTTTGCACGAATTTCTAAACAGCGGGATTCAAATCATTTCCACCGGGGGAACATTGCGTCCTAGGTCGATGTCCCTCGTCGGCACAAACGCAGAGGAGATCGTAAAGAAATACAACGTGGATAAAGTGGTCATGAGCTGCAAAGCGCTATTCCTCGGCAAGGGAGTCATGGACTCCAACGAGCCGGAATGCGAGCTGAAGAAGGCCATGCTGCGCCAAGCCGGCAAAGTGCTGCTGCTTGCGGACCATTCGAAATTCAATAAGACCGCATTTGTCAAGCTCATGGAATTCGATGATATCCACGCGCTCATTACCGACCGGGAACCCGAGCCGGCGTGGATGGACATGTTGAAGGAGAAGGAAATCGAAGTCGTTTTCTGACGCAAAAAAGGCTCTCCAGCCGGTTAGATGGCATATGGAGAGCCTCTTTCATGTTGAAATTCATCTCAGGTTAATACAACCGGTACTTATCGATCCCTTGGCGAATCGAAGCCAGCTCTTGTTCCGTCATTTCGTATCCTGCCATATCATGGGCCGCTTCCTGCGGAATGACGCCGGCAAAGACAAGGCAATGCAGCATTCTTAAAATGTACTTATCCATCGGCTCTGTGAAGGTCATCTCGGCGAATCCGTCCACACGCTCCGATAAGTCGAGGAACCTGGCGTAATCCTGTACGCGGTACGCCCTAATCAGATCCGCCTGAATATTCGGAAAAGCAGCTCCAAGGCCCACGAGCGCGCTCTGTGCTCCGCGCATCAGGGCATAACCGAACATCCTGTCTTCTCCCGTGATGTGCATCTGGCCTGGAAACTCTTCGGCAAGGAGCCGGGCGATGTTCTGCATCGTCATGATGCTGTCCAGCGTCGCGATCTTGATACCGATCACATGCGGCAGAGAGAGCAGCTCCCGCAGCAAATCCAGGGAATACGACCATCCACCCGCTCCCTCATACAAATAAAAGATGACTAGTGGAATGCCGAGCCGAGCCAACTCGCGGTGATATTCAGCCGCTGCCTCCTCCCGCTCATGAGCTGGCAGCTCGCGAAGAAGGACGGGCGGAAATACTAGCAAGGCATCCGCTCCCTCAGCGATCGCTTCCTCGGCCATCCTTTTACTATCTATCCGCCAGCGCTCGATTCGGGCTGCCATGCTTAAAGCAGAATCAGGCAGCGCTCCTGCCCCGGCAATGACTATTCGAGAGGGACCTAGGACCGACCGCCACAACCGTAAAATATCACGCCGCTGCCCCGACTGCAAATGCAGCCCCCGCCCGGTATGCGCCCATACCGCTACGCCGGCGATGTTCTGACGAGCCAAGTAAGAAGCGTATGCGGCCTGAGCCTCGTCGTGAATCCTCCCGTCCGCATAACGCGGAACCGGGACGGCAGGGATCAGCCCTCCCTGCAGGGATTGCTTGACTCGCTCCGCATGCTCCAACATGATTGTACTCCCCCTTTCTAGCAAAAGATGTATTAGTTCTTATCCCGTAAATAGTTGCGTACAAACTGCGCCAAATATGCGGCGCCATAGATCAGTGACTGCTCGTCGACGGCAAGCTCCGGATGATGCAGCGGGAACCTGCCTTTGCCTGCCCCGCCTGTGCCGACCAGCAGGAACGCGCCAGGGATATGCTCCATGTAATACGCCATGTCTTCGCTAGTCATTTGCGCATGCGCAAGACGATGGATTGCTTCCTGCCCGTACAGTTCGCGAAGCGCCTCTTCGGCGAAGCTGATCCACTGGCCATCATTTACGGTGGGCGGATATCCGAACTCATAGCGAACGTCAGCCCGGGCATTCATCCCCGCCGCAACCGCCTGAGCAAGTTCCGTCACACGATCTCGCATCCTTTCGCGGGCATCCGAATTCACCGCACGAACTGTGCCGCGAATCTCCACCTCATCCGCAATAATGTTAGGGATGCTGCCTCCGTGGATCGAACCCATGCTCAGCACAACAGCGTCCGCCGGATCGCTCTCGCGGCTAATCAGCACCTGCAGGGCCGTGAGCACGTGAGCTGCGGCGATGATTGCGTCGACGCCCTGATGCGGCGCCGCCCCATGACCGGAACGGCCATGTACCGTAATGTCGACATGGTCCATGCTGGCCATAATTGTCCCCGCCTTTACGCCGAAGCATCCTGTCGGCAGGTCCGGCCACAAGTGCAAGCCGATGATGCCGTCCACGCGCGGCGAGTCCAGGACCCCAGCATCGATCATGTGCCGGGCTCCGCCCAGCATTTCCTCCGCCGGCTGAAAAATGAACTTGACCGTGCCGATCAGCTCACGCTTTAGTCCGGTCAGCATCCGGGCGGCGCCTAGCGCCATGGCCATATGGCCGTCATGGCCGCAGGCATGCATCGCGCCCTCATGCCGCGATGCATAAGGCAGCCCTGTCCGCTCCTGCAAGGGCAGGGCGTCCATATCCGCCCGTACCGCGATGCATGGCCCGGGGCGGCCCGTTTCGAGCAGCGCCACGACCCCGGTACCGGCAACGCCGCGCTGCACCTCAAGCCCAAGCCGCTCAAGCTGCTCCGCCACGTACGCCGAAGTAATGAACTCCTGGAAACCCAGCTCGGGGTATTGATGCAAATGGCGGCGAACGTCTACAATTTCCTGTTCCAGAGATAAGGCGACTTGCAATAGGTTCATTTTACTCATAGTCGACTCCTTCTAGGTTCAAAGAATAAATTTGCCGCGGTCTGCCCCGTCCAGCAGGCTGCTCTTCCCCTACGATACTGGCAATTTCATATTTCTCCAAGGCCGCCATGATCCGCCGCGCGCTGCGAAGCGTAATACCGAA
Source organism: Paenibacillus sp. FSL W8-0186 (assembly GCF_037969765.1). Lineage (NCBI taxonomy): Bacteria > Bacillati > Bacillota > Bacilli > Caryophanales > Paenibacillaceae > Paenibacillus > Paenibacillus sp. FSL W8-0186. The sequence continues at coordinate 2,591,272 of NZ_CP150207.1, read as the reverse complement.
GCCCTCCGCGAGCTGGGCGGCAGTAATCCTCGACGTACCGAGCCTCCGGCATAACGAAATGAGCTTATTGATCGTACCCACACTAAGCCCTACCTTTTTCGCTAACGAAATCAGCTCTGGATTCTCGCTCCGCGCGGAATATTCCAGCTTCAGCTCCGAGCCCATCGGGCCGTAAACCATTCCGTCCTGCATAATCAGGAAACAGTTGCCGCCGCCGCCTGTCTTGGCCTTGAGCAGCGCTTCGCGTGCTTTGCCTTCCGCTTCATTGGCTGTACGGCCAATGCCAATGCCGATACTGGCATTCCATTGCAGCCGCTCCATGACTTCCAGCAGCAGCGGAGCGTCCTGGAATTTACGCGTCACCTGCTCGATAATTCCACGTGTGGTGATAAACGACACTTCATCCGAATTGCTCCATTTGATCAGGGACTGGGTTTCTTCCCCGAAATCGATAAGAATTTGCTGCAGGATAATTTTTTTGCGCTGGATGTCGTATTCGGAGGCTGCCTCTTTGGCGACTTGCTCAAAGTTATCGATGTTCATAATACCAACGGCGATTTGTGTGCTGCTATAACGAAGGCTCTTCCCTTCCAGCAGAGCGCAATTCAAAGCGTCCCGAATCGCCGATTGCGTCGGTATGACCCGGAATGCAGGAACGCCGAGCTCGACCAGACGATGATAAACCGAGGTTACACAGGTTACCGTGACCATTACTTTCCCCGCTCTCCACAAATCATAATGAAAAGCGACGAATTCCTCATGGCCCATACCCGATGCATAGGTTTTAATAAAAATATCGTGAATCGGCAGCCCGATTTCCCGAAGCGGCTCCTCCACCTCATTTCGCTGCAGCACATCCACACTGATTGGCAGCCGCTCATCGAAAGACAGAACATGCTGGCGGTAGCAATCAAACAGCACCTTATACAGTGCTGTTCCCGAATAAAACACGTGAACCATAGGTTTACCGGGTGATGCCGCCAAGGCAATCTGATAAGGGATCGGACCCGTAAAAAGCATTATATCCGCCTGATCCCGAATTTTCTCGATGATCTCAAGCGTCTCCCGTTCATGGCGGTAAGGCGCAGGGAGCATGGACAGCTCGGAAAAGAAAGATCCAATATGGAGCACCGCATCGACCAGGTCATGCGGACCGATGACTGCAACCTTCATGTTCATCGACACGTTCGCCACCCCCAAGATAGGATCACACGCCTTAATTCAGGACTGCTGATGCATATATTCGGTTAACTCCGCCAGCGACTGCTTCGTCAATTCCAAAACCTGATTGCCAAAATATTCGAAAGAGATGAAGCCTTGATACCCTAAGGCAATCAGCCTGCCCAGAATCGCCGCATGATTCGCATCCCCCTGCAGAACTGGTACGGCTATGCTTTTGCTCCAATCCTCATGATTCCAGTGGTAATCTTTAAAATGCACATGGCTGACCCGCGGATAGAATTGCTCCAGCACCGGGAGCGGATCGAGCCGGTCCACGCAAAGATTGAACCCATCATAAACAAGCTCGATTTCATTTTCATAGGGTTCCAGCAGCCTGTTTAAGCCGCTGGCCGAGTCGGCCAGCGTATGATTGTGAATTTCGACCGCGAGAGAAACACCTTGCTCACTGCAAATTTGACGCGCCTCCTGCAAACCTTGTGCGGCCATGCGCCAATGTTCGTTTGCCGCCTTTCCGGAGGATACATGTCCCGCAAATACGCGAATCCGCGGACAGTGCAGCGCTCTGGCCCATTCCGCCGAATACTGAAGACTCGCCAGCTCGGCTTGGTATGCTTCCCTCCCCTTGGTAAAATAGCAGTATTCGCTGATACAGGGCACTTGCAGCCGGTTTGAATCCAGCAAACCCCGCAGCTGGCTTAGCGTACCGCCCCGATCCAGGTAGTCTTCGATATGTCCGCGCCAGATTTCCATGCCTTGCAGCCCAATATTTCGGGCTTCGACAGCGATCTGTTCGATTGTCATCGCCTTTAATCCGGTCGTGCAGATGCTGAACCGAATGGAGCCCTGTTTATCCTCGTCACTCTGTATCAAGGGTTTGTTCCACTCCCGTCTCATCCGAGCGGTACACCGCTTCCAAGGCCGCGATGACCGATCTGGCGTATTCTCCCGTGCTGCCCGGCTCAGCATCCTGCCTGATCGCCTGCAGCAAATCTTCAAATTGCAATACGAACGGGTCAGCGCTGCATGGAGGCTTAACCTCCTCATACCGACCGTCCCGGCTCACCCACATCCCCTTGGCAGAAACGAGCCTGATCATCCCTTGTGTGAAAATCAGCTCCGTCTCATCTCTGGCTACGCCAGCGTAACCGGATTGCACGATCACGGCAGATACTCCGCTTGATGTTTCTAGAAAAATACAGCCGCTTCCCTCCACATTGCCCCTCGTTCCTTCGTAAGACAAAGCCGCCTTCACTTTCTTAATCCGGCTTCCCGTCAGCCACTGAATCTTGTCGATGGAGTGAGCGCCCAGATTCATGAGAATCCCGCCGCCTGCTTTGGCTTTATCCAGAAACCAAGCTGGGCGGTGCTCACTGAAATAATACAAATGGCGGGTATCCTGAATTGCGAGAAGCTTGCCAAGCACACCGCTCTCAATGAACGTCTTGGCCAGCAGATTGGCCGGCCAGTAGTGCTGAGTATGACCGACCATGAGCTTGACGCCCGAAGCCCTTGCCGCTCCCAGGATTGCATCGCATTGCTTCACATTAAGGGCCATCGGCTTCTCCAAAAGCAGGTGACAGCCTTGGGCAGCACACCATATTGCACATTCCTCATGCAAAAAATGAGGCAGTGCGATAATGACAATGTCCGGTTTTTCTATACGGATCATCTCTTTATAATCGCTGTAATAAGCAATGCCGTATTCGCCGCTTACTGTTCTGCCTCGCTCCTCGTCGATGTCAGCGACAGCTGCCGCGCTCAACTCCTTCATTTGCCGGATCGCATTCAAGTGGTTGCGCGAAATGATGCCGGCTCCGATGAGAACGACCCGATAGGGCATGCGATTCCCTCCTTTCTTGAGGATTACTTTATACCGGAAGAGTTTGCCTTGGCTCAAACTTTTCTGGTTACTTTATGCCGGAAGAGTTTGCCTTGGCTCAAACTTTTCTGGTTACTTTATGCCGGAAGTGTTTGTTCTTGGCGCAAATTCGTCCGGTCATTTTATGCCGGACGAATTTGTGCCTTGCACAAAGTATTTCTCCGCAAACAAAAACACCAGCAATATCGGAATCAAGCTCATCAACGCCGCGGCAACCATATATTGCTCATTGCCCGACCACTGCCCGGCCATGGATAGGATACCTATTGGCAGCGTGAAGTTCTCCTTCGACGTCAGGAAGATCGCCGGCGACAGTATCTCGTTCCACTTCGTCATAAACGTAAAGACAGCCAAGGTGGCGAAGGTCGGCTTGCACATGGGCAGGAATATTTTCCAATAGATCTGAAACGGGTTGCACCCGTCAAGCTTGGCAGACTCCTCGTAATCCTTCGGGATCATTAGGAACGCCTGCCGCATCAGGAATATGCCGAACGGCTGGGCCAGCCACTCGATAATCCACAGCGGTGTCAGTGTATCAAGCATATACAGCGATTTAAAAATAACGAATTGCGGAATGATCAGCACAACCGGCGGAATCATCATCGTGCCGAGCACGATCATGAACAGCGTATTTTTGAAGGGAAATCGCAGTCTTGCAAACGCGAAAGCGACCATGGAGCAAGAGATCAGGGCTCCGCACACGGACAGCACCGTCACGATAACGCTATTGATGGTGTATTGCTCAAATGCGCCCAGCTTCCACACCTCGGAGTAATTGCTCCATTGGATGGGGCTTGGAAACCATTTGGGCGGAAAGGCGGTATACTGGGCATAAGTTTTCAAGGAATTGAACAGGGTTGTCAGAAACGGCAGGATCATAATAAGCGAACTAAAAATAATGACGGCGTAACCGACGCCTTTGCGAAATCTATTCAGCTTCATACCGGAGCCTCCTTTCGACATGCTCTGCTGCTGTTCATTCGTAATGCACCCACTTTTTCTGAAGCGTAACCTGCAGGGCGGTAAGAATGAACAGGATAACGAAGAGCACCCAGGCAATTGCTGAAGCATATCCCATACGCAGGAAGGTGAAGCCCTCCTGATACAAATAAATCATCAGCACAAGGCTGGATTTATTCGGTCCCCCAGCCGATGATGCATCCAGCGCCCCTCCCGTCATCACGTAAATTTGCTCAAAAGCCTGGAAGGTGGAGATTGTGCTCAGAATGAGAACGAGAAACGTCGTGCCCGAAATCAATGGCACCGTAATATGCATAAATTTGCGGAATACGCCAGCCCCGTCAATTTCGGCCGCCTCGTACACGTCTGAAGGAACGTTCTGCAATCCGGCAAGAAAAATGACCATAATGTAGCCGATCCCTTTCCAAACGGCGATCATCACCAGCAAAGGAATGACGAGACGTTCATCCTGCAGCCATTTTTGCGGTTCCAGCCCTATTTTCAGCAGAAAAGAATTGGCCATCCCGAAGCGGGGATTAAATATCGCATCCGAAACATACAAAATGACCGTCCAGGAAGAAATAACGGGCACAAAATGCGCCAATCGGAAAAATTTCAGCCCCCGCAGCCGCTGATTCAGTGCCGTCGCTAAAATCAAGGCCAAAACGGTCTGCAGCGGCACGAACAGTATCGTGAAATATACCGTGTTCCACATCGCCTTCCAGAATACCGGCTCCTGGAACAGTTTCTTATAATTCGCCAGGCCCGCCCACTGCGGGGCGTTCAGAATATCATAATGAGAAAAACTGAAATACAAGGAGGCGAGCAGCGAACCAAGTACAAAAACAATAAAATGAATGATATAAGGGGTTACCATCAGCAGTCCCCACTTACTGTCACTGTTAAGGCGCCGCCTTCGGATCCGCGGGGTTAATGGTTGGACTCCCGTCCTTACTTTTTCCGTTTCTTCCATTATGATCATCACGCTTTCTGTCGCTATTCTAGAGGGCCGGCACTTGGCATGCCAGCCCGCAATCCATCAAAGCTATCAAATCAAAGGCGCTGCTCCATCATTTCTTATAGAATTCATCCAGCACCTTCTGTACTTCCTGATCCGCCTGCTTCATTGCCTGCTCGACGGAAACCTCGCCTTCGAATGCACGATTGATGCTGTCGTTGAATTTGCCGACCCATTCGCTCCATACCGCATTTACATCCAGCGTTCCAGCGAATTCGAAGCTGTCGAGGAAAGCCTGTTTATTGGCCGGCGATCCGCTCAGGAACTGCTCGGAATTCGCCACGGATTTCTTGACAGGCACCGCTTCGCCAAGTGAAGCCCATTCCTTCTGAACCTCATCCTCTGTGGCCCAGAATTTCACCCACTCCCAGGCCGCTTCCCCTACTGCGCCTTCGGCCTTCTTATTAATCACCCAGGAATTTGCAATCACCGGGGAGAAGCGTTTGCCTTCAGGACCTTTTGGCAGCAGCGTCACGTCGTAATTCAGGCCCGCTGCGTTCGCATCGATCGTCCGGGCGTATATGCCGATTCTCATAGCAGCCGCTTTGCTCGGGAAGGGGGCCATATTGCTCTGGAAGCTTTTTAAATCGGAGGGAGTCGGAAGCAGTTCACGCTGCATGCCGTCCACAATCCAGTCCAATGCGGCTTTATTCTCCGGTGAGTCAATGATCGACTGATCCAGCGTCTCGTTGAGCACCCCTCCGCCATACGATTTCAGCACCGTCATCCAACCTTCGGTGATGCTGAAGAAGGTGAGTCCGTATTGACTGATCTTATTTTTATCGAACGAGGGGTCTATGGCGTATTTGCCATTGGCATCCTTCGTCAATTTCTCTGCGGCCGCCTTCAGATCGTCCCAGTTCCAAGCCTCTGTCGGATACTCGATCTGGGCTTCGTCGAACATATCCTTGTTGTAGTACAGTACGGCAATTTGGATCCCCTGCGGCACGCCCCAGTACTTGCCTGCAGCGTCTTTATTAAATTCCAAGCCGTAGTAATCGTCCGCTTTTAAGTCCCTCTGAATCCATTCGGTCAAGTCCTTAAGCACGCCACGCTCCGCATATTTCGGAACGAGCACCCCGTCCGAGAGCCATACATCCGGTGCGCTTTCCGCCGCGATTTGCGTATCCAGCTTCTGAAAGAACTGATTATACGGGGAGGATTCCGTTTTTATTTTAATATTTGGATGCTTTTCCTGAAATTTGGCGATCAGCTCCTGCATCTTCTCATCCGATTGAGCCGAGGAATAAAATCCAAGCTTCAATTCCACATCTCCGCCGCCCTTGCCCTTGGTCGAACAGCCGGAGATCAGCAGCGCGGAAAGCAATGTTATCGCAAGCAGCAGCGCGCCCCATTTTTTGTACTGGCTTTTCAAGCTATAACCCCCTAAATGATTGGATTGTTCACTTTATTAAAGCGCTTTCTCATAATTGTGTCTGATTTGTGAACTGTGAACTTACTTTAAAATTACTGCATGCTTCCTTTTAGGGTCAACGTCCTTAAAAAGTCCTTTATTCTTGCTTTACTTATACCTTTATGATGTAAGGCCTCGCATCATTCCCGGTTAACCCGCCGCTGCGCACCAGTAACACCTCACCGCTGAGATGATGATCCCCGAAACGGTAGCTGCGCGGGCCTTGATGGGAGAACACGAACTCTTCTTTCCCTTGCTCCCTCTGCACCGAAAACGCCGTAGCCAGATGGGACGGAACCTGCTTGCCGTAACTGTCCAGCACCTCCAGCTCTTGCAGGATAGGCAGCCTCGCCTGCGGGCTGGCGCTCGGATACAGTAGAGTAATGAATTTGGTAAAACCGTTGCCCTTGCGAACGAAGGAGGCTTTGACCGAAGGAGTCTTCTCGTTATAATGACGAGACACCCAGCTTGCAGCCTGCTTAACGTCCACCTGAACCAACGGAATAATCCACAAGGCAGGACCTTCCTGGGCCGCAGCCGCATGTACAATTCCATCCTCCCGGACGGTTAAATCAAGCCCCTCTGCAAAATGAAATGGGATCGTATATTCATGCTCGCCATGGGAACGGCAAGTATCGACGATAACCCAGTAATCCGGCTTCACAAACAGCACCTGTCTTGCGACATGCACCGGCTGCTCCAATCTCCAATAGCCGTCATGCCCAGCCTGCACGTAATCGAAATCCGGACCGCTGTTCCAGTAACGGTCGAAAGGCCTCGCTACATCCGCCCATCGCCAGGAGCTAACGTACGTGGAAATCGTCTCCCCGTCAACGGATAACGTATTGTGCTGCAGCGACTCCATGAAATATTGTCTATCTTCCGTTTCCATATATGTGAATCTGCCCGGATCGGTAAGAAATTCGCGACCGTGCGCGAACAGGCTCACATGCAGTAAATCATCGTGCCCATGCGCCCGGATTACATCCATATGGCCGCCGTCAAAAACAAGATACTGCGCGCGGCTGCCCCAATCGCTGCGCATAAAGGCATATCCGCTGTCGTTCAGCTGAATGGACGTGAAGCTTGGCTCCTCAACTGCCAATTGATTAAAGCGATCGTATCCCCGTTCCCCAAAAAACCAAATTCCTTCGTAGTCCAGCCGCTCATAAGCCATTCGCTTCAAATCGCCGCGCCCGAACAGAACGGAACCGCGGCTAAGTACGTCCCGCATGTCTGTCCCGTCGCTGTCGCCGAGCATCGGCTGACGGCCATCAGGCTGAACAAACGCTAGCGAAGCGGTATACATGCGATTCAGCGTGTCTTCCAGCACCTCCGGCATTTCAATGCCATTCAGCCTGCCTAGCCATACCGATTCGAACAGGCAATGCAGCACCTCATGATGGTACATTGTGCACTGCTCGTTGTGCAGGCCGTCCGAATATACTTGCAGCCTGCACATTTCCGCCAGCCGCTGCAGCGCAGTCTGCAGCCATGTCTCGGCTTCCGCAAGTTCGGGGAACAACAGAGCAAGCTGAAACAAACCGTTCGTCTCCAGGAATCCCCAATTGCTCTGCCGATCATGAGGGACATATGCCAAATTCAAGTACATTCCATGCCTGCGGACCGCTTCTTTAAACAGCTTCTCCTCCGGTTCCCCCCACAGGGAACAGCGGCGAACGCAGTAATACCCCTTTAGCCAATGCGTAATCCGTATCCCGCTATCCAGCTTGCGCCACGTATCCTTGACGTTGTATGCCCGGTCTGCTGCAGAACGCACTTCTTCCTCTGTCAAAGGATTTTGCTGCATCCAGTCCTTCAATAGCCGGATGTATCCCTCGGCATATTTCTCTTTTCCCGTCAGCCAATAGGCCTGCCCGAGCTCACCCATATATCGCGCACGGTTCAGCATGACAAGCCATTCCAAATCCTCGTTATGCCGGTAATACCAATTAATGCGCTCCGGGAAGGCAACCTCCTCCTCGCAGCGCTCCATATCCCAGCGATGCGTGAAAATAAAGGTGTTCCGGCACGCCAAATCAGCCCGGTGCACGACTTCCTTCACTTCCTCCGGCCAGTGCTTCCGGCAGGCATCGACGATAAACCGGCGATCTTCCTCTGTCCAATAAAAACGCCGAACCGGCAGTGAACCTTCACTCATCCTGTATGCCCCCCTTCTCTTCTGCTCGTTCATGACTTGATCCAAACAGTCTCTGGCGATGCCTTTCGCCTGTCGGCGTCGCCGCAAGCCCCCCGAGCGCCGTCTCTTTAAGCGTTCCAGGCATCGCCTGGCCGACGCGATACATCGCTCCGATGACTTCGTCCGCAGGTATGATGCTTTCGATGCCCGCCAGCGCCAAATCGGCCGATACGATCGCATTGGACGCCCCCATCGCGTTTCGCATGACGCAGGGCACTTCCACGAGTCCAGCAACGGGGTCGCATACGAGACCTAGCGTGTTCTTTAGGGCGATCGCCACGGCGTGAGCGGACTGCCTTGGCGTGCCTCCGGCCATTTCAACGATTGCGCCGGCCGCCATAGCCGACGCGGAACCGACCTCAGCCTGACATCCCCCGGCTGCGCCGGAAATGAAAGAACGGTTGGCGATCACATAGCCGATAGCGCCGGACGTAAACAGGAAGCGGACCATTACATCACGATCCACGCCCAGCTCCCCGGCCAACCCGAAGAGGCAGCCAGGGATCACTCCGCTCGCTCCCGCGGTCGGCGTAGCAACAATCGTGCCCATCGCCGCATTAACCTCGTTTGTCGCAATCGCCCGGCTGACCGCTTGAAGCACCCGCTGGCCGGACAAGGTGCTCCCCTGCCGCAAGTAGCCCTCCAGCTTGCGCGCATCGCCGCCGGTTAAGCCGCTCCGCGATCTAATCTCCTCCGTTAAGCCGCGCTGTACGGCCTTCTCCATCGTGTCCAGGTGCTGAAACATTTTGCTGATGATCTTCTCCTTCGGCACGCCTGTGGCCAGCGCTTCCTCCTCGATCATGATGTCGGCTATGGCTTGGCCCTGGGCCTCGGCAAGCTGCACCAGTTCCTCTATTGTGCTGAACTGCATGGGTTATAAACCTCCCTTTCAATCACCCTTCTTACAAGGGCGGCAGAATCCGGACATGCGCTACATCAGCAATGCCTGCAATTTGCGATCCGGCGGAAGCGGATATCTCTTCATCCGTCTCAATGATCAATAGCGCTTCCTGGCCCTTCGCCTTGCGGGACATTTCCATTCTGGCGATGTTGATCCGCCGATCCGCCAGCACACTGGCCACGGAAGCGATCAAGCCGAATTGATCCTTATGGAATACGAAGGCTGTCCAGGCATCCCCCGACAGATTCATTTGAAATTCATCCGCCTCCAGCATGGCGATTTTACCGCCCCCGACAGAGATGCCCTTCACCCTCATTGCCCCTGCTTCATCCTCAAGGCGAATCCAGGCTGTATTGGGATGCTCCTCGGGCAAGTCTACGGTCGTGATTGAAATGGCTAGACCAATATCTTCCGAAATTTTAAGAGCATCCTTGATACGAGGATCATGGGTATCGAAACCCATCAGCCCGCCGACGATCGCCACATCCGTACCATGCCCCTGATACGTCTTGGCGAATGAGCCGCAAAATTCGATTTGCGCCTTATGCGGAACGCGGCCGAATAACCGTCTGGCCATCCGTCCGATGCGTGCCGCACCCGCTGTATGCGAGCTGGACGGCCCGATCATGACCGGGCCGATAATATCAAAGACGGAGCGGTATTTCATGGCGATCCCAGCCATTTCGCCAAATGGCGATGCACGAAATCATCATCGTTCAGATGGGGATAGGCGTGATATACCCGGTCGATTTCCTCCATCTGTCCTGGAGACAGCTGTTCCGCAGGATTCAGGCACCAGCGGCCCTCAAGCAAGCCTTGGCGGCGAAGCACCTCATGGATGCCCGGAATACAGCCATGAAAATCGTGCCCTGGGTCGAAAAAGGCAGCATTCGCGTCGCTGATTTCCATGCTGCGCGTGAGAAGCTCATGAGGTATGTTTTCTCCGCTTTCCCGCAAATCAATGATTTGCGACATCAGTTCAACCGCTTTGCGCGTCCAGACCGCCCAGTGTCCGAGCAGACCGCCAACGATACGCTTCTCGACCTTCATACCGCCGACCTTAAATCGGTAGGTCGTCAGCAAATCGGCCACGATATTGTCATCATTACCGGTATACAATGCGATGGATTCGCGTCGGCTCGACTCACAGACAGCCCTGACAACATCCAGCGTTTGATAGCGGTTGAAGGGGGCCATCTTGATCGCCTTCACGCCTGGAATTTCGGCCATTTCCCGCCAGAACTCATAGCTTAACCGTTTTCCGCCTACCGCTGGCTGCAAATAAAACCCGAAGACGGGAATGACGTCAGCGATCGCTTCCGTACGCTCTAGAAGCTCGGACTCGCTCCACGAATCCAGCCCGCCTGTACTGACCAGGCCCAGATCATAGCCAAGTTTAACGGCAAGCTCGGCTTCCCGCAGCGCCTGGTCCGTCGGCCCGCAAATTCCCGCGACCTTGATGAATGTACGATCCAGCCCCGCTTCATCGACTTCTTCCGCCGCCATGCGCAGAACCGGCTCAAACAACCCGATGCCCGGATCGCGAATTTCGAACTGGGTCGTATGCACGCCAACCGCTATGCCGCCTGCCCCCGATTCGATATAGTATCTGGACAAAGCCCGCTGCCTCCGTTCATCCAAGCGTCGGGACACATCTAGCGCCAGCGGATGGGCTGGAATTACGGTGCCTCGCTGCAGCAGCGCATCAACCTCCGGTTTCAACTGCAGGGCTGTCATTAGAACGCACCTGCCCGTTCCTGGAAATGCGTCGGTTTGTTCAACGTATCACCGCCGGCTTCGACCCAGCCGGCCGTCCATTCCATCATTTGCCGGAGCGTGACGCGGGGATAGCCAAACAGACGATGGGAATGCGAGGCATTGTTAAGGAGCGCCGTAGACTGCTCCGTTCCGGTAAATTGCGGAACTGTTCCAAGCAGTTCGCCAAAACGCTCCGCCATCCACCGAACCGATACCGTCTCTGGTCCGGTAATATTGAGCGTGACGGGAGGCGAGTCACACAGCAGCAAGGAGCGGATCGCCATTTCATTGGCATCCCCTTGCCAAATGACATTGACCTGGCCCATGCTTACATCGATCGGCGTCCCTTCTTTTACCGCCTTAGCGATTTCTAACAAGATGCCATAGCGCAGATCAATCGCATAATTTAAGCGAAAATTGACGAGTGGCGTGCCATTTTTCCGGGAGAAATATTCAAACACTCGTTCCCGACCAAGGCAGGATTGCGCATATTCGCCAATAGGGGCAGGAGGCGTCTCCTCAGAGGCACCGCCTGACCCGATAGGGGTAAGCGGATAAATATTGCCCGAAGAAAAAGCGACGATTCGCGACCGCGGGAACTTCTCCGCTACGCGCCCCGGCAGATAAGCATTCATTGCCCAAGTAAAATACTCACGGCCCGTTGTTCCAAACTTGTTACCGGCCATATAAATGACATTGCGCGCGGACGGCAGCTTGGCAAGCGCCGCTTCATCCAGCAGATCAGCTGCAATCGTCTCAATGCCTGCCGACTCCAGCTCGCCGCGTAAATCGCCGGAGGAGAAGCGGGATACGCCAGTTACTTTCGCATTAGCGCCAGCCGCCTCGATCCCTCGCTTCACCAGCTTGGCCAGACTTGGCCCCATTTTTCCGCCTACACCAAGGATGAGAATATCTCCATCCAGCTTGGACAAATCCTCTATTAAACGGTCAGAAGGCTCGCTTAACTTGCTCTCCAGTTCGTTTATCGTTTTCAACATTCTCACCTCTACTAGTTATATGATCAGATGGAAATCAATACCTCCTGTCGATTTCATTCTAGAATCGCCGTTATTATAAGACAACGTCTTTAAATCGACCTTAAAAGCGCTTACAACAACGTTAAAATAAATAAGGCCGGGGATATTTCCCCCAGCCTTTGTGGTTAAGCGGTCGCCGTAGCCTTCGATTCGTTGCGAAGTCTTTGTCTGGCGCGGTATAGCGTAATTTTGAATTTAGACAACGAAATTTCCATGAGATTCGCCGCTTCCTGATAAGAGAAGCCATGGATGTCGTAGAGCAGCACGGCCTGACGCTGATTTAGATTCAACAGCAACAATTGGCTGTAAAGCTCTTGACGGCTCTCCTCCCGAAGCAACCATGTTTCCGGCGTCTCCTCGCCTGCGAACTGATAGAAAAATTCATTTTCATAGGAAGAGGAACGACTCTCCTTGCGCAGCTTATCTATGTAAGCATTATGCGACACCCGGAACAGCCAGGGCTTAACTTTTTTCTCCGGCAGCTGCTCCAGGTGGGACCATGCCCGGCAGAACGTCTCTTGTGTCAAATCCTCTGCGGTATGGTGGTTCCGGCATAAGTAAAACAGATACCGGTATACGTCATTTTTATAATCACGGTAAGCTTTGTCGATCGATAATACGCTCATTCCCTATTCTCCCCTTCGTTATTCTCTCTCTAACTTTGGAATCCGTAATCCAGCAATTTGACCGAGTCCGACCAAACTCCCTGCTCCGTCGAATGAAGAACAACGGAAATCAACTCTTTGTCATTTCGGACTGCCGACCCAACCAGACAATAACCTGCCTTCTCGGTGTATCCCGTCTTGATGCCGTTAGCTCCCTGAAAATACCACTCATTATCGCTTTGAATCAGTCTGTTGCGATTACGAAAAGCAGTGGTTTTCCCCGTACCCTCTGTATAGTGAAACGCCTCGCCAACGATGCCCTGAAAGGCTTCATGACTCATCGCAGCTTGGGCGATGACTGCGATATCCCGCGCCGTCGTATAATGATCCGGATCATGCAGCCCATGCGGATTGACGAAATGGCTGTTCTTCGCACCAAGCTCCTTAGCCCGCTGATTCATCAGCCCGGCAAAATAAGCTGTCGCTTCCTCCGGCTCCAGCTTTCGGCCCGTTTCTTTCTCCGCAATATATACCGCCGCGGTTCTTGCCGCATCGTTCCCTGAGGGGAGCATCATCGCAGCGATCAGATCCCGAACCGGCAGCTGGTCCCCTTCGTGCAAGCCTGCCGTGCTCTCATCGGCTGTACGAAGCCGCGCTTCCTTGCCGACCGTTACAAGCTCATCGGGATTGCCTCTTTCGAGCACGATCAGCGCCGTTAATATCTTGGTTGTGCTGGCAGGATACATTCGCTTTTTACCATTATGGGCATATAAGATTTTTCCGGTCTCCCGATCCATGACGAGCATGGCTTTTCCTTCCACGCCGCCTAGCCCGGGGGCTGTAATCACACGCCAATGCGCTTTTGCTTTATTCATGAACGCTGATGCGCTCAGGTGCAGACGATCAAGCTGAGGAGAGTTGGCCAGGAGCAGCAGTCCGATGACTGCAAACAGTACAAGCCCTTTTTTTCGCAAGAACTGGTAACCCCTTTCCTCCTTGCGCAAGCATAGGTCAGTTGAATTCGATAGTTCCATTATCGGGGTCAGAGTTTTCTTTCCGCGTAAGAAATTATTAAGATTATCTTAAGATTTTGCTGCAAATTTCTTAAACTTTCCGTCCAGTAAGCTCGAACAGCGTAATATAGCAAAAAACGCGCCTCCCCTGTAGGGATGACGCGTCTTTGACAGACGGATCTAAAATAGCATTTTTCTCTTATGTTTCTTCCTAAGCGTGTATTCCAATTCCTTCAAATACTTATGCCTTTCCTCCCTGTAAAGCGAATATCGGTTTCTGCCAAGCTTCTTGGCATGATACATCGCGAGATCGGCTTCAGCCATCATTCGCTGCCGGTCGACCTTACGCCCTTCACTAATACTGATCCCGATGCTCCCGGTGACCTTGATGTTACGCCCCTGAATTTCAAACGGCCGGCTGATTTTATCCAAGATTAGCGCCGCCAATATCTCCACTTTGTTCGGATCGCAATTTTTCATGATAAACACGAACTCATCGCCTCCGATGCGAAAAGCCAGCTGGTTTTTATTCGTGATTTGGCGCAGGCCGATACTGACATCATGCAGGAGCTGATCCCCCGCCATATGACCGTATGTGTCATTAATCTCTTTGAAATGATCCAGATCTAGAGACAATACAGCCAGATGATCCTTCCCTTTATGACGTGCCCAGAAATGATCGAACCCATTTCGATTCATAAGCCCAGTGACGGCATCGGTATAAGCCAGCTTCATCAGGTCTGCTCTCTCACGGAGCAGCGACCGGAGAATAATGGTCATCCCGACAAGCACTGCACTTAAAACTCCGATAATTATGATATACATCGTTCCTGCATGTTCTGCCATACTCTTATCACATCCCATTTCATAAAAAGAACTATAAACAGCGAAGGATCAAGGTCGGTCAGGCTGTGATTTGGGCTTAGGTATCTGAAAAGCCACCCTAGTTCCTTCGCCAGGAACGCTGCTTATATGTAAACCCTGTCCATAGAGCTGTTTCAAGCGCCGGTCTGTATTGATAAGCCCGATCCCGCGGCGCGAATGGGCGTCGGTCTCAAGAAGGCATCGCAGCTTCTCTTCCTCAATGCCTACGCCGTCATCCTCAACGATGATCTCTGTATAGTCTGGGTGATTATGGATGCGGATCGTTACCGTACCTCCGCTTACCCGTGTCAGCAGGCCGTGTCTGACCGAATTTTCCACGATGGGCTGCACGGATAGGGGAGGTATCTGAACGCTGCTGTAATCCTGCAAGTCCCAGACCACCTGCAGACGGTCACCGAAGCGCTCCTTCTCAATGTACAAATAAGAATGCAGCATCTCAAGCTCATGTTCAATCGGCACGAGCCGCTGCAAATTGCGCACATCAAAACTGGTCCGCAAATAGCTGCCAAACCGCTCGAGAAGAACTACCATTCGTGACGTATCCATAACACTGAGCGATGCCACGGAGTTTAGCGTGTTATACAGAAAGTGCGGCTGAATCTGTGCCTGAAGCCAAGCGGCCTCCATGTGCAGACGCTCCATAATCGACCGCTTTAAGGCAATCAAAGCCTGCACCCTTGTTTTTAGCTCCAGCGCATCCATTGGCTTGCTTAAGTAATCATTCGCTCCGGCCTTGAACCCGGCTTCGATATCCTGAGACCTGCTTCTTGCCGTCAGGAGCAGGATCGGCAGCTCGGAAATCGTATATTTGCGGCGAATTTCCCGCGTCAGCTCGTACCCCGATATATTTGGCATCATGACATCGGAAATGACGAGGTCCCACTCCCCCGAGTCAAGGAGCTGCAACGCTTCCTCGGCGGTGGTTACGGCCGAAATATGATAGTGCTCTTGAGAAAGGATATGCTGCAGTATTTTTAGATTTACCGGATCGTCATCCACAGCGATTATTTTGGGCTGGCTGTCCCACTGGACTGTCTCCTGCTCCGGAGCGGATTCCTCTGCAACGGCCGGCTCGGCTAACCTGTCAGCAGAAGTTAAAAATAAATAGGCTGCATCGTCCTCCCCGGATTCCCCTTGTTCTGGTGCCGCTTGATCTTGATCGGCCACGGCCAGAGGCAGCGAGAAGCTGAATACGGAGCCTTGACCGGGCACGGATTGCAGCTCCAAGCTGCTTCCATGCAGCTCGACAAATTGCTTGCAAATGCTGAGCCCTAGTCCCAGTCCGCCTTGTATGGCCGGTGAATTAGAAGTCCCCTGATGATACGGTAAAAATACTCTGCGCTGAGTCTCTTCGTCCATGCCAATGCCAGTGTCTCTAACGTAAATACGAGCCTCGTTCTCATGCACTTCTGCCGATAGTACGATGAAGCCTTCGTTTGTATATTTAATTGCGTTATGCAGCAAATTGAACAGGATTTGCACCAGCCTGTTCTCGTCGGCAAGCACGCGCGGAAACGCATCAGGCACATCCAGCACCATTTCCAGCTTTTTCGTATCGCTTAAATAACGAAGCATCTCGACTACGCCGGAAGCCGTCGCCTGCACACTCACGCTCTGCTTATCCAGCCGGATTTGTCCCTCTCGGAGCAATGAAACGTCCAGCAGATCATTGAGCTGAAGCGACAGGCGCTGACCGATCTGGATCAAGAGCTTCAGGTCGCTGCGATGCCTGTCTATCAGACGATTCTGTCCGTTATCCAGCACCGCCTGTGCCATGTTGATCATGCCGTGCAGCGGATTACGCAGCTCGTGTGAAGTATTGGCGAGGAATTCGTCTTTTCGCTTGTCTTCCTCTTGCAGCCGTTCAGCAAGCCTTTTCGCATGAAATGTCGTCTGTGCGAACCGGATGAACCAGAAGGCCGCAAAACTGACAAAGGCAATGATCAAATCCAGCGGGTAGTAAGGCATATCCGCCCAAAATCTACTCTTGATGATTCCGCCAATAAATATATTTAAGGAGACGGCAGCAGCCGCCATAAGAACGAATACGGCCGACTTCTCTCCTTCCCGAATAGAGCGGAATGCGAAGTAGGGAACAAGAATAATGACAGCAAGCATAATGATAAGTAGTAAATGATTACCCACCCTCAAATAGCGGTCCGGTAAAACGATCATAAGCAGCATGCCTGCAGCGCTAAACACGAGAAGCGCGCGAACGGTTCTTCTATTCTCCTTTCGGCCTAGAAGAGATTTCGTGCACAGCATCAGAAAAATAGCCAAGCAAATGTAGATGATAATCTTCAGTTTAAAGACCCATGCCATAGGCATAGGCAGCCATACCAGAAGCAGCTTATCGTCGTCCGTTAACACGGAGAGGACGGCAAAAAAAATCATAAGCGCAAAGTAAAGCAATTCTTTGCCGCGATGACCAAGCCCAAACAAAATTCCGGCATATATGCCATGCAGCAGCAATACGACGCATACGACGATCTGCAGCATTTCGGACAGCAGCCTCTCATTCATCATGGCCGTAGCCGTTCCAAATTTTACGGACTGTACTATACCGCCCATGCCGTAGATATGAAAATTCGAGACATGGAGGAGAACCTCAACTTCAGATTTAGCAGTGTGAAAATTAACGGAATAAGGAACGTTTCTTGCTTTGTTGTGTTCCTTTGTCTCTGCAGGGTGTCCCATTTCGTCATACATTTGACCGTTTATATACAATCGTGATGCTGACTGGACATTCGGAAGCTGAATCGAATATACGCCGTCCGTATCCTGAATCAAAACTCGAAGACGGTAAGTTCCATAGCCGAATTTTTGGTTTATGGAAGAGCTCCATTTTCCCGGCACCTGCATGTAGAGTCTATCGAGTTCATCCCGCTGCTCTCCGCTTGCTGCTGGACTTACAAATTGCCCGGGGTAGAATTCCCACTCTCCATTCAGTGTAATTACCTGCCGATCGCTGAACTGCCAATGTCTAAGGTCCAGTTCTCCACGTTCTGCCTGAGGATGCTCGGGCATGATGCGAAAGGAGTACCAGAGCATCCTCAGGCTGACCAGCACAAGTAAAAATATACCGAGATAAATAAATACTTTTTTCGTTGTCATCTGCTTTTTTGAAATGGACAAGGATCAACAATTCCTTTATGGTAAGATTGTAGACCATGCCTCACAACAAAATTGATAAGGGAAGTCTACTCATTTCCCGCTGCTTGTCCGCCTTCACGGACGTCCTGCTTGGCATGAACAATCAGTCGATGGGTAGGGTTAACCAGCGGATCGCAAGTAATTAAGGTGAGCGTCCTCTCGCTGCCGCGATTGTCCAGCACGGAAACATCGGTTGGCTCGACAACTGAAATTTCGTACACCGTGTATACGAACTGCTCTCCCTTGGAACGAACGATTATTTCATCTCCTACTTTAACCTCATCCAGCCGATTGAACAACCTTCCGGCTGTCCGGGAACGATGCGCAGCTATAGCTGCATTACCGACATGTCCAAGGGGAGCGGTCTCCGTCATATGCGCGGCCGCATGCTGCAAATTTTGCTTAGTAGCGCCTTCCAAGATCGGCAGTTTCAAATCAATAACATCGATGAAGATCGTCCCCACCCCCTCTTCCTCATCAAAATTATTAAGCTTCGTATGGGCAATCGCCGGCTCAGACTCCGTATTCATTTCTTCCAGCCACTGGGATACCTGCGCATAGCTTGATTGCAGGCTCTTTAGATCAACGTTGTCTGCTTGCCTGCGGCTTTGCTCAGCGTTTTCAATATCCTGCAGAAGCATTTCCTGTTTGTACTCGCTGTACAACACGCTCAATTTGGGATATAAAACAATGCATATTCCAGTAACAATCAAAACGTACGCTAACTTACGCATATCCTGTACTCCTGTCTATCCATTCTTGTTTCTAGTTTGATTTGCCCAGTATACAATCTGTTTCTATACAATTTCTCAACTTTAATGAACAAAAAAATCCTTTCCCGGCAATTGCCGAGAAAGGATTCTTCATCTAAGCTTGTTTGGTTGTTCTACGCCGCAAATAAATTCCGGCGGCAATGATTGCCAATCCTGCTGCATAGTAAGGAAGATCAGAGCTTTCTCCCGTTTTCGGCAGCTTGGTCACACCCATTTTCGATTTACTCGGATGATCCTGGGCTCCTTCACCAGCTCCTGACACATTTTTACCGTCATTGGCATTCGTTTGTTCTTCATGGTTCTGACCACCTGCCCCAGATTGAGGCGGATTGCCCTCGCCAGTCGAGGCATTTTCGGCAGATTCGCCGTCCTCACCGTCCTCACCGTCCTCACCGTTCTCCACGGGCTCCTGAGGTTCTGCCGGGTTTTCCGGCTCTTCCGGCGTGGTAACTGGCGGTGTTACCGGCAGAGTTACTGGCGGTTTCCCAGGTGATATCACCGGTGGTGTTACCGGAGGCTCTACCGGAGGTGTTACTGGAGGTGTTACCGGTGGTTCTACCGGCGGTGTTACCGGTGGTTCTACCGGCGGTGTTACCGGCGGTTCTACCGGCGGTTCTACCGGCGGTTCTACCGGCGGTTCTACCGGTGGCGTTACCGGCGGTGTTACTGGTGGTTCCGCCTCTTTTTCATTGGCAACAGCCACTCTCTTAACATTACCGTCGGCCTTAATACTGGAGTCTATTGTGACACTGATCGGAGCGTCAAGCAGTTCGTAGCCTGCAGGAGCCTGCAGCTCTTCCAGTACATAGTCACCATATAGCAAATCGGTAAATAACGCTTTGCCATCGACATCCGTCGTTTTCGTGATCGCCGGTCTTTTACCCTTGGCATCCTGCAATACGAAAACAGCGCCTTCCAGCACTTGGGAGGCATCACCCTGATCAACCTTGGTTATTTCCAGATTGCCTCGAATTCCAGAGCCCGTACCCGATCCTCCAGAAGTTCGCACGATAATCTCTTTGTTGGAAACCATCTTATCCGTCTTGATGCCGGTTCCTTCAAAATGAACCTTATTGCCGATAGCATCACCGTTACCTGCATCAATTAACGATTGGTATTTTAAAATGTACGCTTCAGATATCGGAGTGTTGAACAACAATTCAAAGTTCCCCGAATCGTCCGTAGCGATGACCAGCGTATAATCGACACCTTCCTGAAGCGGCGTCAAGCCCGTTATATCGGTGCTAACTCCGCTGGCGCCAACCTTTGCTTTGTACAAACGGAAAGAATCCTCGACCAGCACCTGATTCGGTGTCGGCTCGTCAATGATTTTGGCATCCTCGACATAGGATTGTCCGCGGTTGATATAAATCGTCCAATCAATTCTATCGTCGTTTTGCTCTCCGCCTTTGGATACAAACTCTCCGCCTTGCGGTATGGATGCACTGCCTTTCCAGGTTGTCAGGGTGCTATTTCCCTCTTGGAACATTGCTTCATTCTCTACCGCGCCTTTATCGATAATGACACTATCCTGAAGGCTCGTTTTAAATTCGATCCAGTAAGGTGTCTTATCATCCATCGTGCTGAATGAAACTTGCAGCTCATTTCCGTTGGCTTCGGTCGGTGGCGTCAAGGTGTACTTCGCCGGGTCAACCGGATTGCCCCTGGACGTTCCATTCCAGCCTCCGGTCAAGGTCATTTCATACACTTCCAAAGAACCGTCGACATACTTTTGCCCCTGTTTCAGCACGTCTGTGATGACCGCGCCAGTCAGGGACTTCTTATTATAATTTGCGCGAATCGTCCAAGTGACCTCTTTGGTTCTCGGATCGTATTCTCCCGATTTGGAACCGTTGGTCTGGGTCAGACCGTCCGGCCAAAGCGTAGCTTCCGCAGTAACGTTTACAAGCGTGCCGCCCGCTTCTTCCCCTGTAATCGTCGCCCGGTTAAGGAACCTTGTAACATCACCGTTATCCTTCCATTCCGGATTGAAATACGTCACATACGTTACCGTATGCGCTCCGCTGATCGGCTGTTTAAAGTCAATCGTGAACCCTTGCTTCATATCCGGCGAGGCAGCGGCAAACTCGTAATCCGCTGGAGCGGACAAGACCGTGCCGTGTTGATCTTTAACCACTAACGACCCCGGCTTGAATTGCTGGCCGCTATTCACAAATTTATCGGTGATCACAACATCCTTCATCGTGTAGTTGTCTTTATTGATCTCGATGCTCCAGGATGCCTCTTTAGCATTGTAATCCGTCGCAACATGAGCTTTCTGGATGACCAGGTTCTTATGTATCCCAGAGGCTGTTTTATAACCGTAGACATCCGTAGTTACCGTGTTTTCGACCAATTCATCTTTCAGGACTCTCCCAATGGCCTTAGTATCATATTTAATGATATAACCGGAATCGATAGGAGCATTAAATTTCAGATCGAAGCCAGTTTTGCCGTTCGCCGCCGAAACAAGGGAGAGCGTGTAATCATTGCCCGTTCCTTCGCTCAGAAGCGTGCCCGTTTCCCGATCGCGAACTTCAAGCGTTCCCGCGACCAATTCCTGAGTGTCATTAAAACGGTCTTCCAAAATTCCCTGCGGAATATACTTGCCTCTGAAGTTATATTCGATCACCCAGGTCATTGTTCGAGTCTGCTCGTCATAGCTCTCAAATCTCTTGCTCAATACCTCGGGGCGCTGAATCGGCACAGTTTTTGATGCTTCAGCAGATTTGCTTCCCGTCAGCTTCGCCGTATTTGTGAAGCTCGTCTCATCGCCGTTGCCGACATTCGTCGTATACGTTATCCGATATGCCGAATCGAGCGTGCTGTCAAATTCGATTCTAAAGCCGTCCAGGGACTGTGTATCGAGCGTGTAGCCTGATAGAACCGGAGCCCCAAGCTGTGTGCTGCCGTCCACGTTAACGTTCAACTTATGAACTTGGATTGAGGAAACATCCAGAGATAGGCCCGGGGGTGTCTCATCCGTGATTACAGCCTGATCAATTCGTTCAAGCAAAGTGTTGACATCGATCGACCAGTGAATCTGTTTATCCCCCGCAGCCGAGCCGCTCTTTTCAAGCAGCGATCCCTTTTCAGGCTTGAAATGAACAATCGCTACCTGTTGCCCCCCGCGAACCGGAAACGGAATAGCCACCTCGGTACTGCCAGTTATTGAAGTCTTGCTAAAATTGGTGTTGAAAATAATCGTCCCGCCCACGTCAGAGTACCCGCTCACATCTTCATCGAAGGTAACAATCACATGGCCGTTTTTGGAGGCGGCAAACTTGCCGATTTCTAAGCCGCTAATTTCGAGAATGCCATTTACGCTGTTGTACAGCTCGAATTCCTGTGGAATATCGAACTCAAACGTGCTCCCGGCTACGTAATCATGACCGTTCTCAAGCTCCCATTCATATTCCAGGGTCACCGGTGCTCCCATGACCACCGGGTCGGCATTCGGATTATAGACGGCGTCAATGACGCTGCCTGTCCCATCCTTCAGCGTGACCTTGGTCAGAATGCTCTTACTGTTACTGGAGCTGCCCAGGGGCGTGTTCGCCGATGCAAGTCCGGGACCTAGGATGCTGTGTAGAAACAGCATGGCGGCTACCAGTAATACAAAACCTTTTTTTCTCATACTTTAACCCGTCTCCTATTTAGAACTTGTCTTCCTTGTCAAGGATCTACTGAATTATCCCCCCCTTCATCGGTTTCTTCAGTGGCAATCCTATACTACAAAATCAGACTAGACAAATTCTCAACAAACAGGATGGATGCGGTCGTAAAAGCTTGTTATTGAGCCATTTTCAGCAAAATTACATCGTTTTCCTGAAGCTCATCTTCTTTTAAAGTATAGAAACTGTAAAATTTCTTCCGTTTGACGGCCATGGCAAGCCAAGTAAAGAAATCCTGCACCATATCATCCACCCACTCGTCTCCTTTTCGGTACAACTTGCGGGAGTATGCGATGCGCAGCTTGGTTTCCCCTTTCCAGGTGAACAAGAATGTATTCTCTTGGCCATGGTGCAGCAATTGAATTTTAAAATTATCCTTCAGGAGGTAAGTGTCCTCGTTGCAGAAGAATAAAGGACCTTTCGGCGTAGCGACGATGCCAAGCATCTGCCCTTCAAAATTAATGTAATAGCCTCTTCCGTAGTTGGCATGCTTATCCCTAGCAATTTCGACTTCCTTCATAGAAAGGAGATCCAAGCCTTTGGAAACAATAGTTGAACGATGTCTAAAGTTACGAATCAATTTCATGTGCAGCTCTTCCCCCAATTTTTGTATGTCAAATATTCTTGTCTCCATCATAGAAAACTGGCCTATACAATTTCTAAACAATTGAACAAAGACTCCGCACATACAAAAAAAGCCGCACACCGGCGACTATAGAAATGACTATTGCTCAATCATATTCTGCTTAAACCATTTGATGATGTGAGGGCTTGGCTCCTCATTCAGCTCTTCCTGGTAGATCCGGGTAAGCATATCATATTCCCGCTCGACCAGATGGGGATAGTTCATGGAATGATGGATTTTCATCAGGGCAAAATAAGCTTCTTCCTCTAGAGCATGCTGCCTGCAAATAGCGCTATAGCTGTTGATTGCTTGATCAAGAAGCCCCGCGCGCTCATACAGAGCAGCGACTGCATATGAGGCCTCAAGCCAAAGCTCCTTAAGCCGCTGGCGCTCGCTCTCCGCCCACCAGTAATCATGTTCCTGCAAATAATGTCCTGTGTACTGCCTTATAGCTTCAGAGCATCGATCTACACGTTCCAAGGTTGGGGGATAGAGCGATGCAAGCTGTGACTCCCACTGTTCCACATCAAGAACGACATTTTGAATTTTCAGAATGTAGCCTTCCGTTGCGTTGGCAATTTGAAATCGTTCCCCGAACGGCTCCAGTGTTTTACGAATATGATAAACCGCTGTGTATAGCTGGGAGTATACTTTATCCATCTCGTATTCGGGCCAGAGTAAATCGATCAAGGCCGACTTTCGAACCAGCTGCCCTCGATGCTGAAGCAGGTACAGAAAAAGCTCCTGCGCCTTGGAGGTTCGCCACTGCATGATGGAAAATTGCCCAGGGGAGGTCTCAATCGTAACCTGCCTCAGTACATTGAGCCGAATATGCTCTTCCTTCCGCGGCACCTCCTGCTGTTTGGAGACCAGAACCCTCCGCGACTTGACGCGTTCCATCGTGATGGCTAATCGTTCGGCAATAATAGGTTTGACAATATAATCCAAGGCATTCAGCTCGAATGCTTTTACCGCATGTTCGTTATAAGCCGTCACGAATACGATATGCATGTCCGGCTTCTTCTCTAAAATTTGCTCCGCCAGCTCGATTCCGTTAATTTCAGGCAGGCTGATGTCGAGGAAAATAACGTCTACATCCTGCTGCAATATTTGCTCTTTGCCCTCGAATGGATTGGTGTATTTCCCTAGAATCACTACTTCATCAAGCTTCATCAGCTGACGCTCCAAATAATCCAAGGCCAGCCTTTCATCATCTACCAAGATTACCCTCATCGTAATTATGCTCCTTCAACAACATTGCTAAGGCTTCGATTTCCTTGATAACTTGACGGTAAATGCGGTCCGGTCTTCGTCGCTGTCCGCAAAGATTTCACCTTGATGAAGATCGACGATATGCTTCGCAATTGCCAGACCAATGCCGGAGCCTCCTGTATTCGTGGCGCGCGATTTCTCGACCCGGTAGAACCGGTCGAACAAATGGGGTAGATCCGATTCCGGAATCGGCTCGCCGTAGTTGATTACCTCGGTTATGACCTGATCTCCTTCCACGCGGCCGCGAATATCGATATATTTTCCTTCGCTGCCATAACGGATAGCATTGACGATCAAATTCTCGTATACTCTGCGCAGCTTGTCCCCATCAGCAATGACATAGAGCTGCTGCTCTGCGAAACAGAGCCGGCACTCCATATCGCTCTCCTGCAGCTGCCAGCCGAAGTGCGCCGTAATTTGATGAAGCATTTCAACCAGATTGATCCGGCTTTTGTATAACTTCATTTCTTTGTTCTGCAGCCTTGTAAACTCAAATAAATCCTGAAGCAGCTGCTTAAGGCGAAGAGATTCTTCATAGGCCATGCCGACGTAATAGCGAAGCTCCACCTCGTCCTTGTACCGGTCCTGTTCTATCAATCCCAAATATCCGGTAATTGACGTCAGCGGCGTGCGCAGATCATGGGAAACGTTCGTAATGAGCTCATTTTTCGTTTGCTCCGCCCGCCTCTCCTCCTCCATAGAGGTGCGCAGGCGATCGACCATGCGGTTGATGTCCGTCGCCAGCTGGCCCAATTTCCCAACGTTCTCAATTGGAATTTTGTGCGTGGTTCCCTCCTCGATCCGGTGCACCTCTTCGATCAGAAGCGCCAAATACTTCTCCTCATGACGGCGAATGCTGCGCCGGTAGAAATAGAGTGCAAACAGCAGGAGGATGGGGACGCCCGTAATGTAGTAGGCATCAGGATATCCGATATTCCGGTTCACCCAGCTAAGCACATAACCGATAGTCACCCACGGGAATAAGGCGTAGAACAGCTTCGCTACCAATACCAAAATAAGCAGGGCAACAATGGAAGTGACTACAGTCCATAACAGCCACGTTAGAAATCTGAGGCTAGCTTTCAATTTTGTAGCCAACCCCCCAAACGGTGCGAATCAGCTTTTCGCCGTCCATTTCTTTCTCCAGCTTATCCCTCAGCCGGCTGATATGAACGGTTACCGAGTTGTTGCTCTCAAAGTACTTGTCTTTCCAAATCAGCTCGAATATCTCCTCCGAGCCGAACACCCGGCCGGGGTGACTAGCCAGCAGAAACAGGATATTGAATTCAATTGGCGTCAGCTTGACTGCCCGGCCATCGACCGTCGCCGTATGCGTCTCTTTGTCGATTTGCAGGGACCCCAGATTGATGATATGATCCTGCGAAGGCTGCGTAGGCTGCATGCTGTAAGAGGAGCGGCGCAGCAGCGATTTGACCCGCGCAATCAGCTCTAGGGGATTGAACGGCTTCACCATATAATCGTCAGCCCCGGTCATAAGGCCTGTTATTTTGTCCATATCCCCGTCCTTGGCGCTGAGCATCAATATCGGCGTGGTTCGCGTCTCCCTGATTTTCATGCACACGGTAATTCCGTCCATGCCCGGCATCATAATATCCAGGATAACCAGATCTATGGGATCACGCTCCACAATGTCAAGAGCATCCAGTCCATTGTCGGCCTTAAATACGGAATAGCCTTCATTCAGCAAATATATCTCGATCAGCTTTGCAATCTTCTCATCATCGTCTACGATTAAAATTTGTTTGCTCATCCAATAATCCATCCTTTGGTGATTGTTCGAATAAACCAAGTTAGTTCTATCATACCATGACCGAACCGCCTAATTATGAATAACTTTCTGATTATCTTACAAACGGGCGGATCCATTGGAAAGTTACAAGCACTACAAATTTTCCACTTCAACACTGATGACATGATCGATTTGGCGCACAAAATGGTATATTTCCGTCGTGTATTCCCGCTCCGAGGCCGAGATGACCATATCAATACGCTGACGGCCCTCCTCCAAATCTTTAATTTTTAAACGGCGTATGCGATGACGGTTCCATTTCGCTGCTGATCCCTTCTCTTCCTTCCGTTCAATGATCCGGATCAGATCCGTAACGTTGCCTCGATCCTCCATCACGATTTTGACGGAGACATCGCGTTGATTCAGTTTATAGGGTCCAAGCCATTTGATCATATAAGGAATGAAATTCACCGCCAAAATGAGCAGGACAACCGCCAGCGCTGCTTCAAGATAAAATCCGGCGCCAATTGCGATCCCGATGCCCGACGCCGCCCATATCATCGCTGCCGACGTAAGTCCGGAAATGCCTTCATTGCTTCTCCGCAGAATAACCCCGGCGCCGAGAAAACCAATACCGCTGACAATTTGCGCTGCCAGGCGCATCGGGTCCATATTCGGATGATCCGGTCCGGCGAATTTGTGAAACGATTGTATAGAGACGATGGTCACCAGACAGCTCGCGATACAAATGACCATGCTCGTCTTAATGCCCAGCGGCTTCTGCTTCAACTGGCGGTCAATGCCGATAAACAAACCGAACAGAAGCGCGATAAACAGCTTCATAATAATTTCCCATTCCAATAACATTCGTAATCTCCTCCTGCGTATAGAGAGAGTATAAGTGTAACTGCTATGTTTAGGCCATCAAAAAGACTGCCCCTTAGGTTACTTTTATAACCTATTCAGGGCAGTCTTATGATTTACCTTATTACATAAAAGTCAGCGGATTACTTTGTGCCGACCAGCGATTCCTTGGCGCGGTATTGATTAGCGGCCAGCACCATATTCTTCAATGATTTCACGGTCTCATCCACTCCCCGCGTCTTCAGGCCACAGTCCGGGTTGATCCAGAACAATTCGGGATCCAGTACCTGCAGCGCGCGGTCGATCATGGAGGTCATCTCCTCAACCGACGGAACTCGCGGACTGTGAATGTCATATACGCCTAAACCGATGCCGAGATCGTACGTATGCTCTTCGAAGCTATGAACGAGCTCGCCATGGCTGCGCGAGGTTTCAATAGAGATGACATCCGCATCCAGTGCACGAATGGAATCGATAATGTCGTGGAATTCGCAATAGCACATATGGGTATGAATTTGGGTCGTATCGCGCACAGTCGACGTCGTGACGCGGAACGCCTTGACGGACCAGTCCAGATACCCCGCCCAGTCTTCGCGTTTCAACGGCAGCCCTTCACGCAGCGCAGGCTCGTCGACCTGGATCATCTCGATGCCTGCTCGTTCCAGCGCCTCTACCTCTTTACGCAACGCCAGCGCGATTTGATAAGCGACCTGCTCACGCGATAAATCACTGCGCACGAAGGACCAGTTCAGAATCGTAATCGGCCCGGTCAGCATTCCCTTGACCGGCTTGTTCGTCAGGGATTGCGCGTATTCCGTCTCCTTCACGGTCATCGGCTGGTCGAAATCAACATCCCCGTAGATGACCGGCGGCTTCACGCAGCGAGTCCCGTAGGATTGAACCCAGCCGCCCTTCGTAAAGGCGAATCCCGGCAGCTTCTCGCCGAAGAATTCTACCATATCCGTACGTTCGAATTCGCCATGTACGAGCACATCGATGCCAATTTCCTCCTGGAGGGAAATCCACTGTTGAATATGCTCCTTAATAAAGGAATCGTATTGCTCCTGGCTCCATTCCCCTTTGCGCCATTTCTGACGGGCGGAGCGAACCTCTGCCGTCTGCGGAAAGCTGCCGATGGTCGTCGTCGGAAGCAGCGGCAAATGCCATTTCTCTTTCTGTTTTTTGCGGCGAATGGCGAACGCGCTTCCCCTCGAGGCCGGTTCAGAGGCGATTTTCTCTACCGCGGCCGCTACGTTTGCCCGGTTGCGGGCTGGATCCTTGGCCAGATTATCGAGAGCGATGCGATTGCTTTCGAATAACCCCTTCACACTATCAATACCTGTACTCACCGCAGCGCTCAATGCGGCGACTTCATCCAGCTTCTCTTCGGCAAAGGACAAAGCGTCGCGAAGCACTCGCACCAGCGTCTGCTCCTGCTTAGCCGACACGGGCACATGCAGGAGGCTGCAGGACGGCTGCACGATAATCTCGGAATCCGCAGCCACTTCCAGGATTTCAAGTAACAGCTGCTTCTGGCGGTACAAGTCCGTGCGCCAAATATTGCGTCCATCGACCATGCCCGCTCCAAGCGTCTTGCCTGCCGGGAATCCATATTTACGCAGCGCAGCCAGGTTGCCGTCCAGCCCGTGTATGAAGTCAAGTCCGATACCGGCAACAGGCAAAGACACGACCTCCTCATAACGGTCCACCGCTTCGAAATACGTTTGCAGCAGAATGGAAACTTCCGGAGCCTCACGCTGAATTGTTTCGTAAATGGCTCTTGCCCGCGTTATATCCTCGGCCGACACAGAGGTCACCAAAGACGGCTCGTCTAATTGAACCCAGGCTACACCTTCTGCGGCGAGCTCTTGAAGCACTTGAACGTATAGCGGCAGCAGCTGCTCGACCCAATGGTCCCACTCCGTCGCTTCGTTAAACCCTTTCGATAGCTTGAGGAAGGAGTACAGCCCGATCAGCACAGGTCTTCCATCGATCCCCAGTTTTTCCTTGGCTTCGCGGTAAGCAACCAGCGGACGGTTTACCGTTAGCTGCGGTTTTCTGCCGCCTAGCTCTGGAACAATATAATGATAGTTCGTGTTGAACCATTTCGTCATTTCACTGGCCGGCGCTTCTTTATTTCCCCGGGCGATGGCATAATACGTGTCCAGAGATACCTCGCCGCCGCTATAGGAGAACCGCTCCGGGACAAGGCCGAACATAGCGGCCATATCGAGGACATGATCGTAATACGTAAAATCGCCTACAGGGATGATCTCGATCCCCTGATCCCGCTGCTTCCGTAAATTATGAAGCCGTATTTCCGTTAATTGCCCGTGCAGCTGCTGCTCGTCCAGTTTGCCAGCCCAATAGGCTTCAATCGCTTTTTTCCATTCCCGTTGTCCGCCGATTCTCGGATAACCTAAATTTCCGCTTTTTACCGTATAACTCATTCACAATTCCTCCCCAGTGTATATTCTTCCAATAACAAAAAGGTCCCCTATAGCTGGAACGGCTAAAGAGGACCCTCGTCATACTGCGCGATGGCTCAAATCTTTAACACCTCCCTATCTCCCGTAGGTACAGCAGTGCTGACAGAACAGGCAGGTCTCCTGGCTTCAGAATCATAACTGGACAGCTGCCTTCCCAATGACGGATCATCAGTGGCACCCATGCTTCCAGCTCCTCTGTTACAGTGGCGGGACCGCGCCGGCATTGCACCGGACTTCCCTTTTAAGCTTCAATCGACGGCGATTGAAGCACCTGTTCCCACAATATTCGGTTATGAATATAAAATTTATGTTACTTCATGTTGTCAAATAATACAATACAAATCGGATTAGTCCTAGAATAAACATGCAATATTTATGCACAAAACTCAATAATTATCGGCAACAGCCTTGTTCAGCATACCGATGCAGCGGTCTAAATCGACCTTAACCTGCTTTTTGTACAGCTCGGCCTTCTCAAGTCCGTCATCGGTAAAATGATAGAGTACGATTTCTTGGAAATCCACGCTGGGATCATTCCCTTTCAGATGCTTCGTGCGATACAGTACCCCTTCCTGCACGAGCTCATGAAGGGCCCGGTATATTTCGCTCTGCGGAGGAACATAGCCAAACGGCTTAAACTCTTCCTTCAACTCTTCAAGCATCTGGTAACCGTAGCCCCTTCGCTGCTCTACCATCGAAATCAGATAGAGCTTGATATATGCCCGCTGTGCAATCATAAAGGCCATCGTTCCACCTCCTGCTCTTTCTTCAAAGTATAGAACAGCTGTGAATTTTTCACAATAGCCGTCTAACCTGCTCTTTTATTACGATAGATTAGCTGCTAAGTGCGTAGAAAGAAGCAGGATTGGCAAACAGGAGCAAAATAGCTTTTTGGGGTTTCTATTGTGAATTTTTCATATGATGAAATTTGATAAGTTGGAGCTAACTTTCGATCCAACCTTGCTCCAAAGCATATCTCGTCAATTGCACGCGATTTTCCAAATGCAGCTTTTGCAAAATGTTTTTCAAGTGGTTTTTGACCGTCTGATCGGATATTTGCAGTTCCTTGGCGATTTCCCGGTTGGTCAGCCCTTTGGCGACCCAGTCCAAAATCTCGCGTTCCCGGCTCGTAAGCGGGTGATCGGCGCTGTTATTTTTCTTGGACAGCGGAAATTCCTGAAGAATCCGGAAAGCCAGCTCACTGGACAGCGGGGCTTCGTCACTGGCGACCGCCCGCAAATATTGCAGCCAGGTGCCCGGCTCCAGGTTCTTCAGCAAATAGCCCTGCGCTCCCTGCTTCAGCGCTTCAAACAGATGAGCTGCATCGTCGGAGACGGTGATCAGCACAATTTTAACGTAAGGATATTTCAGCTTAATTTCCCTCGTTGTTTCCAAACCGTCTTTGCCTGGCATATGGATATCCATCAATATAAGATCGGGCATCCACAGCTCTGTCTGCAGCAGGGCTTCGTCTCCATTGTCGGCATACCCGATAATTTCAAAGCTGTCATCGTCCGACAATATTTCACCGATGGCCTCGCGGGCATGGGGATGATCGTCAACGACTAACACTCTTACCTTCATGGCCTTGTCTCCTTCATAATCATGTTAGTTGTGCTTGCTTCAAGCTGGTGGCGTACTCCACCGAATATACGCCATAGGTCTAAGCCTGGCAAGCTTTGCGGCAATGCAAATACCAGGGATCCTCATTCCATGCCGAACAGGTCCGAGCCGAGGAAGTCTTGGAAATGAGACAAATTCTGCACATACCATAAACAAACAGGACGCAAAAATGCAAGGTACAAAAATAGAGCCCGAGAGCATCCGCTTCGTCTTGCGGATGGCTGCCCATGGCTCCAAGCTTCCAGTTATATATTCCGTAAATAAATGGTTCATTTCGGGCGCACTCGATTCGTCGCCGTGGCCTGAAGCGGGTCATCCGGCCAATAATGCTTCGGGTAGCGGCCCTTCAAATCCTTCTTCACCTCGAAATAAGCGTAGTCCCAAAAACTCCGCAAATCGGCCGTAACCTGCACAGGACGCCTGGCTGGTGACAGCAGGTGCATGATGACCGGGACCTTTCCATAGCCGATGCGAGGCGTGTCCATCATGCCGAATAGCTCCTGCAGACGGACTGCGGCATATGGCTCTCCTTGATCATAATGGATCTGAACTCGGGAGCCGCTGGGTACTGTCAAATGCGTAGGCGCCTGTGCATTCAATTCCTGCTTCAGCTCCCACCCCAGCTCATTATCAAAAATCGCCGCCAGGGACAGGGACTGCAAGTCCGATCGTTTGCGAAATTGGACGATGTAAGGCGCGAGCCATACTCCCGCAGATTCCGCCAAAGCTTCGTCAGAGAAATCCGGCCAGCGCTCGCTCAGCTTGCGGAGAAATCCGATTCGGGCCTGCAGCTGCCGAGCCTTGTCGTTCCAAGGCAGAATCTCCACGCCAAGCGTTGATACGGCATGCAGCAGCGCCTTCGTAAAATCCTCGGCTACAGGCTGAACCGGCTGTTCCCGAAGCACAATCGCCCCTAGCGTCTCCCGCAGACGAACGCGGACGGTCCCTGCTTCCTCATCCCATTCCGCCTGTCTCTCTTCCTGGATATGCTCACCGTAATACTGCTTCAAATCATCCCGTTCCAGGGGAGCAGCCAATAAAATCCGCCCCTCTGTCCCTTCATCGTCAACTTCTGCAATAGCTAGATAGGGAGATTCTCCAAGATGCTGCTTCCTGGCGAAAACAGCGCCGCGGCCGCTGCGCAGCAAATATCTGCCATCAACTCTGCGTTTGGCGATCCGGTCTGGATATGCAAACGACACCAGCAGGCCGCAAGCCTCAAACCATTGCTCTTCTCCCGCTTGCGCTAATTCCTTGATCCCAAGCCTCCGCTCATATTGGACGCTAACGGCTGCCACTCGCTGAAGATCGCGTTCGTCCGCCTGAAGCAACGGGACTCCCGTGCTCCGGGACAATCTTTCCTTCCCCATCAGCAGAGCCAGCCGGCTGCGGATATCGTTGTCTTCACCCGCACCAGCCGCTCCTCTGAACAAATCGCGCTCCTCCAGAAGCGCGGCCAGACGGCAGGCCGGCCGGCCCAGTCCCAAATCCGCCGCCTTCAGCAGCATATGGGCCAGACGCGGATGCAGCCCAAGCTCGGCCATCCTGCGCCCATGCCCGGTAATGCGCTCTTCGCCGTCAAGCGCTCCGAGCTGCTGCAGCAGCCGCACGGCCTGCCGGTAAGGCGCCGCAGGCGGCGGATCAAGCCAGGCGAGCTCTTCCGGCGAGCCCGCCCCCCAGGCCGCCAGCTCCAGGGCGAGCGGCGTGAGATCCGCCTCCAGCATCTCCGGCGCCGTACGCTCGGGCAGCAGCCGATCCTCCGCTTCGCTCCAGAGGCGGTAACACACGCCGGGCGCCGTACGCCCGGCCCGCCCCCGCCGCTGGTCAGCGGAGTCCCGGGCTGCCCGCACGGTGACCAGCCGGCTCATGCCGGTGCGCGGGGAGAACAGCGCCGTACGCCGCAAGCCGCTGTCTATGACCACCGTCACGCCCTCGATCGTCAGGCTTGACTCCGCGATCGACGTGGCAAGCACCACCTTGCGCTTGCCTGGCGGCGCTGCCGCTATCGCCCGCTGCTGCTGCTCCGCAGGCAGCGCGCCGTATAGCGGCGCCAAGAGCACATCGCCTGGCACGTCAGGTGCCAGCGACCGCTCCACCCGGCGAATTTCCCGTGCGCCGGGCAAAAACACCAGCAAGCTCCCGTCGTGCTGCTCAAGCGCGCTGCGTACCGCTCGCGCCACTGCCTGCTCCAAAGGAGCTTGGCCTAATGGCCCTGCCGCGTACCTGGTCTCCACCGGGTACGTCCGCCCCTGGCTGCGGATGACGGACGCGCCGCCTAACAGCTCGGACAACGGCCCCGGATTTAGCGTTGCCGACATAATCAAGAGCCGCAAATCGTCCCGAAGCAGCTCGCGGCTCTGCAGCGCTAAGGCGAGACCGATGTCGCCATGCAAATTCCGCTCGTGGAACTCATCAAAAATAATCAGCCCGACCCCCATCAAGGCCGGGTCATGCTGCAGCATCCGCGTCAGAATGCCTTCCGTTACAACCGTAATCCTTGTCCGGCCCGATGTTTTGCTGTCAGTTCTCGTGCGGTAGCCGACCGTCTGGCCAACGGACTCGCCAAGCTGCGCGGCCATATAAATCGCCGCCGAACGGGCGGCAAGCCGCCGCGGCTCCAGCATAACGATGCCCTGACCCTCCAGCCAGGGCTCCTGGAGCAGTTCAAGCGGCGTGCGCGTCGTCTTGCCTGCTCCCGGCTCCGCGAGCAAAATGGCCGTCCCCGTAGACTGCAAACAGGCCTGAAGCTCCAGAATAACCTCATCAATAGGAAGCCTTGTCATTCTCTTCTCCTTCATGTACAAAGTGCTGTTAGCATTTTACCATACAGGCGTCATTTGTCCTACAGCAGTACAAAACCCCGGACCGAGTCGGTGTGCGAATCGGTCCGGGGTTTCCTTGTTCATTGAATGCCAGTGCCTATTTGGATTTAAAACTACAGCAGGGATTCGGCCCCATCGATGACGATCCGGGCGCCGGTAATGTGCACGGATTCATCAGAGGCGAGAAACGCCACTAAATCCGCCACATTCTCCGGTTGTCCCGGACCGTCCGCGAGCGGCTGCGAACCTTCCGGGTATTCCACCGGAATGATAATCTCCTCCAGCTCTTCGCTGACCTCTGAGGAAGAATCGATATTCGTTGAAATCGCGCCGGGACAAATGACATTGACGCGGATTTTGAACTTCGCAAGCTCCAAAGCCAGCATTTTGGCAAAGGCGACCTGGCCAGCCTTCGTCGTGCTGTAAGCCGACATGCCGAATCCAGAGAAGCGGTCGTTCCCGTTGATTGAGCTTGTGATGATAATGCTGCCGCCGCCCTGCTTTTTTAAATACGGAACAGCATGCTTTACGGTTAGAAACGTCCCGTTTAAATTAATTCCCAGCGTGCGCTGCCAATCCTCGAACGTCATTTCTTCTACGGGAGCCAGTGTGCCGTTAATGCCGGCATTAGCAAATACAATATCAATGCGTCCGAAATGATCCGCGGCTTCCTTAACGGCCTGCTCCATTCGCACCGGATCCGACACGTCGACGTCAAACGAACGCGACACCCCCCGATAGATTTCATTAATCTGGTGCTCGGTGCTGCGCGTACGGTCATCTATTAAATCAAACAGCGCGACTTTTGCGCCTTCCTTCGCCAGCTTGATAGCGGTTGCCTTGCCGATTCCGGAGCCGGCCCCCGTAACAATCGCGGTTTTTCCTTGAAAACGAAGTCGATTACCCTGCTTCTCCGCCATAAAGGTCACACTCCTACCAGAATTTTGGGTTCATTCGCCGAGGCAGGCCCACGCTGTATGCTCCGCCTTGCCGTCTGTTTCAAGATTACCCAAAACAGGGGGTGATTTAACCACTGGATAAGCAAAATAGATTTAAAACGACTTATTTTTTACCACGTTAAAAATTGAATAACGGCGAGGGAAACGAGCCACGCTGCCATCAGTCCGATCACAACGAGAAAGCCGGTAACAAACCACCGCACATAACTGCCTCGAGCAGGCGCTTCTTCATTTTGCCTGACCTTCTCCTCCAGACGATCGACCCTCTCCCTGAGTTCCATGATTTCATCATCTATCCTGCTCACAAATTCCCTCCCTCACGTCGGCTACTGACTTCCTTGAATCTGCTCACAGGGCTCCCTGAACCAGTGCAGAAGCATCTCCTGGAATTGGCCCTTCTGCGTCGGGGTAGCAATAAGCCAATCTTCATCCGCCTTTGTGCTAGAACGGAACAGCCAATTGATCGAATGGTTGTTGATAAACTGCGCATGCTGCGATTCCCACTGATCGCCATTCCACGCAAAGAAACGAATGTCCCCTTTCGCCACATGAGTCTTCAGGCAATTAGCCAGTGAAATGGCCCCCTCTTGATCATCCGTGATCTTCAGCAGCTCTACCATGACATCCTCCATATCCAAATCATCGAGCTGCCGGATAACCTCCGCAAACTGCCGCCTGGACAGCATAAGCGCAGGCAGCTCTCCCGGGCAATGCGCATTCCACATCATTTTGCCGGCCAAGCTCCCGCATACGTTTCTGACCTCGCTAATTTCATCCAGCTGATGCAGTGCCGGATTGTCCTTTGATCTTTCCACCTTGACTACGCATTCGTCCGCAATATGTAGAAATTGTTCGTACGTCTCGGTTCCTGCACGATATTTCACCCAACAAGCTTTATCAGCCAGGGACGCCGCCACCAGCCTTGACATAACATGCATCGGGACGGTCAGCAAATCCTTGCTCCCCCGAGGCGTTAAATAACCTTTCTGAATTAAGGATTCCCGGACATGCTCCCAATTCTCATCCATCTCCTTGAGCAAAAAGCCGCGAAATGGACCTTCCTTCCCCAGCAGACGGTCTGCTCCGAGCAGATCGGTTAAATAGATCAGTTCTTTGGATTCCAGTGTTACGATTTCACTCTGGGACGCATCCGCAATTAACATCTGCCCACCTCCTCAACAATATCAGGTATGACTCGTTAATCCTATTTTCTCTATCTAACTCGATTGAAATCAGTACTACTAACCTAGGAATGTTATCAGGGTTTGATCATACCTAAAATTTTAGCCAATATATTTAACCCTTTTTTCCAAAATTTGAAACACTCCTTACAGTTTTGTAATAACTTCATTCCTATCATAACACTATTTATACCATTTATGCTCGGAATAATTTGGAAATCTATTGCAATATACCCATAAAAATAGGAAAATCAGCTTAACTTTTTCGTTATTTTGAAACTTTATCGGCCGCTTTTTCGTAGTTAAAATAGAAAAAAAAGAAAACAGCCATTCCATTTTTCGATATTCCTCATCAAAGATTAATTGAATTATAATGTTTTCTTAATCTGTTTTTAAGTTTTCTGCTTTACAATATGTACTATGAAACCACTGTATTAAGAGGTGATTCACATGAAAATACTTATTAGCTTTCAGAATAATCAGATCCCAGTATATTTCAACGTTGATAGCAAACAGCCGATTCAGCGGACCCTCAAGCTGCTGACCAGCGCGCTGGAGAACAAATTCAATCATGGTAAACGGGCGTTGAAGAAATGCCTGAACTCCCTGATCAGTATTGAAATCGAAGGCTCGGAAGCCATATTGCACAGCAAGAGCGAATATGACTCCTTGGCGCTGTCTCTCTATTAATATTTTCGTCAACAGCAAATTATGATTTTTGTTGAATAGAAGAAGAGGCCCGAAGCAGCGGCGGTTACCACGCCGGCTTCTGGGCCTCTTCTTCATGCCAAGCTTTCTCTATGCGGATCAGGAACAAACGAATCAAATTTTGCCTCATTGGCTGATAGGTACAGCTTTGCAGCTTTTTCAGAATAAATCGGTCGATCGCCATATCCTCCTCCCCTTTATTCAGGTAATACGGCATCTTGGAAATATTTACCCACCCTTAATGGTTATTTAACCCAATTGGAACTGGTTAAACTCAAATTAATAATGGCCCACGGATGAATTTGTATCAGCAGGGCGGCTGTTCTTCGACCCTAGATTCAACTTCAGCGCTACTGCTGTCGCGACAAGCAGCATCCCATTCATCACGAACACAGTGGGAATCGCTATCCAACCCGCCAACGTCCCGCCAGCAATCGGCCCCATCATATTGCCAAGCTGCCCTGCAGATTGATTGAGACTGAACGCCCTGCCGCGGAATTCGGGTTCCGTCGTTTGGACGATCAGCGCATTGAGGGCGGGAAATACGGCGGCGAAAAACAACCCATAGATGAAACGCAGCGTGCCAAACCCGAAAATATCGTGAAAGAACACTTGTAAAATATTGCCGAGACCTCCGCCAACCAAGCCGATGATCAGCGTATTCCGATAGCCGATCCGTTCACCAATTTTGGCCCATACCGGAGCGGCGAGCACGGTAGAAATCCCCACCGCCGAGAATATGATACCCGAGCTGAAGGAAGCATCTGCAGCGGAAGAGCCCAAATGCAGCACATAGAGCGATAGAAGCGGCTCAAGAACCATCACAGAGGCCGTAACGATGAGCACGACGGTCAAATGCCGCATTAATGGACGATTCTCGGCAGCAGAGCGCAAGTCGTCAATAACACGGGAGCGGACTTTGTTCTTGTCAAAATTGTATTCCCGGACGAATAGCCAGGCGATCAAGGTGGGAATAAGCACGATGGCTCCAGCCGCAAGGAAGGACTCCCGGTAGCCGACGAATTTGCTTAGAGCGCCGCCCGCGAGCGGGCCGATAATCCCTCCTGCCGCTCCGGCTGTTGACATAATGCCGAGACAGAATCCTACCTTCTTCTCCGGAGTATTGGTCGCAATCAGCGCGATCGCCGACGGAACATAACCAGAGAGCAAACCGGTTAGAATACGAACAATGACCAGTTCGAACGGATTTCTGACGAAGGCATTCAGTACATAGACTAGACAGAGGGCAAAACCCGCCCGCAGCAGCATCGGCTTCCGGCCGTATTTGTCAGATAGCGATCCCCAGAAGGGAGCGATTAGCGCGCTTGCCAGAAATGTAATGCCAAACGTAAAGCCGGACCAAATCGTCAAATGATCGGTAATGCCTAAATCATGGGCAATAAATAAGGACATGAAGGGGATAACCATGGAATAAGCCATACTGCAAAAAAACACACCGAGCCAAAGCACAACCAAATTTCTTCTCCAGGGGACTTCCATGTAACCACCTCTGCTTCTGCATCTTGAACTATCTAATTCCCTGGTACAGTAAACATAATAACTCCATTGTACCACTTTACCCATATTTCGATCGCCTGAATTCCGCCAGGTAATGTTATAATTTCTCTGATAACAATTGTAAAAGGAGCTAATGCCATGGCTTTAATTCAATGCCGTTTTTTCTCCGAGGTACTGGGCCTCTCCACTTCCATGACGGTCATTTTACCCCAGCCTGCCAAAGCGCAAATCGGATTGGGCGGCAGCGAAGTATCCGGTCCTTTTCCCGCTTTGTATTTGCTGCATGGACTGTCGGATGACGATTCGATCTGGCTGCGCCGGACATCGATAGAACGTTATGTTGCCGAGCTCGGACTTGCAGTCATCATGCCCCAAGTCGATGTCAGCTTCTATACAGACATGGCTGCCGGCAAACGATACTGGACTTTCATCAGCGAAGAGCTTCCTTATATATGCCGTTCCTTTTTTCCCCTGTCGCAGCGCCGCGAGGATACCTTCGTCGCCGGCCTGTCAATGGGCGGATATGGCGCTTTCAAGCTGGCCTTGAGGAAGCCGGACACATTCTCAGCAGCCGCCAGCCTGTCTGGCGCCTTGGACGTGTCGGTCAACCGGATCGATGAAGTGAGACGCCCGATCGAGAATAACAATCAGTCGCTTTACGAGCAAATATTCGGTCCTGCCGGCCCAAAAGACACCGAAAATGATTTATTATATCTGCTCAAGACGGTTGACCCAGCTTCCGCCCCGCGGCTGTACCAGTGCTGCGGCACTGAAGATTTCCTGTACGAGCAGAACATCCGCTTCAGGGATGCATGCAGGAATTCCGGCTTTGATTTGACTTACGAGGAGGGTCCGGGAAATCATGATTGGGCCTACTGGGATGCGCGCATTCAGGACGTTCTAGCCTGGCTGCCGCTAAACAGGGCTTGACTCCAGGTGGATATTAAGGAGCATTTCCTGTAGGATAGTATTGTTTCGGCTAGCGCCAACGCAAACTTCATTCACGAACTAGGAGGACTCACATGCAAGACGTTATTATCATCGGTGCTGGTCCTTGCGGACTCTCGGCGGCCATAGAATGCCAGCGGCGGGGGCTTCACGTTCTCGTACTGGAGAAGCATTCTCTTGTTCATTCCATTTATTCTTATCCGACGCATATGCAGTTTTTTAGCACGCCGGAACTGCTGGAAATCGGGGATATTCCCTTCAGCACGCCTAACGATAAGCCCTTCCGCCATGAAGCTTTGGCCTATTACCGCGGAGTCAGCCGCCACTATAATCTGCATATCGCTTCCTACGAGGAAGCCACGGCGATCCACCGTCACGAAGACGGCAGCTTTACCGTCCATTCGGTCACGCGTAGCGGCGAAAAGTGGGAATACCAAGCCCGCAACGTCATTATATCCACGGGTTATTTCGATCATCCGAACATGCTCGGCATCCCGGGCGAAGAGATGGATAAGGTGTCCCACTATTTCCGGGAGGCGCATCCGTACACGGGCACGAAAGTTGCGATCATCGGTGGCAGCAACTCCGCAGTCGATGCCGCGCTTGAATTGATTCGCGTCGGAGCACAGGTAACGATCGTGTACCGCCGGGACAGCATCTCGGAGCAGATCAAGCCATGGGTAAGGCCGATCTTTGAAAGCATGGTCAACCGCGGAAAGATCGATCTAAGGCTATCTTCCCGGGTTATCGATATTGCCCAAGATCATGTCATTATCGAATCCGAGCTTGGCCGGGAGAAAATTTTGAACGATTTCGTGCTGGCCCTTACCGGATTTCACCCGGACCGGAAGCTGCTGTTCCAGGCGGGCGTCAAGATGTCAGGCGAAGCGGATAAGCCGGTCTTCGACCCGGAAACGATGGAGAGCAACGTGCCCGGACTGTATGTTGCCGGTGTTATCGCCTCTGGAAGCAACGCCAATGAGGTATTCATCGAAACCGGCCGCAAACATGGCGTGCTGATCGCCGAGCACATCGTAGCCAGCAGATCGGGAGAGGCTTGACCATGAGCCAAGTCGATGTCACCTCGCTTATTCTGCTATTTCTAGCCGCGCTAGGTATTTTCAGCAGCAATTTGCCGATTACAGTTGCGATGATTTTCCTGCTGCTGATCCGGGTACTGCAGCTGCATTCCACCTTCCCTTGGCTG
Source organism: Paenibacillus sp. FSL W8-0186 (assembly GCF_037969765.1). Lineage (NCBI taxonomy): Bacteria > Bacillati > Bacillota > Bacilli > Caryophanales > Paenibacillaceae > Paenibacillus > Paenibacillus sp. FSL W8-0186. The sequence goes on along the minus strand of NZ_CP150207.1, from coordinate 2,550,854 downwards.
GAGAAATACGGTTTGACGGTGGGCATCATCATTCTGACGATCGGCGTCATGACCCCTGTCGCGAGCGGCAAAATCCCCTTGTCCGTCATATGGTCTTCCTTTTTCCATTGGAAATCCCTGCTTGCCATTGCCGTAGGCATGCTTGTCGCCTGGCTAGGCGGACGGGGAGCCGCGCTAATGGGCAGCCAGCCGACTGTCGTTGCAGGCTTGCTCATCGGTACGGTGCTTGGTGTAGCCTTCTTCCGCGGGGTTCCAGTCGGCCCGCTGATCGCGGCTGGCATTTTGTCGCTTTTTATCGGCAAGCTGTAGAAGCTCAAGAAGTTCGAGACTATTCCTAAGCGCAAAAGCGCCCGTGAAGCCTTTATGCTTCACGGGCGCTTTTTGGCATGATGCCTTAGCCAATGATTTTAAACCAATTTCAATAACAGACAATAAGTCCTATCCAGCCATGCTAGGGATTCAAATTCTGAATACTGTAGAGCTGGGCATAAACCCCGTCCTTGTCCATCAGCTCTTCGTGCGTACCCCGTTCGGCGATACTGCCGTTCTTCATGACGATAATTTGATCCGCATGAGTGATCGTGGACAAGCGATGGGCAACGATTAAGGTCGTCCGGCTTCTGGAGAGCTGCTGAAGCGACTGCTGGATGAGATGCTCTGACTCCAAGTCCAGGGCCGAGGTGGCTTCATCCAGTATTAAAATCGGCGGATCCTTCAAGAATACCCGCGCGATAGCAATACGCTGCTTCTGCCCGCCGGACAGCTTCACGCCGCGCTCCCCGACTTCCGTGTCATAGCCATTCGGCAAATCCATAATAAATTCATGCGCATTCGCCGCCCTGGCCGCCTCATAAACCTCCTCTTCACTGCTGCCCGGTTTACCAAACAGTATGTTCTCGCGAACGGTGCCGCTAAACAGAAAATTATCCTGCAGCACCATGCCGATCGAGCTGCGCAGGCTCTCCATCGTCCACGCCTTCACATCCCGGCCGCCTACCAGCAAACTTCCCTTCTGAATATCGTAAAATCTTGGAATCAACCCGACAAGAGACGATTTTCCTCCCCCGCTCATCCCAACGAATGCTACCGTCTCTCCCGGATGAATCTGAAGGGATATATCCCTAAGCACCCAAGGGTCCCGTTCATGATATTTGAACCAGACATTGCGGAGCGCTATGCCATGATTCCCTCCCTTGAGAGGGAGAGCATCCGGCTGATCAACCATATCGTACGGCTCCTCGAGCAATTCCAGCACCCGTTCCCAGGATGCGGATGCCTGGGTCAGCACAGTCGAGGAGTTAATCAGCCGTTTCAATGGCGAATAAAGACGATCAAGATAACCGAAAAACGCGATAAATGTACCCAGCGTCAAATTCTCCTGAATCACCAGATAACCTCCATAACCGATGACCAGCAGCGGAGCAATATCCGTCATCGTGTTGATAATCGCAAAGGTCCAGGCATTCCAGCGGCTGTGAGCCAGCGCTTTCTTCAAATAATTCCCGTTGACGCCTTCCAGCTTGGCCTGATCATGCCTTTCCAGAGCAAAGCTGCGAATGACCGAAATCCCTTGGATCCGCTCATGCAAATACGCCTGGATGCCAGCGAGAGCTGCAGAACGGTCTTTGGTCAGTTTTTTGAGCTGCTTGTACAGTACCTTGACCGCGATCGCGTACAGCGGAAAAATCGCGATAGATACAAGGGTCAGCACCGGATCCAAATAGAACATGAACCCAAGGACAAAGACGAGCGTGAAGGCGTCCAGCCACACATTCATCATGCCGACTTCAACGATATTTTTGGTTTGCTCCGCGTCGTTGATGAAGCGGGAGATGATCTCGCCCACCTTCGTGTTCTGATAATAACGGAGCGAAAGTTTTTGCAAATGGCTGTACAGCCTATTGCGAAGGTCGAAAAGAATTTTTGCCGTGATCATTTGCGCGAAATACTGCCGGGCATACTCCACCGGCCCGCGCACGATGACAAAGAGAAACAGCGTTGCCCCAAGCACGATCATCAACTGGGAGACCTGCTCCTGAAGCCCCATCGATTTATTCAGCAAAATATCGTCAACGACATATTTCTGCACCAGCGGCAGCATCGACGGAATGCCGAACTTCAGCACGCCGATGAATAAGGTGAGCAGTATCCATTTCGTATATGGTTTAACAAAAGTAAAATAAGCTTTCCAATGTTTCAACTGATGCGCACATCCCTCTATGCTGTTCTGCTAAAACGAATTCTGTAATATCCGTAATTCCATATTACGCAATTAACGAGCCGTGAAGCTGGCCGAATGCCCCTGCAGCAGACCTTCCGCGTATTTATCCAGTCGTTCGGCCAGAACATCCTCGTCCAGGTGCGTGATACCAAGATCAATCCATCCGCGGTATACCTCTAGGCCATCTGAAACGTAACACGCCAAGGTCACCATATCCCAGTATGGATCGTATTCCGCTGCCTGCCCGCCCTGCATGCATTCCAGATAGGCAGCAAGGAACCGGTCGGCCGCCTCAGAACCATGAAGCTGAGCCAAGTTCACCCGGCAATGCCCCACGTCGATTCCTGACGGACCCAGGCAGGCGTTAACCCAATCGACGATGCCGGACACCCGCCCATGCTTCCACAGCACGTTGCCGGGATGATAATCGCGATGAATGAACCGGGGCGTATACGCTGGCTCCGGCCCCTGAATGATTCGGGCGATTTCCCGCCAAACGTCAGGTTTGCCCGTCCATTCGGGAATGCTGAAGCGGGTTGGATCGATATATGAAAAATAAGTCCAAGGAAATGTCTTCGTTCCCTGAAGATGCAATTGGGCCAGCGCCTGGGCGAGCCCGCGAAGCCAATCTACCCGGTCCGCCGGCATAAGAACGACCTCGCCCGGCAAACGCGACATGAGGACGGAAGGCATGCCGCCGCCGCTTCCATCATCATCAGAAGCGATCCATTTGGGGGACATAATCCCATACTCTGACGCGGCTTGAAGCGCCGCTGACTCATGCGCCACGAGATCCGGTTCTTCTTCAAGCCATACCCGGTCCGTATATTGGCGCAGCACCCATCTGGCGCTCTCCCCGCCCTTCTCCAGTATCAGCTCGTATACGGCAGACGAGATTCCCCCTAGCAGGGGCCGGACATCACGAATGTTCCAGCTTCCCCCGCATTGCCCCCTAATCCAGGCAAGGACGCTTTCAGATAAGCCTTCGTTCCGCTGCAGTTTCTGTGATTCAGGCATAACCTTCCTCCATTCGTCATTCATTTTTTGCCGATCAAGCTGTATTTGTATCCATGTTGTGATATACTCCCTAGTAATATGTCCCTGCCACGAGCGATCGCTTGCGGCAGTCGACAAGAGCAGCAACCGTTTGTAGGAGGATAACCATGTCACGTCGATTTGTCATTGAAGCCGTGATGGTGGCCATTTATGGGGAGTTACTCGCGCCCGGCGCGCCAGTAGAATATATTGTACCTTACACCACCGTCATGGAGCTTTACGAATTTCAGAATAGTCCCGAACCTCTCATGCATGATCCAGCCGATAACTTGCATGTTAAGAATAAAATCAATGAGTTAATAGCTTACCTGGAAGAACCGCTCAACCGCAAAAAGCTGGAACGAGCCTTGAATATTCCCTGGGCCAAGAGCCCTTCCATCCTGTTCGGCGAGAACGTCTCATGGACGGTGGTCAATGCGCTTGATAACGAGCAATACGGGGAATTCCTCGATCCGATCGAGACCGAAATCGTGCTGACTGCACAGCGCGAAAGCGCCCCAGTCCTGACGGATCAGCTGGAACTGATCCGCCGCATCATCGAAGCGGAGGTTCCCGTTCAGGTATTCGATATCCAGGACTTCGAATTCGCTATGGAAGACAGCATTTTCACAAATAATCAGCCGTAATAACAAAGCGAAGGCCCGTTAGACGGGCCTTTTCTTGTCCGAACCAGCAGCTGATCCTCTTTCACCTCGCGCCCTAAAAGCCGTTATCTCACGCTTCAGGGCTTATTCTTGTCCTTTTAGAGTCCTCGCCAAGGAAATTTGCGGGCCTATCCTAATCCGCTAATCTTATGCCTCGGCCGTTTCGTACTCATACTCGATATCATGATGCTTCTGGTCATATGTTACGTTCAAATTGTATCCCTTCAAATACCACAAATCCTTGTCTTCCATGTAGAACGTAATCCCTTCTACCTCAGAGACAGCACCTGGCGAGACCGGGGTTTCAATGCCGATGCCCAGCGCAAATCCCGGGTGAATGGTTCCTCCGGCACTATATCTCGCAAAAAAGCGGATCGCCTGACCCTCTTGTACGCCAAGTTCGTTTTTGAACCAGCCGGCCGCTTCTTTTGTAACGTTGATCATATCGATCCCCCTCCTATCTTCTCCTTATTTTAGACCAATCCTGATGGAATTGCCAAAATAAAAATTGACAGCGGCAAGAAAGCGGTGTTAAACTCAACAGCATACGAGATCTCATTTGCATTAATTACCAAACTATGAAAGGGTGAGCACGGTGTTAATTGTTAATCATTTTCCTGCACTTGATAACGGACACAAGTTACAACTGAATACCGGAGCAATCCCTGCAGGCTGGACTGGATTATATTCGCGAACTGTCCCCGTCGTCTTCTAACGGGTATAGGCAATGCTATACAGCTGCGGTTGCTTCACTTTGTGATAGCAGCGTACGCGTTATATGTTATTGGTCTTCAAGGCATATCGTTTACGGACGATATGCCTTTTTTGCGGTTTCCAATAGAGTCGCCTGTAGGGGCTGCCTCAAGAATGACTTAAAAATTCATGATTTAAAGAATAGGAGGAAACCTTCATGTTTTCCGTTCTTCAAAAGCTAGGCTGGTTCTTCCGGCGAGAAAAAAGGCGATACACGATCGGATTGATCCTGCTGATTGTCGCCGGGATTATCGAGCTGCTTCCGCCCCGGCTGCTGGGTGCAGCAATCGACGACATCGTTAACGGATCCATTAGCTGGAAGTCGCTAACGCAATATATTCTGCTGATTGTCGGCGTGCTCATCGTCATTTACTACATGACTTACATATGGATGCACAAGCTGTTCGGCGGTTCCAATCTGATTGAAAGGCTGCTGCGCACGCGGTTTATGAACCATTTGCTGAGGATGACGCCGCCGTTCTTTGAACGGAGCCGTACCGGGGACCTCATGGCAAGAGCAACGAACGATTTGAGATCCGTTGCCCAGACGGCCGGCTTCGGCATGCTGACCTTAACCGACTCGACGGCTTACTTGTCCGTCATCTTTATCGCTATGGGCACGCTCATCAGCTGGAAGCTGACGCTGGCCGCGGTCATTCCGCTCCCTTTCATCGCTCTGGCCATGATGATTTACGGCCGCATCATCCACCAGCGCTATACGCTGGCTCAGGATGCGTTTGGCGATATGAATGACCAGGTGCTGGAATCGGTCGCCGGTGTGCGCGTCATACGCGCCTATGTACAGGAGCGGCTTGATGAGAAGCGGTTCCAGGACGTTACCGACGACGTGTACCGCAAAAATCTGGCCGTCGCACGGGTCGATGCCTATTTCGAGCCAACGATACGGCTCTGCGTTGGGCTCAGCTACGCCATCGGCCTGACCTATGGCATATACCTCGTGTTTCATAACGAGCTGACCTTAGGCGACCTCGTATCATTTAATATGTATCTCGGTATGATGATCTGGCCGATGTTTGCCATCGGCGAATTGATCAATATCATGCAGCGCGGCGGCGCCTCCCTCGACCGGGTGAACGAGACGCTGAACGTCAAGCCCGACGTCGAGGACGCAGCCGATCCGGTCCATGTCGATCATCCCGATACCATTGAGTTTAATAATGTCACTTTTCAATACCCGACTTCGGCGCAGGTTAACCTCGACAGCATTCATCTGAAGATTCACCGCGGCGAGACGCTTGGCGTCGTCGGGCGTACCGGCAGCGGCAAATCTACGCTGCTGAAGCAGCTGCTTCACGAATATCCGTTAGGAACCGGCGAACTGACTATTTCCGGCATTCCGCTTCAAAATATCGCGCTTTCTCAACTCCATGGCTGGGTCGGTTACGTCCCGCAGGAACAGATTCTGTTCTCAAAGAGTGTTAGGCAGAACATTCAATTTGGCCTCAAGGACGCTTCGGATGACAAGATTATGGAAGCGATTCGTACCGCTGCGTTCGATCAGGATCTGGGAACCTTGTCCGACGGGCTGGATACGCTGGTTGGCGAGAAAGGCGTGGCCCTCTCCGGAGGACAGAAGCAGAGGGTATCGCTGGCAAGAGCATTTATCGCCAATCCGGAAATCCTAATTCTCGATGATGCGCTTTCGGCCGTTGACGCCCGTACGGAAGCCCGAATCGTCGACAATATCCGAAGCAAGCGTGCTGGCAAAACCACGCTCATCTCCACTCACCGGCTATCCGCGGTGGAGCATGCCGATTGGATCGTCGTGCTGGAGAAGGGACGCATTATCGAGCAAGGTACACACCAGGAGCTGCTTCAGGCGAATGGCTGGTACCGCGAACAATATGAGCGTCAACAGGTTGAATCCAACCTTGACGGGGAGGTGTCCTAATCCTCATGCATACACATACAGGTAAAGCATTGTTTAAATACGCCTTGACGGCAAAAAATACATTTATCCTTGCCCTGGTCATGCTGGCGATCGGCGTTGCCGCCGATCTGGCCGGCCCCTTCATCGCCCGCTCGATGATCGATGATCACATGCTGGCGATCGAGCGGCCTTTTTACGAGACATCCGGGCCCGGCAAAGAAACTGTTTCTTATGATGGACGTTACTTCAAGCGCGGAGACCGCTTTGCCGCTGAAGAAGCCAAAGGCCAGGAGGTTCGTATTCTGCAGACGGGCAAGATCTTCGTCTTCATTGACGAGCCTGTGGCAAACCCAAGCGGGGACCGCCGTTTTCAGGATGGCATGCTGACCATTGATTATAACGGGAACAAATCCGAGTATCCGGCAGTCAAGCTGACAAAAACGGAATTATTCGCATTCTATCAACCGGAAGTTCCCGGCATTCTGACATTGGTCGGCTGGTATTTCGCCTTTCTGGCGGTCGGCATCGTCATGGAGTTCGGCAAAACCTACTGGCTGCAATCTTCCGCAAACAAGGTCATTCAGAAGCTACGCGTTGATGTATATAGCCATATTCAGCGCCTGCCAGTCAACTACTTTGACAACCTGCCGGCTGGCAAGGTCGTTTCTCGGGTAACGAACGATACCGAGGCGGTCAAAGATTTGTTTATCGCCGTTCTCTCCAATTTCTTCTCGGGCGTGATAAACATGCTGGGGGTGTACGTAGCCCTGTTCCTGCTCGATGTCAGGCTGGGACTCATATGCCTTTTCGTCGTGCCGGTCATTTGGATTTGGGTTGTGCTCTACCGAAAATTTGCTACCAAATACAACACCATCATCCGTTCGCGGCTGAGCGAAATCAACGCAATAATCAACGAATCGATTCAAGGCATGTCGATCATCCGGATATTCCGGCGCGAAGAGCAAACCAAGGAAGAATTCGAAAACCTGAACAACGATTACATGAAGCACCAAAACAAGATGCTCAACCTGAATGCCTTGACCTCGCATAATCTCGTCAACGTCATCCGCAGCTTGTCGTTTGCGATCGTCCTATGGTATTTCGGCTCGGCTCAATTGACCGGAGCAGGAATTATTTCCCTTGGTGTGCTGTACGCCTTCGTGGATGTGCTCGGCCGGTTATTTCAGCCGATTACCGGCATGGTCAATCAGCTTGCGGCGCTGGACTCATCCATGGTGTCCGCCGGCCGCGTATTCAAGCTGATGGATGAGCCTGGCGAGCCTGTCACTGACGGCGGAATGCCGCGCTACAAAGGGAATGTCGAGTTCAAAAACGTCTCCTTCGCCTACAAGAAGGATTACGTGCTCAAAAATATTAATTTTGAGGCAAAGCAAGGGCAGACCGTCGCCTTGGTAGGGCATACCGGCTCAGGCAAAAGCTCGATCATCAATTTGCTATTCCGTTTCTATGATCCTCAGAAGGGAACGATTACGATTGACGGCCAGAATGTCACCGAACTGCCGAAGCAATGGATTCGCCAGCATATGGGCATCGTCCTGCAGGACCCGTACTTATTTACGGGTACGATCGCTTCGAATGTAAGCCTCGGTGACGAGCGGATCAGCCGGGCTAGCGTTGAAAAGGCTTTGGCCGATGTAGGCGCAACGCGTATTCTGCAGCATCTGCCTAAAGGCATCGATGAGCCCGTAGTGGAGAAAGGAAGCACACTATCCGCCGGAGAGCGGCAGCTGATTTCCTTTGCCAGAGCATTGGCCTTCGATCCAGCGATCCTGATTCTGGATGAAGCGACGGCCAATATCGATACCGAGACAGAGGCGCTGATCCAGTCCGCGTTAGAAGTGCTTAAGCGCGGCCGTACGACATTCATCATCGCCCACCGCCTATCGACGATCCGCAGCGCCGACCAAATTCTCGTGCTGCATCGAGGCGAAATCGTGGAACGGGGTACCCATGAAGAGCTGCTCGCCCTAGGCGGGAGATACTATCAAATGTATCGCCTGCAGCTGGGCGCAGCGGAAGAAGCGACATCAGAGCCGCTTCCACAGCACGCAGGTGCGGCGGCTACGCGGGCAGCGGTTAACCCGAGCTAAACTACTAGCCTGGCCAGAATTAACATGGTATGAACTTACTAGTCCTGAACTATCCTGAGATGAACCAATTTGGCTTAAGCTGAGTAAAACTGACCTGATCTACCTGCCCTAACCTGCCGGTAAACACACTGGGATCTGCATCAATAGAAGGCGGCTTCGCCTAACGAATCTTGAGCACGCTAATCCCTCATTTTCGGCATAGTACCGGTTGTAACGAATCTATATACCGCTATTTGACTCAAATGCGTTATCTTTGCGTGGTTATGAGGCCAATAAGGATACAAGGGTTCGTTACAATTTCAGAATGTTTGATTCGAGCCAGTTAGCGCCTCTTAGGTTCGTTAGCGCCACCGCGATACGGTAATCGAGACTTCCTCAGGTCCGATAGGTTTTGATCCATGTTACATCCCTGTTACATCTATACGTGTTGCGCTATCTCCGAATCAATAATTCTAAAAACAAGGGCAGCCCGGAGCCATCAAAAATGGCTTAGGGCTGCCCCTTGTTTTTATTTTTTCAGCGGTTTAATAACCACTTCATATTGGCTGGATACATACGTTTCCGTCTTGGAATCCGTAATGACCTGCGGGTAGAACTTGCCAGGGTCTGGCGATAACAGCTCGTAATATACAACCGCGGTCTTAGCCTTGAACTCAATTTTGGCTACGGCAATGCCATAGCCCGGATGAGGCTGATTCGCCCGGGTTAGGACGACTTTATTCACCTGGTCATTCACCTTCTCGGTTTGATAAGAAACCTGGTTCAACTGCTGGTCGTCGTCTTTGTCCGGAATAACGTTGTCTTTATGCTGCTGAACAAACTCAGCGGCTTGGTATACAAGGCGGGCGGCTTCAATTCGGGTAATCGGCGTTTTGGGATGGAATTTTCCGTCGTCATCCAGCGACGCAATTTTCGTCAGCAGCAGCGTTTGGATGTTGCTCATGTAATCCGGATTTACCTGATCCGAATCGGCGATGTTCACATACATCATAATTACCGGATAATTGCCGGTCGCAGCTATGCCCTGCATGAGCATATTGGCAAAAGCTTCGCGGCTCAGCTTCTCATTCGGCTTGAAATTCGCGGGCAATTGAATGCCGTTGTCTTTGGCAATCTGCAGCGACTCGGAATACCAGAACGCCGCACCGCCTTTTACGCCAGGGCTGGCTTTGCTTTTGCCCTTCAAATCCAGCGCCTGCACGATCATTCGCACACCCTGCGCCCCGGTAAGCTGGCTTTTCGGCGCGAATTTCTCCTTGGTCATGCCATGGATAATGCCCCTTTCATGCAGAGACTTCGTAATTGCCGTGTCCCTTCCCTCGACGTCCTGGAAGGCAGCTGCCGAGGAGGCCAGGAGCAGCGAGCCGGACAACAGGAGCGCAGCTGTCAGCTTCAATTTTGGATTCATCATTAGTCATCACCTCTGCCCTCTCTGACGCAAAGGGGGTCCGGAAGGTTTCAACGTTACAGGAAAAATCCACCGATAAACCGAACGGACTCCCGCCTTATCCCCAGCTTTAGGCTGCCGTAATCATACCGCGGCAAATTTCCGCACACCTGCGGCATGACTGCTCGCATTGCTTGCAATGATGATGTTCGTGCTTTCCGCATTCCTCTGCGCAAGCATCGCAGGCTTTCGCGCACAGTTCACAGAGCTCTTTTGCAAAAGGCGTGCTGCGCGATAGCGCTTCTGCAACAAAAGAACAGATCTCCGCACATTCCCGGTCAAGTCGTATACATTCCCGCAGCATCGCCAAATCGTATTCCTTCAAGCTGGAGACATAGCAGTAATTGCATGCATTCATGCACTCTAGGCAAGCTTGGATGCATTCCCTGTATTTTTCCTGAATCATAGTCCTATTCCCTCCTGAAGATGTAGTATCCGCGAACAAACTCTTTATTACACTAACCAGGAAGACGGTGAAATGAAACGAAGCAGGACGATCTGCTAAATATTGGCTGGACTCAGAGAGATCATGCCTCCAGCTCGCGAAGCTGGTCTGCCAGCTTGTTTTTATCGAAATGCTCACCAATGAACACGACGACATCCGGCACATTGCCTTGAGGCGTTATTTTCAAATAATCCGGTTCACGGTAAGCATATTGGAACAAAAAACGGCTGGACGTGTCGGAGAAGCTCAACACGCCTTTGGCCCGGTAGACCTCCCGGGGAAGCTC